>CACYXJ010000065.1 GCA_902778375.1 uncultured Erysipelotrichaceae bacterium
GTTCGAAGTTCTTGACAGCGTCAAGATGGAAACGGACATCGTCGGTATCCTGACGGGTCAGGTTCGGTTTCTTGGAAAGACGGATCAGATAATCGGTGATCTTCTGGTCGAACCGGTTGGCAATCGCTTCCGTCTTGTCCAGTTTTTCCTTGGCGTCGGCATCGCCTCTTGCCCGGAAGAAGTCCAGTGTCTGGGTCACGTTGAGACGGACGACATCCACAAGTTTGAGAATTGCCTGACGGGAAGCGTCAACCGCAGCCGAAGGCAGGACATTGGCGATATTGCCGTCCATTTCCTCGATGTCGACTTCTTTTTCCGCAGAATCGTCGCCGGGAATGATTTTCTTGGTCAGTGCGACCAGCTGTCTGGTAAACGGCAGGAAGCACAGGGTCGTAATCGTCTTGAAGATGATGTTTGCGACAGCAATCTGCATCATCGGATTCAGGCCGCCGAACGTACCCTGGATGAAGTTTGCGAACGGTACCAGCAGAAGCATGCCGAAGAATGTCGAGATGACATTGATCGTCGTATGCAGACAGGCTGTCCGCTTGCCTTCTGTCGAGCCGCCGATGGCTGCCAGGATACCGGTCATTGTCGTACCGATATTGGCACCGAACATGAACGGCAGCGAAGCCGAGAATGTGATCGCACCGGCCTGATACAGCTTCTGGGCGACACCGATGGTCGCGGCGGAAGACTGCACCAGTGCAGTCAGACCGACACCGGCCAGCATTGCCAGCAACGGATTGGTGCTCATGCTCAGAGCAAAGGCTTCAAACTCCGGCAGTTCCTTGAGGGCGGCAAGACCGTCACCCATGCTCGACATACCGAAGAAGATCAGACCGAAGCCGAGAATGACTTCGCCCATGTAAATCGTTTTCTGCTTTTTGAAGAAGCAGATCAGCAATGTTCCGACAAAGACGATGAACATCGCGTATTTCTCGATATTGATAGAAATAAGGAACGAAGTGACAGTCGTGCCGATGGTTGCGCCAAGGATAATGCCGGCCGCCTGTTCCAGCGTCATCAGTCCCGCCCGGACCAGACCGATCGTGATTGCTGATGTTGCCGAGGATGACTGCATGATGATGGTAATGACAATACCGATCAGCAATGCCGAAAGCGGATTGGATGTGTAACGGTTGATGTAATCGCGCAGCTTGTCGCCGGCGACAGCCTTCAGACCGTTTCCCATGAACTTGATACCGAACATGAACAGTCCGAAACCGCCCAGGATCATCCCCCAGTTCAATTGAAGAATTGACATTTCTACCTCCTGTTAAGGGTCAAAAAACGCAGTCTTCCGACTGCGCAGTTTTATTCTGATTCCCCCATGCACAGTCTTCAGACAAAATATGTGCATGAGTCTTACAAATTAAGACAGTCCGGATATTTCTATCGTGATGACGACCTGTCCCTCCGGAAAACCGAAGGCTGTTACTCCCTCATTACTGGAAATATAATATCATGGCCAAACAGGTTTGCCTACAAAATAACTTAGCGGTTTCTGAAAAGCTTCTCCAGTTTTCTTACATTTTCCATACAGTCCTTGTGGACCATGTCAAACCAAATCGGTGTCAGGGAAACATAGCCGTCACTGACTGCGCCGGCATCCCCTTCCGCCAGCCGGACATGTTTCTGCCGGGCCGGTCCGGGCCTGTCAAGCGACAGCAGCAATGTATCGGCGTCAAGCGTTTCCACAGTGATGGGCCGCCGGTAGTCGATCGGCGAATCGAACACGGATGCCTTGAATCCTTTCAGCTGTTCATAGGGAAGATCGGGCACGTTGATATTCAGCATGTAGTCCAGATTGCGATCGTCGTCCAGGAAATCCACCAGGACGTCCTTCAGCACCATGGCTGCGGTATGGTAATGCACCAGGTCGCGGCCGCACAGGGAAACCGCGATCGAAGGCACATAGGAAAGCGTTCCTTCGGCAGCTGCCCCGACCGTGCCGGAATAGACGCAGTCGCTGCTCAGATTGCGGCCGTTGTTGATGCCGGAAATCACGGCATCGAATTCGGCATCGAACAGTCCGCACATGGCATAGTAGACACAGTCAGCCGGTGTGCCGTCGATGGCCCAGGCTTCGCGGATGCCGGGAATGCTGCAGCGGTATGCCTTGTTGGGCGTATGAAAATATGTCACAGAATGGCTGTAGGCGGAGCGCTGGCCGCTGGGTGCGGCGATATATACATCATGTTCGTTTTTCAGGGCATCGGCCAGGACAAGCAGTCCTTCAGCATCGATGCCGTCATCGTTGCTGAGCAGAATTTTCATGGAACGATTATAACATGCAAAGAAAAACACCGCCATCGGCGATGTTTCCGTTCGTTTTCAGCGGATATGGAACATGTATTCGGCGACGAGTTTTTCCGTCCGGTTGGCACCGATCATCTTCGTCATGCCGTCCACGGCCACGCCGCCTTCCCTGATCAGACGCTGGGCATAATCTGCCGTTGCCTGCCGCTTGGCTTCGGGGTCGCAGACCGGAGCGTTCTTCAGTGCCTGCAGATAGATATCGATGTATTCCCTTCCAAAAGCTTCCAGGTCGGCTGTCTGCTTCTTTCCCTTCTTGCAGATGGTGGAGGACAGATGGTAGCTGTCATACCAGCGCGGTTCTGCCTGATAGTCTTCAAGATAGGCATACTTTTCCTTCAGCGGTTCGAAGACGGACAGATCCTCCTCATGCAGGGCGGAACGGTCCATTTCCATGATTACGGTGTCGTTTCCGGAAACATGGATGCCGTCGCAGCTCAGGAAGGATAGATCCTTTTCCTCCGGGCAGAGAACCAGTGTCTCCATCTTCATCAGTCCGAACATGGCACTCATGTCCATGGCAAACAGATTGCCGACGCCCTCGACACGCCAGGCTTCATTAATGAAGTTTACGACGAGTTTGCTGATCTTCGCATAGTCGCCAAGATCTCTTTTTTCCAGACGGTATTCTTTCTCCAGTTTCTCGAGCATGTATTCTTTCAGCATAGAAATTCACCTCTGTCAGTATTGTATCTCATCTGTTGAGACTTTCAACAATGCGATCGGGATAAAGCACCCGGAAATTGATATTGCAAAACTGATATCAAACCCGTATAATTAATTAGCACTGAAAAAATAACGGTTCCTTAGCCAAGCGGTAAGGCATCAGACTGCAACTCTGTGATCGCCGGTTCGATTCCGGCAGGAACCTCCATTTTTTTTGGGGATGTGGCGGAATCGGCAGACGCAACGGACTTAAAATCCGTTGGTGGTAACACCGTACGGGTTCAAGTCCCGTCATCCCCACGTCTTCGAAAAGAAGATTCATACATTGCCTGTATGAAACTGCTATCCTGAAAAGCCCCGGATGATCATCCAGGGCTTTTTATTGCTTTATCAGATATCGATTTCATCAAGCTTTTTCAGGAACACTTCCTGAAACTGCTTTTCCTCGTCCCGTACGGTTTCGCGGTATCTTTGGATCTCGTCATCAGTCAGAAGTACCGTTTCCACATAGCGGAGCGCCGCCAGTGCTTTTTCCGTCTTGATGACTGTCTGCTCATAGAGCGGTCCCTGCGAAAGCAACTCGAGAGCCTGTTCAGTGCCGATCAGTCCGCTGGTGATGATGCCCCAGGTATCATAGAGCGTGTCGTTGGCAACCGGGCCGATGATCACGTCGTATGCGGCCATGGCATCCTTCTGACCAGAGCGGTTGGCGAAAATGTATCCGAACCATTCCGCGTCTCTTGCGAAGTGCATGATGTTCAGGCCTTCGGGATCGAGCTCATAGCAGTTCAGATAGACGGACAGTCCTTTTCTCTGTTTCGCCCAGCGTTTGGAGAATTCCTGATCGTCAGAGAGATAAAAGCCCTGTCCGAAGTCGGCATTGCGGCGGCCGGCGGTGATATCCGGTTCGGGTATGATTTCGAAACCGGTATGATACAGACGTTTTACAGTATTCATGCTGAAGCAGCAGGATCATTTGCCGTCCATGAAATGAGTGACAGTGCGCTTTTCCTTCTCC
Organism: uncultured Erysipelotrichaceae bacterium; assembly: GCA_902778375.1. Lineage (GTDB taxonomy): Bacteria > Bacillota_I > Bacilli_A > Erysipelotrichales > Erysipelotrichaceae > Bulleidia. The sequence goes on from CACYXJ010000065.1 coordinate 4,004, forward strand.
GGCAGACCGAACTGTTCCCTGCCGAGGGCGATGCTCTTCATCAGGAATGTCATGTTGCGGGCCAGGGTGCGCATCGTCTGCAGGCCTTCGAGGTCCTTTTCGACATCCTCGGCAGTGAAACCGTGCACCATGTTCCAGTAATGGCTGGAAGCGACCGGCATCTCTGAGATCGTGAAGTATTTGTTCAGGATGTCGAATGTCGCGGTATTGCCGCCGCGGCGGCAGGAAGTCACAGCCGCTCCGACCTTCATCCGCTTGGAAAACGGTGTGCTGTAGAACAGCCGGTCGAGGAACGACAGCATCGTGCCGTTGACCGAACCGTAATATACCGGTGAGCCGAAGACGACTCCGTCAGCTTCCTCAAACAGCTTCGCGGCTTCGTTGACCGCGTCATCGAACACGCATTTTCCCAGTTCGCCGCATCTGCCGCAGGCAATACAGCCGCGGATATCCTTGTTTCCGACATGCAGGACCGTCGTTTCCACACCCTCTTCCTGAAAGACGGAAACCATTTCCTGCAGGGCTCTTCCGACGCAGCCGTCAGCTTTCGGGCTGCCGTTGACAAGCAATACTTTCATATGATTTTCTCCAATCTTTTTGACACAGAAATTATATCCGATATGCAGGTGTTTTCCCAACCATTGCCTTCCGCGCAAAAAAAAGAGAAGCATCTGCTTCCCTTCTTTGTGATCAGTCGAGTTTGACTTTCGTCCAGCGCTCGCTCAGCTTCTGAACGAGAACGTCGTTGTAGCGGAATACTTCATCCTTGTCATAGCCGGAACGCGGCAGATAGGCGTTGATGCCGGCATATTCGCCGTTGGCAATGTCTTCCTTGACCTGCAGGTTGGTGGAAGTATAGCCTACCGTGATCGAATTGTCGTAGGAGGAATCATATTCCAGAACAAAGTTGATGAATTCGTTGGCGAGGGCCGGGCAGCCGGCATTCTTCGGAATGACCATGCCGTCGCTCCAGATATTCGTGCCCTGCTTCGGTTCGAAATAGCCCATGTCTTCATTGATGGAGAGGATATAAGCCGCATCGCCGGAATAGACGACTGCGATATCCTTGGCTTCATTCGGGTTCGGATAGGCCATGGCATCGATGACTTCGTCGGTGACATAAGCCGGATGAACGGTCTGATGGACTTTCCTGAGCCATTCGTAGGCTGCTTCGATCTCTTCTTCGTTATCCGTGTTCATGGAATAGCCAAGTGCCTTGAAGGCGACCATGAAGGCGTCTCTCTGGCTGTCATACATGAAGACCTTGTTGTCCAGTTTTTCATCGAGAAGAATATTCCAGCCCTTCTCTTCCAGTTCGGCTTCGGAGATGTTGTTCTTGTTGTAGACAAATCCGACAGAACCGCGGAAATAAGGAACGGAATAGGCAAGATCGGGATCGTAGACCTTCTGCATTTCGACTGCTTCCGGATCGAGGTTGCCGAGGTTGGTCAGAGCCTCCTTGTCAAGCGGCTGCAGGAGGTCTTCCTTCAGCAGACGTTCGATCATGTAGTCGGACGGCACCAGCAGATCATAGGAACTGCCGCCGAGCAGTCTTGTATACATGTTTTCGTTGGAATCGAACATGTCATAGTTGACCTTGGCATTGTAGGTTTTCTCGAAATTGGGAATGACATCTTCACCCATGTACTCGCCCCAGTTATAGATGTTGATCGTGCTGCAGCCGAATTCCGTCTGGGCATCGATCGTTTCCGTCTGAGGTGTGGAGCTGCTTCCGCAGCCTGTCAGAGTGATGGCGGCTGCTGCCGCTACGGCAGACTTGAGAATCTTTTCAGTTTTCATTTTTCTTCATTTTCCTTTCCCTGATCAACGGTACGACATTGACAAGAATCAATACGATCGTGATGACATATACGATAATTGCCGATAAGGCATTGATGGTTGGATTGACGCGTTTGACATTCGCGTAGACGTAGATCGAAATGTTGTTGACGCCCGGTCCGGTCGTGAACAGCGAGATGACGAAGTCATCGAACGACATCGAGAAGGCAATCAGCGCGCCCGATATGATTCCCGGCATGATCTGGGGAATGATGACTTTCACCAGCGCCTGCAGCGGTGTGCAGCCAAGATCCAGCGCCGCTTCGGCGAGGTTGGGATCGAGGGTGCGCAGCTTCGGCATGACGGACAGAATCACATACGGAATGCAGAACGCGATATGGGCCAGGACCATGGTCGTGAAACCGGTCTTGATCCGCAGGCTTGTAAAGAACAGCATGAAGCCGATGGCGGTGACGATGTCAGGATTGAGCATCGGCAGGTTGTTGACCTGGTTGATTGCTTCCCGCAGGGCCTTGTTGCTCTTGGAAAGACCGATCGCGGTGACGGTTCCGACGATCGTCGAAACGACAGTCGCGATGACGGCGCAGCTTACCGTGTACCAGATCGATTCCATGATCGTCCGGTTGGCGAACATCTTCTCATACCACTGCAGCGAGAAGCCGGTAAAGGATGAGAGCGATTTGGAACTGTTGAAGCTGAATATGACGACATAGATGATCGGCAGATAGAAGAACAGCATTACCAGGAGAAGAACGAGTTTTTCATGAAGCTTTGTTTTCTGTTCCATCACTCATCCTCCTGGGCCGTATAGCGGTCAAGGCGTCTGGTCACGTACATCGAAATCAGGATGATGACGGCCATGATCAGGCTGATCGCCGAACCGAAGTTCCAGTCGCCGGTCGATATGAAGTAATCCTCGATCAGGTTACCGATCAGGACATACTGGCCGCCGCCGAGCAGTTTGGGAATAAAGAAGCTCGAGACAGCCGGCAGGAATACAAGGGTAATGCCGCTGACAACACCCGGCAGTGACAGCGGCAGAATAACTCTGCGGAATGTCTGGGTATTGTCGGCGCCGAGATCGTGGGCAGCCGTGATCAGACTGGGGTCGATCTTGGAAAGTGATGTATAGATCTGCAGGATCATGAACGGCAGGAAGTTGTATACCATGCCGACATAGACCTTGAATTCACCGCTGAAGGAGCCGAACGAGAGAATGCCGCGCCAGGCATAGGTACGTACCAGCATGTTGATCCACATCGGCAGCGTGATCAGCAGCACGGCGACCGCCTGGCTGTTGGGCTTCAGCTTGGCCATTGCGTAGGCGGTCGGATAGCCGACAGCAATGCAGATCAGGGTCGTGATCACCGCCAGTTTCAGACTGCGCCAGAGTACGCCCGGGAATACCGGGTCGGAGAAGAAACGGATAAAGTTGTCGAATGTGAACTGGAATGTCAGGACGCTGTTGCCTTTGACCGTAAAGGCATACAGGACCAGCATCAGCATCGGAACGACGATCATGACCGCCGCCCATACGACATAGGGATAAACCATCTTGCTGAATGACTTCATCGGCTTTTACCCCATCTTTCTCATGACATGGATGTCTTCCGGATTCCACTTCAGACCGATACGCTGACCTTCCTCGATGACGTCTGTCGTCTCGACCTTGATCTCGCGGCCCTGGGTGGAGAATGTTACCGGATAGTCACCCTCGCTGATGTTCTCGTCGTCGAAGTCGTATTTGACATCCCAGATCTCGACCCGGGATTCGTCCTCGGTGCTCCAGGCATAGGCATCCGCCCAGCGGATCAGGTCGGTGTCGAGAGCGACGGACTCGCGGATTTCATCGGCTGTCTTGTAGAAATCAAACGCCTGGATGATTTCCTCGTTGGACCGGTCTTCGATAACCTGCGGTTTGACGACGTTGATATTGATCGTGATCTCGGTGCCGGCACTGGTTCCGAATGTACACGGATAGGTGCCGACTTCCGGTTTCACGTTGTATTCGACTTTGCTCAGGGATACGAATTCATCATCGGTGTTCCAGGCCTGGGCGTTGGCACGGGCGATGACTTCCGAATCGGTCAGGGCCTCGACGTCCTCAAGGTCCATATAGAATGAGGAAGCACTGATCTTTTCATGCGCTTCGGCATTCTCGACGTCGCGGCTCTTCGTGACATGCATCGTGACGGTCTTGGAAGTACCGGAACTGGTCTCGACGATGACTTCGTAATGCACGCCCTTGAAGAGGACCGACTTGACTTCGCCGTTGAGCAGACCGCGGTTGCGTTCGACGATATCGACGTCCTCGGGGCGGATCATGATATCGACCTGCTCGTTTTCCTCGAAGCCGTAGTCGACACATTCATAATCGGCATCGTCGAAACTGACCAGACGGTCCTTCTTCATGACGCCGTCGATGATATTGGAGTCGCCGATGAAGCGGGCGCAGTATTCATTGACAGGTTCGTTGTATACCTGGGTCGGTGTGCCGATCTGTTCGATCTCGCCGTCCTTCATGATGACGATCTTGTCGCTCATCGTCAGGGCTTCTTCCTGGTCGTGGGTGACGAAGATGAAGGTGATTCCGACTTCCCTCTGGATCTCCTTGAGTTCCAGCTGCATCTCCTTGCGCAGGTTCTTGTCGAGGGCGGAAAGAGATTCGTCAAGCAGAAGCACACGCGGCTCGTTGACCAGGGCTCTGGCAATGGCGACACGCTGCTGCTGGCCGCCGGACATGCTGGTGACATCGCGGTGTTCGAAGCCTTCCAGACCGACAAGAGAAATCATACGCAGGACTTTCTGGTCGATGATGTCCTTCGGTTCCTTCTTGATTTTCAGACCGAAGGCGATATTGTCATAGACATCCAGGTGCGGAAACAGCGCGTAATGCTGGAAAACGGTATTGACGTCACGCTTGTAGGCGGGAATCCTGGCGATGTCTTCGCCGTCCATGATGACATGGCCTTCGGTCGCGTCAAGGAAGCCGGCGATGATCCGCAGCAGTGTCGTCTTGCCGCAGCCGGAAGGTCCCAGCAGCGTGACGAATTCGTTTTCATAAATATCCAGCGAGATCCCCTTCAGGACGACCTGGCTGTCAAATGTCTTTACTACATTTTTGACTTCAATCAGTTTTTTCATTCCGAAATCCTCCCCTTACATCGATTCAGAATACCGGCGGCGTGCTGATCCACAGCACTTTTGCCGGGGTCCGGCCTTTATTGATCAGGCAGTGGCCGGTATTGCCGCGGATGTAGAATGTCTCGCCCTTGCGGACGATGGCGTCCTGCTGTTCCCCTTCTCTGTGCAGAACGATCCGGCCGCTCAGGACATAGCCGAATTCTTCCCCTTCGTGCGGTTCGATCATCTTGCTTTCCGCACCCGGTTCCAGTTCGAGTATGACCGGCTCCATCCGGTTTTTCTGGGCATTGGGAACGATCCAGTAGATCGTCTTGCCGTCCTGTTCGTCAACAAACGCGTCCTCGGATGTGAAGACGACCCTTTCGTCCTTCTCATCCGAAAAAAAACGGGACATTGTCGTACCCAGAGCTTCGGTGATATCCTCGAGAGTCTGGATCGACGGTGATGTCAGATTACGCTCAAGCTGCGACAGAAATCCCTTGGTCAGTTCCGTGCGCGACGCCAGTTCCTCCAAGGTCAGTCCGTTCTGGATCCGCAGCTGTCTGATGCGGTGCCCGATATCGTACATTTCCAGCCCTCCGTGTTTAGTTCTACTAAACAAATGTTTTGAAATTATCAAACACAAGAAAATTATATAGAAACTGCAGGAATTTACAATAGATTTTCATGAAAAAAACGAGATCGTCATGATCCCGTTTTCTCACTCTTTTTCAAATGTCAGCATGGCGCCTTCATCCTGCAGTTTCAGCTGCCTTCCGCTCAGGGTATATTCCTGGGGCGCGCCGCCGGCGATGACGATCGTCTGATCATCCCACTGCAGCTGCGATACGGCTCCTGCCATATCGAGCGTGCCGCTGCCGTCATCCTTCAGTTCCATTGTGTATTCCCCCATTCCGTTCAGGTTCGCCTCGGTGATCAGAAGTCCGGAATCATCGTCGCGGATCTCGATCAGACGGTAGCTGCCGGCAGCGGAAGTACTGCCGCAGGCACACAGGAAACACAGGAACAGAATGAGTGCTGCTGTCCTGAAATATCTCATACACCAAAGCAAAAGCCGCTCATGACGGCTTTCGTTTTTTATCTTATCTGACGCCGTCGAGGACAGCCTTCAGACTCTCCTTCGGCTGGAAGCCGACAGTGTTGGCGGCCGGTTCGCCGTCCTTGAAGATGAACACAGCCGGAATGGACATGATGCCGAGTTTCTGGGCGAGATCCGGAAGATCGTCGACGTTGACCTTGACGAATGCCACATCCGGTGTTTCCGCCGCCAGTTCCTCGACGACAGGAGCGAGCATCTTACACGGTCCGCACCAGTCGGCGAAGAAGTCGACAAACACGAGTCCGTTTTCTTTCAATGTATCTTCAAATTCCTTTACAGTTTCAATGACTTTCATAGTTGTTACCTCCGTTTTCAATTATGACATAAATGCGTCTGTACTCAAGTGAAACGACTTCACAGCCGGGCAGCGGCAGCGCGGTCGACGATCACGGTGACGTTGCCGTGTCCCTGCAGGATGCTGGCCGGACAGATTTCCTTTTTTGGTCCCTTGATCATGCCGTAGACGGCATCAGCCTTGTTGGCGCCGGTCGCCAGGACGATGATCTGGTTGGCCCGCAGGATCGTCGCCAGTCCCATCGTGATGGCCTTTGCCGGGACCTTTTCGATATCGTCATCGAAGAAGCGGGCATTGTCCGCTCTTGTCTGCTGTGTCAGTTCGGCGACATGGGTCAGGCTGTCAAACGGTGTTCCCGGTTCGTTGAAACCGATATGGCCGTCAGAGCCGATGCCGAGAATCTGCAGGTCGATGACCGTATTCTGCAGTTCCTCTTCATAGCGGCGGCATTCCTCTTCAATGTCTTCGGCGTCGCCGCGGGGAATGTGTATATTCACTTCCGGGATGTTCAGGCCGTCAAAGAGGTTTTCATGCATGAAGGTCCAGTAGCTCTGGTCGTGATACCGCGGCAGGCCGATATACTCGTCGAGATTATACGTGACAGCATTTCTGTAGCTGGTGCCGTTGGTATTGCGGTCAGCGATCATCTTCTTGTAAAGACCGATCGGACTGGATCCGGTCGCAAGACCGAGAACGGGGTTTTCCAGTTTCATGGTCTTCTTCATGATCATGAACGCTTCCGTGGAAACCTGATCGTAGTTTTCGGTAATTATGATATTGAACATATCACACCTCTTTCTGTTGAAATTACCAGATGCGGATGGAATACGATGTTGTCCAGGCGGCGTGCGGCTCAAGGAACAGCGTGCCTTCACGCTCCTCGAACGGCACCTTCACCTCTTCGAAGTCGGTATGGGAATGCCACGGTTCGATGCAGACAAACGGTGCCTGCGGCGACCAGAAGGCAAGCCATTCATAATTCTCGTAGCCGACGCTGACGCCGTGTACACCGTCGGTCAGTGTGGATACGGTGCTCTTCGGGTCGGCGATGATGACCGTCTTGGCCAGGGCG
>CACYXJ010000066.1 GCA_902778375.1 uncultured Erysipelotrichaceae bacterium
AAGACTCTCTATGATTCTGTCGCATCCGACTATCCGAACAACTTCGTTCAGGAACTGCCGGCCGAGGAGGAAACACCGGCTGTCACGGAAACAGAAGCACCGGAAACAACCGAGACAACTGAAACAACGGAAGAATCCGGAAACTGAGCATTACGAACAAAGCGCCGCAAGGGCGCTTTTTTCATACCCTGCCGCATTGCGGATGCTATAATGGATGGCAGGAGGAATTTCCTTATGTGCATTTTCTGCAAGATCATCAATCACGAGATCCCCTCATCCGTCGTTTACGAGGACGATGACGTCCTGGCGATCCTCGACATTTCCCAGGTCACCCGCGGCCATACCCTCGTCATGCCGAAGAAGCATTTCGCCAACATTATCGAAGCCGACGAGGAAACGGTTCAGAAGTGCGTGTCCGTTGCCAAAAAACTGGCAGAGCAGATCGTCCGCAACACCGGAGCAAGCGGTGTCAATGTCCTGACCAACTGCGGCGAAAGCGCCGGCCAGTCGGTCGATCATCTGCATTTCCATATCATTCCCCGCTACGATGAAAACGATGCGATCGTGATCAAATTCCGGGAATCGGAACAGCAGGATCTCGGTGAAGTCCTGAAAACAGTAAAGGGATAAAGAAAACTCACTTCCGTGAATGAAGTGAGTTTTTTTACATCATCGGCGCGAAGATGCGCATCACAGCCATCAGCAGTCCGGCAACCGGATTGGTCTTGCTTTCGTCAACAGTGACCTGATGGCACTGCCCGCATGTCCTGGCAACGTCGTCGCGGACGTCCAGGACCTTTTTGCTGCCGTAGAGGAACGTGCCGTTTTCAAAGTGCAGATACAGGGACCGGTAGTCGAGGTTGATGGTGCCGACAGTGGCCACCTCGTCATCGCTGACAAAGACCTTGGCATGGACGAAGCCGGGCGTGTATTCGTAGATCTTGACGCCGCCTTCGAGCAGGCTGCGGTAATAGGAACGGGTAATGCCGTAGACGAACTTCTTGTCGGGGATGCCGGGTGTGATCAGGCGGACATCGACACCGCTCTTGGCCGCCAGGATCAGGGCGTTGATCAGTTCCGTGTCGATGATCAGATACGGTGTCATGATCCAGCAGTATTCCGAAGCATGGTTCAGGATGCCCATATAGATGTTCTGGGATGTGATCTCATAGTCCAGCGGCGTTTCGCCATAGGGTGCGATCCAGCCGTCCTTTTCACCCGGAACCGGCTCAGCCCGGAAGACTTCGAAGTCTTCATCTGTCTTGCGCAATGCGTTCCAGTGGGTCAGGAACATGACGGTAAAGGACCATACGGCTTCGCCTTTCACACGGATGACATTGTCCTTCCAGTGGCCGTGCTTGACAATGGCGTTGATATATTCGTCGGCCAGATTGACACCGCCCGAGAAGGCTGTCTTTCCATCGATGACCATGATCTTGCGGTGGTCGCGGTGGTTCATGATCGTGCCCAGGATCGGGTTCATGCGGTTGAACGGAATGCACTTGATTCCCTTTTCCTCCAGCTTTCTGGAATAGAAGCCGGAAAGTGTCTGCAGCGAGCCGAGGTCGTCATACATGACTCTGACATCGAGTCCCTGTTTCGCCTTTTCCTCGAGGATCTCAAGCATGGCGTTCCACATCTTTCCTTCTTCGATGATGAAGTATTCAAGGAAGATGAACTTCTCCGCCTTCCTCATTTCCTCCAGCATTACCGGCCAGCCTTCATCACCCAGCGGATAGTAGTCGTAACCGGTATTTTCGTAGAACGGGAAACCGGCGGATTCGGAAATGTAGCGGAACTGGCCGCGGCGTTCGCGGTCGGCTTCCATGACATCGGCCAGGACCTTTTCATCCTGTTTATAATACTTTTTCGCATCTGCCGTGCTGTTCTTCAGATTCTTGTAGGTTCTGCTGACATACAGATTGGTTCCCAGGAACAGATAGATCGCGGTTCCGGCAACCGGCATGACCAGGATCAGGATGATCCACATCATGTCGCTGGAAAGATGCCGGCTGTATTTGATGATCAGCAGGACAATGATGACGCTGATGATACGCAGTACGGTTTCGATCCATCCTGCATACTTATTGAACCAGCGGAATTGCATGTAAAGCAGAAGAATTTCGAGGATGGCCATGATTACGATGAACACGGTCCGGTTGAATATTTTCTTCAGGAAATCCATTGCCTTTTCTCCTTGTATCAGATCACTTTCAGCCTCTTCAGCATGACTTCCCTGGCCTTGTCCTCCAGCGTGTCGTCAAGCTTCGCCAGCTGCACTTCGCCATAGTTTCTTTTCAGTGCCCGCATCAGGATCTTGTCGGCAACTGCCGGATTCTTCGGCAGCAGCGGGCCATGCATGTAGGTGGCGACGACCTGGTCGTTCAGGAAGCCTTCAAATTCGCTTCTGTACATGTTGCCGTGGCCGGAAAGCACCCTGCCGAGCGGTGTCTGGACGTTCATCGTCTGGCCGCCGTGGTTTTCGAAACCGACCATCATGAAGGTGTCGCCGTCGATCGCCGCCTCGAGGGCGATATTGCCGATGCAGCGGTGGTCGCGGTCGCTGGCGACGGTGTAATAGTCAAAGAAACCGAGGCTTTCCAGGACATTGCCGTCCTGGTCCTTGTAGTACTGGCCGAACAGCTGGTAGCCGCCGCAGATCAGAAGGAATGCCGTGCCGCTGTCCATTGCCGCCGCGATACCGTCACGGCGTCCCAGCAGGTCACGGAAGATCAGCTGCTGTTCCCGGTCGGCACCGCCGCCGAGGAAGAACAGGTCATAATCCTGTATCTCCTTCTTTTCGTCGAGCGTGCAGGTGTCGACGACGCATTCGATGCCGCGCTTTTCCGCCCGCCGGCGCAGGACTTCGATATTGCCCTTGTCGCCGTATAGATCCATCAGATCATGGTACATCCACAGTATCTTCAGTTTCATTTCTTTTCCTCCTTGCGCAGGATCGCTCTGGTTCTGTGCAGGGCGGTGTAGGTCGCCATGATATAGGACGGCATGTTCTGCTCGTTGAGCCAGTGCACTGCCGCGGTGTCTTCCTCGATGACCTTCACCCGGTCTTCCAGGCCCTCGTATTTCAGACGCAGCGCCATGTCATAGGCGCGCAGTCCGGAACAGACGATGGTCTTGATCTCGGGAACGTTGAGACGCTCGAAATGGGCGTCCCAGATCCAGCTGACATCATGGCCGTCCTGGTCATTGTCGTTGAGAAAGATGCAGAGGTTGCGGTCGCCCTTCTGGGCGGTGATGTATTTCATGACCTCATTGGCGCCGGTCGGATTCTTGATCAGGTTGATGACGCACGGCTGCGAGAGCTGGAAGAGTTCGTTTCTGCCTTCCTTGATGATGAAGTTGGCGAATACTTCATCGGAAGCCGCGGGATCGACACCAAGTGTCTTCATGACGGTCAGACATCCGGCGCAGTTATAGACGCCGTAGATCGTGTTCATGAAGGAATGGAACTGTCTGCCTTCCACAGTAAACTGTTCCTTGTCGTAATCGACATCCGTGACCAGAACGTCCGGTTCGATGTTGCCGAAGCCGTCATGGTCGCAATGGAATCTGCCGATATGGGAATACTGGTAATAATCATATACAAGCGGCCGGCCGCAGCGGGGACAGAACTTGCCCTCCGATGCCTCGTCGGTCGTCTTGCGGCTGATCGGATTCTCCGCCACCGAGAAGAAATGGATCTTCGCCTTCTTCGCGCTGTCGGCGATACGGATGACATTGGGATCGTCGCCGTTGAGGATGATGTGGCCTTCGAAGTTTTCGGTCACTTCCTGGATGCGGCGGATGATCGTTTCCATTTCCCCTGCCCGGTCCAGCTGGTCGCGGAAGAAATTGTTGACGATCAGATGGGTCGGATGCAGGTTGGCGAACTGCCGGTACAGGGTCAGTTCGTCGACTTCGATGACGGCCGCGTCAGCCTGGATATTGAAACTGCCGTCGGAATTTGCGGCAAGCAATGATGCGATGCCGACATTCAGATTGTCGCCGCGGCGGTTGTTGATGGTCTTGATGCCTGCCGCCCTTAAGGATTCGGCGATCAGGTTGTTGGTCGTGGTCTTGCCGTTGGTTCCGGTCACCAGGATCACCGTTTCCGGCATGTGGAAGCGGCTGATGAACTGCGGGTCCATCTTCAGGGCCAGGACACCCGGGAACGAACCGCCCCTTCCCGCCCTCTGCAGAAGACGGTGCGACCACTGTACGATTTTCAGACGTATATCCATAGCAAACCCCGCTTATCCTTTCGGCTTGTAGAACTGCCGGTTGTCGAGGGCGAAAAGACGCGATGTCCATTCTCCCGGTTTCACGTTTTCCATCGCCGCCTTCAGCGTGTTCATGCGGGCGTCGAGATTGTCGATCAGCGAGAGCGCTTCAGCTTCCATCAGCATCGGCAGCACCGGTGAACCGTATTCGTAGTGGCCGTGGTGGGAAAGAATGATATGGTGCAGCAGGATCGCCTCCTCCGTGTCTTCATAGCCGAGACGGGAAGCCGTTTCGCTGAGCCAGCCGTTGGCCAGGGAAATATGGCCCTCGAGCTTTCCTTCCAGGGTATATTCCGTCGTCACCGCCCCGCTCATTTCCGCCGTCTTGCCGATGTCATGGATCAGGGCACCGGCCAGCATCAGGTCGCGGTTGAGCCAGGGATAGTGTTCGCACACCGTCAGACACAGTTCCGCCATGCTGAGGGAGTGCTCGGAAAGTCCGCCGAGGAAACTGTGGTGGATGCGGGAAGCGGCCGGATAGGTAAAGTACTTCTCGCCGGTCTTTTCCAGCATGCCGGTTGTCAGTTCCTTCAGGATCGGATTTTCGATCATATCGAGATACAGCTGCAGCTTTTCCCTTCTCTCGCTTTCCGATACATCGCTGGCAATCACGAATTCGGAAAGATCGAGACTGTCCTCATCGATCTCGTCGGCGCGGTTGATGCGCAGCTGCAGGTTACGGTTGTACAGCAGTACTTCAAAACTGAACAGGGAGATCCTGCCGACTGTGATCTTTTCCGCGTCGGAGGGTTTGACATCCCAGAACTTGCCGTCGATCGTTCCCGAACTGTCCTGCAGGACGAGATTCAGATACGGGGCGCCTTTGGATGTCGTTCCGTTTTTACATTCCTTGACCAGCAGCGGCTGCTGCAGACGGTCCTTTTCAGCAAAATCCTTGATCTTCTTCATGTTCAGTCTCCATTTCATCGATTGCCCGGTTCACTGCCTGGCTGTCATAACCCTGCTGCAGGCCATAGCGGTACAACCTGGTGCGCAGTTCATAGCCGCTGTATCTGCGGCTGTAGCGGCGCCGGGCTTTTTCCAGTGCCTTTTTCGCGTTGTCGTCCTGATCCTCCTCCAGGAGGCTGTAATCGAGCTTCTCGGCTGTATCACGGGCGATTGCGGAAGAATATCCCCGCTGGACGAGTTTCGTGCGGATCTCATCCTTCGCTTTCCGCAGGGAACCTTTCGATCTGGCCCTGAGGATCTTTTCACCATAGCGGCGGGCATTGTCCTCTTCGTCATGGAACACCGCCAGCTGCCGGACGATCATTTCTTCCCCGATGCCTTTGGCAAGCAGTGTTTCCTGAATCAGACGTTCGCCTTTCAAGGCGCTTTTCATCATGCCGATCTGTTCGCGGCAGTAGCGCTCGTCATCGAGATAGCCGCGTTCGGTCAGCTTGTCCAGGATCTCCTGGCGCAGGCTGGAGGAAACCTTGAGGGTATCGCGCAGCCAGGTACGCATTTCCTTCGTGCTGCGGTCATGCGCCGCCAGCTTGTGCAGGCATTTCGCAAAGACAGCGGTTTTCTCGGCCGCTGCTTTGATTTCTTTCAGTTGGTCTTCACAGATCTCCATGCCGCTGGCCAGATGGAAGGAATAGAAGTCGTCCACGCTCATGGCGATCTTTTCCGTTGTTCCGCCGTCTTCCAGTTTCAGGATGATCGTATTGTTTCTGATTTCGGTGTCCTTGAGGATCATTCCGCTTTCTTGTACCCTTTCAGAACCCTTTCGTAAACGCTGATGACGCGGTCGCCGAAGATATCGGAGGTATACGGAATGACCTTCTCAAGACAGTCTTCCTGCATTTCTTCCAGTTCTTCCCGGCTGCGCACGGCAAAGACGGTAAGCAGGGTCTTTAGTTCGTCTTCCGATTCGAAGAACCAGCCGGTCACGCCTTCTTCCAGCAGATCGTCCAGGACGTCATCGTGGCGGGCGAAAAGCGGCAGGCCGCTCGCCAGTGCCTCGATGAATGTCATGCCCTGGGTTTCGCTCAGGGAAGCGGAAATGAAGGCATCACAGAAGGCATAGATCGCCGGTACCCTGTCGCTCGGGATCGGACCGGTCAGCTGGATGCAGTCCTGCAGATTCTCCTTTTCGACAATTCCCCTGAGACGTTCCAGATCGGGACCGCCGCCGACGATCAGAAGCCGGATATCGACACCGGCACGCACCGCTTTGGCAACACCGCCGATGACCATGTCGAGTCCCTTTTCTTCCGCCAGTCTGCCGACATACAGCAGGATCCTGTCATTTTCCTCATAGCCGAATTCCTTCCGCATGGCAAGCCGGGCTTCCGGCGTGCGCAGATCGGCCGAGAACTTCTTCAGGTTGAGGCCGGTCGGTATGATATTGATCGGCTTGGTAATACCGTAGTTTTCCAGCATGCTTTTGGTCTTCGCGCTCGGAGTGATGATTTCCTCGACCGCGTCGGTGACCTTGCGGGAGAAATAGGCAACGCCTTTGCGGGCTCCCTTCTCGAAAAGCTTAGAGTGCAGCGGGTTGACGTAATGGGTATAGTCCTCCCAGGTCGTATGATAGGTGTTGACAAGCGGGATATTCAGTTTCTTCGCGCATGTATGGGCAAAAAGACCGACGCCGAATTCGGTCTGGACATGAATGATGTCAAGATTGAGGTCGGCGATCGTCCTCAGCAGTTTCTTCTGGAACGGCGAGGACATGACATAGCCGTAAAGGAACGGCAGGACGATGCCGGGTATGCGCAGCACATGGCCGTTATCCTCCCACTTCGGTGTCTTGTTGAGACCGGTGCAGACGACAAAGACGGTATGGCCGTGGTCCACCAGGGTATTGCGCAGGATATTCGTGCTGTTGGCAACGCCGTTGATCTCCGGCGGGAATGTATCTGTAAATAATCCGATTCTCATACTGTTTCAGTCTCCTTTTCGTTTTCGCCGTTTTCTCCGATGGCTTCCGGCGCATATGTTCGCGGCATGTGTTCTTCTTCGCTGCTGATGGGGATATCCGGACGGGTCTTGGCATACATGAAGACGATGCCGCCGATGATCAGCGTCTGATAGAACGTCACCAGACGCCAGAGGATCATGATCGACGTCGCATCGACCTTGCCGAAGATGGTCGAGAACATCAGGACGAATGTCGCTTCCGTTCCGCCGGAACTGCCGGGCATCGGCAGGAAGGCATTGATCATCGCGACAAACGAACTCAGGGCGATAATGTTCAGCAGCATGTCCGGGGTGACCGGAATGTTCAGCGCCATGGCGCAGAAATACGGAACGCTGTAATAAATCGCAAGTCTTCCGAGATTCTCCAGCGCCAGCAGCGCGATCATCTTCTTATGGGTCCTCAGAACGACGATCTCCTTGGCGAAGGCAGCCAGCTGGTCGTTCAGTTTTGCCAGGGTCGCTTCCCTGTCCTTGACGATATGCAGCTTATGGCCGATGTTGATGCCGGTCGTTGTCAGCCAGGTATAGAAGCGCGGCGACTGGGCCAGCACCCAGAGGAACACGATCACGCCGGCACTGACCGCGAAGCCAAGCAGCACGACGAGAAAAAACTGCGAGTAATTGGCATAGAAATAATGGAACTTCAGAAGGATCAGCAGCAGGACGAAAACCGTCATCGTCGACTGGTAGACGATGAAGTCGAGCCACAGGATGCCGACCGTGTGGGACACGGGAATCCCCTGCTTCCGGAAAAGATAGCCCTGGGCAACCTGGCCGCCGGAGGCGCCGGGTGTGATGTTGCAGAACAGGCCGGAAGTATAGGCATTCTGAAAACCCTGCCAGAGCGTGTAATGGGGATGCGTCTGCCGGCATTCCAGCATCAGTCCCCAGCCGAGCATCAGCCGTTCGAACATCATCAGTCCGATGATCAGGACGACGCCCCAGACATTGACCTTCGAGAGAATTCCCAGCACCTGGTCGCCGTCATCCTTCAGTGTCAGCCACAGCACCAGCGCTGCCAGGGCAAAAATCAGGAATATATTGAAACCTGTGCTTTTAAACAGTTCCTTAAGCTTCTTTTTCATATCATTAACAGTATACTCTGAATCTGACCCTTTCTCAATCAGCACCGGCAATGGCGGCGGACATCCTTTCCCCTGTTTCCGAAAAAAGACCCTGCCGTAAGGCAAGGTCCTATCTCTTTCCTCTTTCGGTGATCGTCCGATAAAGGCTGATCCATTTGTCATAGATGGCATGACCTGCGAAATGTTCGCGGATCATGCGGCTTTTCTCCTGGCGGTCACGATAGAATTGCGGATCATCCTTCAGGGAGCGGATGCATCTGATGAATTCTTCGTTGTTTCTGCCGTAGAGAACATTGTCGTAGTAGATCTTCTTGAATGTGTCGAGATCCCTCAGGATGACCGGTTTGTCGGTCATGGACGCCTCGAGGGCGACCAGGGCGAAGGATTCGTAATAGGAAGGCAGGAAGAAGACATCCGAGATGTTGCAGAGGATGTTGACTTCGTTGCGTTCGATGACACCGGTAAAGCGCAGGTTGGCGGGCGGATCGTCATAGACCTTGCGGATCTTCTTGTATCCTTCAATGTATTTGCCGAAATTGAAGCCGCCGATCCACAGGAACTGGATATCGGGATTCTCTCTGGCAAGCTGAATGAAATCGAGCACGCCTTTGCCCTTGTGCAGCTGGCCGATGCTGACGACGATGAAATCGTCTTCCTTGTAGCCGTACTGTTTCCGGAAATCCTGTCTGTCCTTTTCTGGCAGGACGAAGAAACTCTCTTCCGAAACATAATTGGGAATATAAAAAATCCTGTCTTCATCGAAACCCATTTTGACCATCTCTTCCGGGTAGTCAGGGTTCACGACAACCAGATAATCGGATTTCAGATAGCATCTTCTGACCCACCAGGCATAGATCTTCATGAACACCTGGGGAATGCGCAATGCTCCGACCAGCGTATCCGGCAGGAAGTGAACGTATGTCAGGGTCACACCCTTTGTCAGCCGCTGCTTTATATAACTGAACACATTCACCGTATGCATGTGCAGGACATCATAGTTCAGACCTTTATTCTTCACGATCTCAAGATCGTCTTTTCCGTATTTGCTGAGCAGGTTGATCAGTTCATTGTATGCCGTTTCCACGCCCTGGCCCTTGACCGAATCGGCGATCGACAGCATGTTTACAGTAATTCGCTTCATAAGTACACCGTAAGCATTATAACATTTTTATCCTGTTTTCCATCCCCGAACTGAAGAACCTTGAAAGAATGCTAGAAAAACAAAAAAGACCCGGATTTCTCCGGATCTTTTCATCATGATTTGGGAAGGATCAGTTTTCTTCCTGGATCTTGGCCTTGTTGACAAGTTTTTTGTAACGAGTCTGGGCATCAGACAGCGTCTTGGCAAACATCTTCTCAGCCTCTTCCTGGCCCTTGAGCTTCGGCAGGTTGAAGTAACGTGCTTCGTTCATCAGGAAGTCGTTGAACTTGTCCCAGTTCGGAGCCTTGGAGTCGATGGTCAGCGGCTTTTCGTTTCTCGGATCGAAACGGTACAGTGTGACATAACCGCATTCGACGGCAGCCTTCTGTACGAGCGGAGCCTTGACCAGACCGCCCTTGATACCCTGTTCGGCACATGGGCAGTAAGCGATGATGATGGACGGACCGTCATAGCTTTCAGCTTCCTTCATAGCCTTGATGGTCTGCGCCTGGTTGGCACCCATGGATACGGATGCGACATAGGCATGACCGTATTCCATGACGATCTGACCCAGGTCCTTCTTGGCGAGCGGTTTGCCGCCGGCTGCGAACTTGGCGATGGATGCAGCCTGGGAGGACTTGGAGGACTGACCGCCGGTATTGGAGTAGACTTCGGTATCCATGACCAGAACGTTGACGTTCAGGTTGTTGGCCATGACGTGGTCGAGTCCGCCGTAACCGATGTCATATGCCCATCCGTCGCCGCCGACGATCCATACGGACTTGCCGACGAGGTCTCTTTCCATGTCGAGCAGTTCCTTGACTGCTTCGTTGCTGGAAGCCTTGACGCCGGCGACCAGCTTGTCCTTGAGTTCTCTCTGGACGTCGCGGTTGTCCTTGGCAGCGATGTAGGCTTCGAAGGATTCCTTGAGTTCCGGTTCGACCTTGTCGAGGTTCTCTTCCATCAGACGCAGGATCTTCGCCATCTTGGTTGTCTGGGCGACAGCCATACCGAAACCGAATTCGGCATTGTCTTCAAACAGCGAGTTGGCCCACGCGACACCGTTGTTGTCCTTGTCTGTGACGAACGGAGTGGACGGTGTGGAGGAGCAGTAGATCATTGTACAGCCGGTAGCGTTGGCAACGATCATGTCCTTGCCGAACAGCTGTGTGGCCAGTCTGTAGTACGGAGCTTCACCGCATCCCGGGCAGCATCCGGATACTTCGAAGTAAGGCATCATCAGGGATACGCCTGCTTCGGTGTTCGGGTTGCCGTACTGCGGCTTGTATTCTGTTTCCTTGTAGAGGTAATCAGCCAGCGGTTCCTGGTTGACCTGGGTGGAGACTTCGGCAGCACCGAGAGCCTTTGTCGGACATACGGTCAGACATACGCCGCAGCCTACGCAGTTCATCGGTGAGAGCTGGATCCTGTACTTCAGGCCTGCTTCCTTGGCTCCTTTATATGCCGGTGTCGGATCCTTGTATGTGAATTCGA
>CACYXJ010000067.1 GCA_902778375.1 uncultured Erysipelotrichaceae bacterium
TGCTGGTCAATGAAAGAGGCGAGGACTTCTCCGATCAGGGAAAGAAAGACATCGAAAGCATGTTCCTGCTCCTGCTTGACATGTTCGACATGGCGGCGGAGGTATTCGTCACCCGCAGCGAAAGCCAGTATAAAAAACTGCAGGAGATGGAACAGGAGCTTGACCGGATGGAATTCGAAATGCGCCATGCCCATTTCGAACGTCTGAGTGCCGGCACCTGTCCGGGTCAGACCGCGGCATCGGTATTCAGCGATATCCTCGGTACCCTGGAACGTATGGGCGACCATTGCTGCAATGTCGGCAAGGGCGCGGTTACCGGCCTGACAAGCGATCTGTCCGACGACGAAGTGATCGCCTGATCAGATCATATATAAACGTAAGAAGCGGTTGTTTTCCGAAGAGGAAAATCACCGCTTTTTTTTCTGCGATGTTACAATGAAAAATGCCGAGGAATACAACATGGAAAACAAATATACAAAATGGACAGCCTGCTGGGGCAATGCCACTTCGATCCGCGAACAGACGGAACTGCGCTACACGAAGGATGTGACCTTCCGCTATCCGCTGTTCATGTGCTTCGACGGCTCAGCCCTGCGTTTCCGCTTCTCCAATCTGACCGGCAACGATCCCGTTTCCTTTCAGGCCTGCCTGGCCAAAGGTGAGGGAAGACGGCAGATCGATACGGATACGCTGCAGGATATCACAGTCAAAGGCGACAGGAAGATCGTCATTCCGCCGGGAGAAGAAATTGAAAGTGACGTGATCAGCTGCGATATCAAGGCCGGTACCTGGATCAGCGTGTCAATCTATCTGGAAGACTATACCGACATGAATGCCGGCGTCCTGATCACCGGACCGCTTTCCCGCGGCTACTACGGTTACGGCAACCAGATGTATGAAGCGGATTTCGACAACGACCTGGCCCGTCATACCAACTGGTTCTATTTCCTCAATACCGTCGATATCCTGACCGAGGAAAAGAACCATGCCCTGATCTGTTTCGGCGATTCGATCACCGCCCAGTCCTGGCCTGACTGGCTGACAAAACGGGCGTGGGAGAACGGTTTCCACGATATCTCGATCATCAGAAGGGCAGTCAGCGGCACAAGGATCCTGCGCGAATACAATTGCATTACCTATAAGGCCTACGGCATCAAGGGTGAGACCCGCTTCCCGCTGGAAATGAATGTCGCCGGTGCTGATACGGTACTGATCCAGCACGGCATCAACGACATCATTCATCCGGTAGGAACGGATGTGAATATCTTCCGTCCCTGGTCCGATCTTCCCACCGTCGGGGAAATGGCGCAGGGCTTTACGGACTATTACATCAAAGTCGCAAGGGAAAGGGGACTTTCTGTTTATGGCGGCACACTGATCCCGATCTATGGCTGGCGTACCTATGAACCGTTCCGGGAGGATCTCAAGAACGGCTTCAACGACTGGCTGAGGACGACCGATCTGCTGGATGGCTGCGTCGACTTCGACCTGGCAGTCAGGGACCCGGATCATCCGGCTGCCTTCCGGAAGGAATATAACAGCGGCGACAACCTGCATCCTTCCGAGGAAGGGTATAAGGCAATGGCATATGCCGTGCCGGAAGACCTGCTGAAATGAGCGTGCTTTTCGAAACGGAAAAGCTGCGGGTCAGGACTTTCCGTCCCGAAGATGCGAAAGATGCCCTGGCCTGGCTGGGCGATGGGGAAGTGATGCGTTATGTCGAAGAACCGTTCGATCTTGAAAAGACGGAGGCGTTTCTGGCAGCGCATGGCCTGACCGGCAAACCCCATGTCTATGCTGTCGAAGAAAAGGACAGCGGCAGACTGACAGGTCATCTGATCTTTCATCCTTACGATGAAGTCAGTTATGAACTCGGCTGGATCCTGGCCAAAGATTTCTGGAATAATGGGTATGCCTCGATGCTGACCGAAGCGGCGATTGCCTTTGCCAAAAAGCAGGGCATCCCGTATCTTGTCATCGAGTGCGGCAGAAGACAGAACGCCAGTATCGCGCTGGCAAGGAAATATGGTTTCACTGCTGACGGAAGCGAAGACGGACTGCTTCGTTTCCGCCGTACCGTCAAGGAGGATATATGAGCGAAACGAAAAGCATTCTGCAGCTGGCACGGGAAAGAAGAAGTGTCAGAACATTTACCCCCGAACCGCTTTCGAAAGAACAGCTGGAAACAATCCGCGGCCATGTCGCATCGATCCGCGAACCCTTCAGCGGAAGAGTTTCGTTCAAGCTTCTCGATGCCGATAGATTCTCTCTGTCCTCACCGGTCGTCAAAGGTGCGAAGCAGTACATCGCCGTCTGTGCGAAAAAGGGTGAAAACGCCGAACTGGCAGCCGGATATGCCGGCGAGGATCTGTTCCTGTTCCTTTGCGGTATGGGCATCGGTACGGTATGGATCGGCGGCACCATGGACCGCGCCGCCTTCGAAAAAGCCTCGGCTTTGAAGGAAGACGAGATCATGGTATGCATCACGCCGGCTGGTTGCCCGGCAAAGATGAGCCTGCGGGAAAACATGATGCGCAAAGGCGTCAAAGCCGATCAGAGAAAGAAGACAGAGGAAATCTTCGAAGACAGATGTCCGGTCGACCACAGCCTGGCACAGGATGTCTACCGTGACGCAGTCGAAGCAGTTCGTCTGGCTCCTTCGGCTGTCAACCGCCAGCCCTGGTATATCATTCATGATCAGAACGGCTTTCATTTCTTCCTGAAGCGTTCGATGAAGAAAAGCGACAGTCTGGACATGCAGAAGGTCGACATGGGCATCGCCCTGTACCATTTCTGTGCCGTTCTTGACGAAAACAATATCGCATACCGGACGGAACAGCTGAATGAACAGGAAGAGGGCCTGGAATACATTCTCTCGGTCATCCCTGAACAATAAAAAGAGAAGAACGAATCTTCTCTTTTTTTTCCGGTGCTTATTCTTTTTCTGTTTCTTCCAGCGAACCGGTCAGAACGACATCGAAGTGCATTTCCTCGCCATCACGTTCGACAACGACTTCGACCGTATCACCGACCTTCAGTTTGCGCAGGATGATGGAAAGATCGGAATAACTGGTGATCGTTTCACCGTTGACGGAAATGATGCGGTCAAGCGCCTTCAGACCGGCCTTCTCAGCACCGCCGCCGGTGATGACATCCTGAATGTAGACGCCTGCTTTGTACTTCTCCGTGTCCTGCTGCACGGTCTGGATATACACACCGAGCATCGGCCGGTTGGTAACCTTGCCGCTGGTGATCAGCTGGTCGGCGATATCCATCGCGGTATTGACCGGAATGGCGAAGCCGATACCTTCGATCAGGGAACCGGAACTTGTGGTGCCGGAATCCTTGGCGTTGACGATACCGATCAGTCTGCCGTTGCCGTCGAACAGACCGCCGCCGGAGTTGCCGGAGTTGATCGTCGCATCGGTCTGGATCAGTTCATAGGATTCGTTATCGATGATAAGCTCGCGGCTGGCCGCGGAGATGATGCCCTGGGTGACCGATCCGCCCAGTGTGCCGAGCGGGTTGCCGACGACGATTGCCGTATCGCCCGCTTTCAGCAGTGAAGAATCTCCGATTGCTGCCGCCGTCAGACCTTCAGCTTCGATCTTGACGACGCCGATGTCGGATTTGCTGTCGGAGCCGATCACCTTCGCTTCGTATTCCGTGCCGTCATAGGTCCGTACGGTAACGGATTCGGCATCGGCAAGCACATGGTTGTTGGTGACGATATAGCCGTCGGGACTGATGATGACACCGGAACCGGCTGCCTGGGTCTTATATGTTCCGCCGAAGAAGCCGTAGCTGTTCAGTGTAACCTCGGTATAGATCTCGACAACGGAAGGGGAGATCATTTCCGCGACTTCCGTAATCGTCTTCGTTCCGGTTCCTGAATTCACGGTCGTCGCCGGGGAAGGTCCTTCCTGCGATTCCTGGACGATCGTCGGCGAACCGCTGCCGAATCTGGTCATGGCGATCCAGCCGCCCAGCAGTCCTGTCAGCAGCGAGACGACAGCGCATACCGCCACAAGCAATACGGGACTGAATTTCTTTTCTTTGCTTTGATCTTGAGAAGAATCGTATTCATTGAATTCTGACATTATTCTTCCTCCTTTGAATGACATACTCATTCTAGTCGTGCAATGTGAACAGTCTGTGAATATTCAGCAAATTGTTCATGGATTATTTTACGTCTGTTTTTTCCGATTGTTAACAGGATTCAGATAAAAACGGCGGATCTCCGCCGTTGGAATTTTCAGTCTGCCTCAGCGGCCCTTGCCGCGGATCATCATACCGTATACCGCGCCGATCGTGCCGCCGATGATGTGGGTCAGCTGCGAGATGTTGTCGACACCGGTCACACCTTCATAGACCTGCTGGGAAATGTAGATC
This sequence comes from uncultured Erysipelotrichaceae bacterium, assembly GCA_902778375.1. Classification (GTDB taxonomy): domain Bacteria; phylum Bacillota_I; class Bacilli_A; order Erysipelotrichales; family Erysipelotrichaceae; genus Bulleidia. The sequence goes on from CACYXJ010000067.1 coordinate 4,393, forward strand.
AGGGCGACGATGATCATGGTCAGAGGGATGCCTTTGCCGCTGCCGGTAACCGAGGACAGCAGGATGAAGGCGAAGACCACGCCGGAAGCGCCGAGCAGGGCGGTGTTGCCGAAGAAGAAGACATGGACAAGGCCGGTGATCAGGGCAACCGCGGCGATGATCGAAAGCAGCTGCTTGCTGCCGTACTTTTCCTCGAGCAGCGGTCCGACCAGCAGGAAGAGCACCATGTTGTTGGCATAATGGCTGATGCTGGCATGACCCAGGACATGGCAGAACAGCCGGACATAGAACAGGGGATCGGCAAAGGAACCCCGGTATACCGAAAACAGGAACCTGTTGGTCCAGCCGCCGGTAAGATAATTCAGCAGCAGCGTCAGAGCGCTTATGATAGCAAAGGTCAGCACGACCGGTGAATTGAAAACGATCTTCTTCATATGATTCTCCTGACAACAATTATATACGGGAGATTTATTTGTGCAAACGAACGGGAACCTATATAATGATGCAGGTAACAAAGAGGTAATTATGGCAAAGGGTAAGAAAAAAAAGAAAGTACAGACGCCGGCTTCGAAACAGATGAAGGTGGCGCCGGTTTCCAATCCCGCCCTCAAAGGCGCGATCGAAGCGCTCAAGAGCGGCAATTCGCCGGAAAAGCAGCTGGCTCTGCAGAACAGCCTGAAAAAGGCGAGACTGCTGGCACCGGTCGGTTTTGATGTGGAGATGAAACCGGGTCCGGATGGCAGACTGCCGGAAATCAAACCGAACCAGATCCGTTTCTATCTGATCAATACCAATGAAGGCAAGGTGTTCTTCCCGGCCTTCACCGATCTGGAAGAAGCCGCGAAGTTCAAGGTGGCAGGCGAAAACGATCCGAAGGTACAGAATATCATCCGCACGATCATCGACTACGACAACATGCTCAAGGATCCCAACGGCAAAGCCGAGGGTGTGGTCATCAATCCGGGAAGCGACAACATCGTGATTCCCAAGCAGCTTGCTGGTATTCTCAGCGGCCGCATCAAGCCTGTACAGCAGGCAGGAGCGCCGGTGAATCTGGCTGCCGCGAACGCGACCTATTCCGAACCGGCGGTCTATCCGACCCGCATGGTCAATGCCGTGTATGACCACTGTGCCGGAGACAGTTCAATCAGCCGGGTCTGGCTGAAGCAGAAGATGATGGCCGGAGCGCTGTCCTTCTTCCTTGTCGTCGAAGCTGACAAAAACGACCAGGCGATTCTTGACGGTATTCTCGAAGCAGCCCTGCCGCTGGCCAAGGATGTGCCGGTGGAAGCGGTCTTCGTCAATGACGAACTGATGGCGAAGGTCATCGGCGAGGCATTTGCCTTCTATGACCGGGAACTGGAACTGTAATGGAAATCAGAAATCTCAGCAATGATGAGCGCAGCGATGCGCTCATTCTTGCCCGTGACGTTCTGTTCGCGGACCGGAATGGGCAGGATGATGAAAAGACGCTGTCACTTCTGAAGCAGAGAACGGAAGATCTTGCCATGCTCGGTGCGTACGAAGACAGTCTTGCCGGTGTTCTGCTGTATGAGCCGGAAAGCATGCGGATCGTATTGACCGCTGTCAGAAATGAAGCGGAATATGATAAGGTTACTGCCGCCCTGGTCAGAAAGATTCTTCAGGAAGCAGGGGACATGCATCTTGTCCGCGTGCGTCTGAATACCCCGCAGACAGGAAAGAAATTCTTTGCCGGTCTGGGATTTGAAATCTGCGGCGAAGAAGAAAACGGTATCGTGGCGATGGAATATCTGATGCAGAAGGAATGGCTCGGCAGAACCGTCACGGTCATCATCGACCGGCCCTATGGCAGTTTCCATCCCCATCTGCCGGATGTTCTCTATCCTGTCAATTTCGGTTACATCAGGGAACTGGCAGACGGAGCGGGACAGTTCCAGGATGCCTACGTCATCGGACCGAAGGAACCGGCGGAAACCTTCACCGGTATTGTTGCCGGAATACTCTACCGCCGGGAAGACGACGTCTCGCGCTGGATCGTGACCCGGCCGGGAGAAACAGTCAGCCATGAAAGCATCATTTCCCTGATCGGCTTCGAGGAACAGTATTACGACTGCCGTATCATCTGGGCGGAAGACAAATAGTACCAGCAGCAACATGCTGCTTTTTTTAACCCCGCAGGGGGCTTCTGGAAGGGCGGCGGTTTCCGTTATATTGAATGAGCATAATCGATTGGGAGAAAAGAAATGAAAACAGAAAATGAGTTATGGGAGGAATGCCGGGAGTTTCACGGACATGAGTGTCCCGGTCTTGCAATCGGCTTCAAGGCTGCCCTGTTTGCCCGCGAACTGCTGGCGGAAGACAAGGCGGATGATGAGGAAATCGTCTGCGTCAGCGAAAACGATGCCTGCGGTGTCGATGCCATACAGGCGATCCTTGGCTGCACGGCCGGCAAGGGCAATCTGATCTTTCATATGACCGGCAAGCAGGCATATTCCTTTTACAGCCGGAAGAGCGGAAAATCATTCCGGCTTCTGCAGCGGCCGCATGAGAGCAGCAGCCGTGAGGAATCCTTTTCCTATTACCGGTACACGGATCATCATGAACTCTTCGACGTGATGGAAACCAGGATCGTCCTGCCGGAGGAGGCACGCATCTTCCGTTCGGTCATCTGTGACCAATGTCATGAAAAGACAGCCGAGAACTATATCCATCTGGAAAACGGAAGGAAACTCTGTCCCGACTGTTACCGGAAATATACCAGACCGTTACTGTAAACAAAGACAGCAGGCTGCATCATGACAGCCTGCTGTGATTTTTTTATATTATCTTGTTTGATCAGCCGCCAAGCCGCATGCGCCGTACTGTCGGCCACAGAGCCTTGTCCAGTGCCGGAACAATGACTGCCGCGGCAATGGTTTCCATCAGTCCGTTGGATGTGATGACGCCAAGGATCACTGCTCCGATGCCTTCCACCGGTATATTCAGCGCCTGGGCATACGACGGGGCGAAGAACAGCCAGATCATGCCCATGACCAGCAGGGTATGGGTGATGGTGGAGACAGCCGCGGCGATACTGCAGGCAAGCAGGTCATGCACGCCTCTGTGACGCAGCAGACGGAAGAGTTTGGCACTGATCCAGCCCAGCAGGATACGCGGTACGAAGCAGATGATCAGACTTGCGAAGTTGCCGGAAATGCCGCCGACGGTAATAAAAGGCGAAAAGATAAACGATGTGACGCCGGGCATGAAGGTTGCCCGCAGCATCGATGTCAGACCGAATACGAAGCCGACGAGAGAGCCGTAGCGCGAGCCCAGGAAGATGCCTGCCAGAATGACGGGTATATGCATTGTCGTCACATTGATGGGACCGATCGGAATGTATCCGATCTGGGTCGCGGTCATGACGATCTGCAGGGCGATAAAGAAACCGGTCAGTGCCAGTTCCCTGATTCTTCTGCCTTTGTTCATAATTCCTCCCGGCGGATATAATCCGCTCCTTTGATTTCGGCGCTGAGAATGCGCCGTCTTTCTTCTTCCGTAAACAGGGAAGCATAAAGCAGGGTGGTACGGTATTCCATCTGCCGCCAGGGATAGGGGATGTCGGAGAATTTGCTGGCGATACGGACGTCGGTCTTGCGCATGTCGTGAAGCCATCCGCGGCCGTTTTCGCTGAAGGCGAGAACGTGCAGGGTATCGGCTTCCGGCAGTCTGGAAACTTCCTGTTTTGTAATCTGGTTCAGAGCCTGCAGGCAGCATCTGCGGATCCGGCCGGCAGTATAGCGGTAGGATGTGCAGGCATTCAGGAACGACTGCCAGTCCCTGGCTTCGGCGGCGTTTCTCTGCAGATGGCTTTCGATGCCTTCGGAAAAGAGAAAACGCTCAGCCAGGACTTCCTTCGGCGTTGTCAGAAGCAGGGTGCGCAGGTAAGGATACAGATCTTCCATGTATGCTTTTTCACAGTTTTCCAGCGTTTCATGCATCATCGTCGCCTGACTGACATCTTCGCCGTTATAAAGCGCGGTGCGGATGGCCAGGGCGCTGGCATGGCTGGAAAGCTCCGTGCTCTGGTAGTTGGATGTGCGGGGAATGACGACAGGGGCAATGCCGGTGCCTTTGAGTTCCTTCAGATAGGAAACAGCCAGGATGTCGTTGGGCTGCATCTGGGAAGTCAGAAGGCTGTAGGCTTTGGGAAAGGACATGCCGGTGTCCATCGAGACATGGAGATGGTCAGGATTGACGGGCGTGTCGGCGATGTCCTGCAGGTTTTCCAGATTGCCGCATTCGCTGCCGAATGAAAGATAATCCACACCGGCCAGTTTCAGCAGCCTGACGCCGCCTTCGGCAAAGCGGGAAGCGCTCTGGGTCGCGTAGATATACGGCAGTTCAATCACCACATCGATGCCGTTTCTGACAGCCTCCGCCGCCCGCTGACGCTTGTCGATCAGTGCCGGTTCGCCGCGCTGGACGAAATTGCCCGACATGACGGCAATCAGCAGATCACAGCCTGTGATCCTCTTTGTTTCCTCGATGTGATGCCGGTGGCCGTTGTGAAACGGGTTGTACTCGGCAATGATTCCGCATGTTTTCATTCCTTGGTTACCGTCCTGCTTATGTAATGATACAATGGAAAAGGTAATTACAGGAGTGAAAAATCATGACAAATGAAACATTGTCCACGCGCATTTTCCGTCCCGAAGGGGAAGTGAAGGCCGCCATGTTCGTCGTTCACGGCATGGAGGAACATAAGGAGCGCTATGAGGATTTTGCCCGCTACATGAACAGCCGCGGCATCGCGGTCGTTACCTATGACCTGCCTGGACACGGTGAAACATCACCGAATTCCGACTACGGCTTCTTCGGGGAAAGAGACGGATGGCATATCCTGTCTTCGACCCTGACCGCCATGAGTCTTCTGACAAGAGACGAATTCCCCGGTGTGCCGCTGATCTGCTACGGCCATTCCATGGGAACAATGCTGGCGAGAACATTCATTCAGTATCACGACGCCCTCATACAGGGACTGATGCTCAGCGGTGCGCCAAATTACAACCCCGGCGCCAGACTTGGAAAAGCGCTGGCATCGATGAAGGTGAAAAGAAACGGTGCCCGCTCCCATTCCAAACTGCTGGACACCCTGGCGACAGGGGCCTTCAACAGCGGTATTAAAAAGCCGCGTACGAAGCTGGACTGGCTGAGTTACAACGAAGAGAATGTCGACGCTTATATCGCCGATGAAGCCTGCGGCTTCCCGTTTACCGCCCGCGGCTACTACGATCTCTTCGAAGGCATGGAGAAGATGGCAGATCCGAAGAACTTCCACTGCACCAATCCGTATCTGCCAATCATGTTCCTCTCCGGCGAGGACGATCCCTGCACCGGCGGTGCCAAGGGGCTTGCCGACAGCATCAGAAGGATGGAGGAGGCCGGCTACCGCAGCATCACCAGCAAGGTCTATCCCGGCATGCGCCATGAGATCCTGCAGGAGAAGGACCATCAGAAGGTCTATGAGGACATGGCTGAATGGATCCTCAACATGGTCGTCAAGGAATACGCATAACAGCGGTTTTTTCCCGTTGAATGCGGTATTTCGTTGACTTTGAAAATCGGTTTGCTATAATTTATAAGCGTTAACGAGCGAGGTGGCTTTCTTGAAGTGGACGAGATCAGAACTTCTGCATGGTGATCAGACAGTTTTCTTTGATGAAGACGTCGATCTGGACGATTCCGTATTTGCCTCAAACAGCGGCATCAGCGGGGTTGCCGATGTGCATGCCGACGGATCCGGAAGCCTGGATGCGAACGGCGATATGTTCATCTGCGATCTGCATGTCGAAGGGGTTATGATCTGTCCGGATTCGATTACCGGCGAAGAGATCGAGGTTCCATTTGAAACCGAAAGCCAGGAAGTCTATTCCTTCATCGAAAGCGATGAAGACGGCGTACGTGTCGTTACGGACGAAGTCATCGATTTACTTCCGGCTGTCATTGATGACATCCTGCTGGAAGTTCCGTTACAGGTGACGGTTGCGGCAGAAGGTGAATATCCCGAAGGCGACGGCTGGAAGGTATACAGTGAAGCCGAGTATCAGGAAAGCCGGAAAGAACGGTTAGATCCGCGTCTGGCAAAACTGAAGCAATTCAATGAAGATGAACAGTAGGAGGTGCCAGACACATGGCTGTACAGCAGAGAAGAAATTCCAGCACAAGAAGAGACAAGAGAAGGACGCATTACAAGCTGACTGCTCCGTCCCTCGTAAAGTGCCCGGTATGCGGTGAAATGAAGCGCCCGCATCATGCCTGCCCGAACTGCGGCAACGTCGGTCCGCTCAAGGCAGAAAAAGAGTAAGTCACATCTTTCAGGTGATAAAAACGGAAGACTTGGATCAGGTCTTCTTTTTTTGTTTAGATAATTTGTCAAATTAAGCGCAACACTCTTTGTGAGTGCTGTTGAATACTTCTGACGGTGTCTGATAACCCAGACACTTTCTCGGTCTGTTATTCACGATCTTCTCCTTGAGGTCTTTGTCTGATACTTTCGACAAATCCATTCCTTTCGGATAAAATTCTCTGAGTAATCCGTTTAAATTCTCGTTAGTTCCTTTCTGCCAGGAACAGTAGGGATCGCAGAAATAGGTCCTGCAGTTCAAAGCCGCTTCAATCTCCTCGTAACCGGAGAACTCCTTGCCTCTGTCGAATGTGATGGTCCTGACCAGTTTTGAAGGATAGTCCTTCAGCGCATTGATGATCGCCGGGGTCACGGATGATTCTGTTCTGTCCGGTACTTTGACGGCTATGAAGAGCCGCGCCTTTCTTTCAGCCAGTGTCACGAAGCACACTTTGGATTTTGGCGCACGGTCCTCTCTTCCGGAGACTACGGTATCTCCTTCCCAATGTCCCAGCTCCTTCCGCTTGTAAACAGATCTGTCCCTCTTCTTTATCGTTCTGCCTCCGTCATTGAACTTTCCTCTGGATTCAGCAGGCCGTTTGAAACAGCCTTTTCTGCGCAGTTTCTCCATCGTGATGATGCCAAGTCTTCTTTCGTGTATCATCCGGTAGATCGTAGAAACGGAAGGGATATCCATATCTTTGTTTCCTCTGCCTCTGATCTGCTCGGGAGACCAGTGTTCTTCGATCCTTTTCTTTAGATAAGACAGTATTTTATCATCACAGATCCTTTTTCTTCCGCAGAGAGTTCTGCGCTGTTCATAGTATCTTTGAGCTGTCGAGGGGATATAGCGCGAGATCTGATAATTCATTCCTGAACGGTAGCTGTTTCTTCTGAGTTCCCTTGAAACGGTCGAAGGACTTCTTCCGATCGCTCTGGCGATAGCGCGGACAGACAGGCCGGAAACGCGCAGCTGACAGATCACGGTCCTCTCGTGTATGTTAAGATGATAATAGTCCATAGGTCCTCCTGATGATGTAAGTTTGGTCACTCACATTCTATCATTTGAACCTGTGGGCGTTTTTATATGCCGGAGGTCATGTGTTGCGCTTAAAATAGTAATTCATCATTCCGATTAGTTTATTCACATGTGAATTGTTAGAGCTTTTATTATTTATTTATAAAAGAAACAAAAGATAGGGATTGTGGAAGTTGATAAGTGATACTATTAATAAGATAGAGGGACTATTGGTACCTTCTTTTAAGCGTGAAAAACATGACCGGAAAAAAACACAGCAGCTGGAATAACAGAAAATCCGACCTGAACAGGGATATCAGAAGACAGCCGGGATTCAGGATGTTTTTGGTGCTCGCTTCGGTTCTGGTAATGGCCATTACATCAGCCGCTATGAGTAAGCCGGCGCAAAGCGTTTCCCTGTGGAATGCCCGGAAGGATCCGGCAGTCATTTTTACTGAAAAAGTGATTCCGGGAATCAGACAGGAAGATGAGGAAAGCGAAGGCAATACCGTTCTGAAATTTGCCGTCAGCGAAGACGAAGAATTCAGGCTTGAATATACTCTGCCGGAAGAGGCGGAAGAAGAGGAAATCATTCTACAGGAAACAGATCCGGCAGATCCTGAATATGAAGCAAAGCGGAGTGCTTTGCAGGAAGAATACGGAAAAGAAATCATCTCTGTCAGTTTCTGGCAGCTGCCGGTAAAAATCGGCGGCGATGTGACGCTGGCGTATATCTATAATCGTGAACTTCTTTCCGAGGATGAAGAAATCTGCATTCTGCACCGGAACGAAACCGGAGAATACGAAGAATCAGAAACAGCAGATGCGCCGGAAAAAGACGATCTCAGAAAAATCGTCCTGAAAACATCGGATCTGGAACAGTTTGCTGTTGTCAGATATATAAGCAGTCCGGAAAACGTTTCTGAAACACCGGAGGAAATAACCTCTGAGGAACCGGAAACTGTTTCTGAAGCACCGGGAGAAGAAACAACTGAGGAAACGGGGGCTTTCGAAGAAGGAGAGGCACCGGAAGAAACTGTCACAGAAGATACTGCGAACGAAGAGACGGCAACAGACACGGAAGAGATTGAAGATATCTCTTCAGAAAAGCATATACTCACGCGGCAGGAGAACACGTATACTGTCACGCTGAGTTATGGGGATGATGCAATGATTTCGGACGGCAGTACGCTGTTTGCCCGCGAAATCATTGAAAATACCGGTACATACCAGCAGTATCTGGATCAGGCAGGGGAACAGGTGGAAGAGATCACCTATGCCCGGTTCTTCGATATCCGCATCCTTGATCCATCAGGAAACACTGTGGAACCGCAGGGGAAAGTGGATGTATGCATTTCCTCGACAAATGAAAAGACTCCGGCGGAAGCGGAAGTGACAGCGGTTCATTTCGGTGCGGAAGAAACCGAGGTCCTTGAAACAGAAGACAATAATACGGAAGAGATCCGCTTTGAGGCAGAGTCATTCTCTGTCTATGGAATTCTCTATACCGTCGACCTGCATACCGAATGCATCACAGCCGAAGGCAGGACATACAACATTACGGTTTCCTATACAGAAGATGCCGGCCTGCCGGAAGATGCTGCTCTTGATGTCCGGGAAATCACACCGGGGAAAGTTCTGTATGGTGAATATGCGCTCAAGGCGGAAGAAATTCTGGGCTGGCAGGAAGAAACACCTTCCTATATGCGTCTGTTCGATATTTCCATCGTTGACGGTGACGGCAGAAAAATAGAAATCGGCGCTCCGGTGGACGTCAGGATCGAACTGGCGGACAAAGTCCAGGAAAAAGATACCCGCATCGTTCATTTTACCGACGGTACGGAAGAAGCTGAAATCGTTGACGGTATTCAGGTGGAAGAAGCAGAAACGGAAGGACTGGCCGTTTCCTTTGAGGCTCCGGGCTTTTCAGTATATGCCATTGTCGATGCTCCGGAGCCGGCAGGCATCAGAAACATCGGCAGTCTGGATGAACTGTCAGAAAATACAGATAAGGAAATGGCTTTGTCGATTGCCCGTAACGGCGGGGAATACTTTACCAACAGACTGAACGGAAACAGTTGTCTTGTTGTGGACGGGGACGTAGATTTTGCGGATGGCTGGTATTTCGAAAGCTCCGCCCAGGAGAATAAATACTACCTCTATACGTTTGTCTCAGGAGAGAAACGGTATCTTTACCGGACCAGTGGCAATAATGTCGGACTGCGTACAGCACAGGGGTCGCTGTTTGAGGTGAGCGAAGCGGGCAACGGCAAATTCTATATCAAACTCGACAGTGATAACAGGTGGCTGCAGTATTCCAACGGCGGCGGAGGCATTCGTTTATATACAGACAAAAACAATGCGGCCAACAGCCAGATCACCATTACCGATAAATCCACGCTTGTGATTCCTGACGATCCATACGGCCTGGATGGGAAGACTTACGGCATTGCCTACCATGACAATACGGTGACTGCCGCCGGCCTGATGGATGAAGAGATTACTGTCAGCGGCAGACCGCGGCTGAGAGGGGAAGATCTGCTGATGAAACCGGACGCCCTGAATCATACCGAGATGCTGCTGGTGAGCGAAGACAGCGATCTGACCGAATGGACGTTTACGAACATCGGCGAAGACAGATACTACATAACCGCCAATGGAAAATACCTGACATTGAATTCCAGCGGTGCCACTCTTTCCGATACTCCTGGCACTGACGCGGAGATCACAGTGATTCCGGGAACCGGCGAACATGACGGCCGGTGGCATTTCCGGTCCGGAAACTATGCTTTGGATCTGCCGGGAAATGCCGAGCAGGGATTCGCTGCGGCAAATACAAATAAGAACACCACCTGGATGAATCTGGTGGAAAAGTCGACATTGGACAACGATTCATTCAATCTGTACACTGCCAGGAAAGTCAGTGTTTCCGATACGGTGCAACTCAAGAACGGACAGAAGGTCGTGATCTACACACGTATCTGGAATGACACGAAAAAACGGTACGAATTCTTCGCAGTCGATCATGACGGCTCGCTTCTGCCGTGTTACGACACCGGTGACAATATCCAGTGGGTCGGCACGGATATCAATACCGCCGAATGGATCTTCACGGAATACACCAATCCGGACGGAACCGTAAACTACTATTATGAATTGCAAAACGCTCAATACGGAAACTATATCGCTCCTCAGCACTCCGATGAACAGATTCTTTCGCCGGACACAATCGGTATCAATCTGAACGGACGCCGGAATGGCGAACCGTATTCAACGATCATTGCCTGGGACGACGGCAGTTATTCCTATTCCGGTCTGAAGACGGAAAACGGAAAAATCACCGCCTGCTCACTGCCGGAATCGGAACATTTCTATTTTGCAATCGTGACGGAATCATCAGAAGAGGATGAGCTTTCCTATGTCACGACCGTTGACAACGATGATTACGGCATCACCATGAAAATGATCGATTTTAATAACACCATTATCAACAACCGTGACAGCAAGCAGACGGAATTCTTTGGCCGTGATACGGATGTGGCGGGACTTCTGTCCTCGAATCTGGATGAAAACGGATATCCCATCAGGGCCGACGGAACCGGTAGGAATCTGGCCGAACTGTTCGATGAGATGACATCGGTCAATCATCTGTTCATTCAGAGCATCTATAACGAAAGCGGCTATTTCGAATATGACTGTACCCAGAACTTCGCCCATCTGAATGATGACGGAACCTTTACCGTCTATGACCAGCTTGGTGCGATGAGCGGCAACAACACAACGCATGATACCCGTAAACACGGGCAGTTCATGCCGTATGAAGATATTGAACCGGGTGTTTATGCAACTTACAGCAACGGCAATATCGTTACCAACCAGACGGACGTGCTTGCCCATCCGCTGCCGGATCTGGATCCCCGTAAAGGTGAAAAACTGCACGATCTCGGTCACGTGAACCAGGTGGATTATTTCTTCGGCATGGAGATGGAAGCAAGTTTTACCCAGACAGCGTCCGGTCTTGATGCCTGGGGCCACGACATTATCTTCGAATTCTCCGGTGACGATGATTTCTGGTTCTATGTCGACGGCGAACTGGTACTGGATCTTGGCGGTGTTCATTCCGCCATGGTCGGGTCAATCAACTTCCGCACCGGTGAGATCATCAGTTCCCGCGGCAACACGACGCTCTATGAAGCCTTTAAAAAGAACTATCAGGACCGCGGTATGCCCGCCGCCGAGATCGATACGAAACTGAATGAGATCTTCCACCAGGTCGACGGTCACTATGTTTTCAAGGATTACACGAATCATCACATGAAAATGTTCTATATGGAGCGCGGTGCCGGTGCTTCCAACCTGCATATGCGTTTTAACCTGGCGGCTGTGAAACCGGGAACTTTCCAGCTGAGCAAGACACTTTCCGGTACGGATGATCCGGAAAACGATCTGGTGGAATTCCCGTACCAGATCTATTACCGGCTCAACGGCGAAGACGAAGGCGATGAGCCGCATCTGCTGGATTCCAACGAAAAAGTCTGTTATCTTGGTACAACTT
>CACYXJ010000068.1 GCA_902778375.1 uncultured Erysipelotrichaceae bacterium
TTCAAAGAACTTTTGCCTGTTGTCAGGCAGGCAATCTGATTTTTCAGATTCAAAAGATTCCTACTCAGAATTGCTTGATTTCTTTATAGTTATCTCTTTTTCTGTATCTTCAGTTTAATTCAACAGGTTTGCATTGCCAATTCACATGCAGTCAGATTTTATCCCGGATGGCAGCCATCAGCTCATCTGAGCAGTGCATTATAGTATTGCTATGAGAAATAGTACAGTATCTGGTCGAGTCGTTTGAAGAAGTCATCGATACCGTGATGCTGCTCCATGACTTCAACTGCCGCTTCGACGTTGTTGGTCAGGATGGCGTCGACATTCAGGCCGACCAGACGTTCCATGGTGCTCTTTTCATTGACCGTCCAGACAAATACCTTCTTGCCGGCAAGATGCAGAGCCTGGATATTGTCGTAGGTTGCGAATGTTTCCTGGATGGAAATGATCTGCACATCCTCAAGATCCTGCAGTTTGCCGATGCCGACGGTTGAGGTATATGCCAGAAGGATATCGGGATACTTGCTGTGGATATATTTCAGGGTGTCATAGTTCATGGATGTGATATCGCAGTAATTCTGGAATTCATTCCTGCGGATGATCTCCACGACCTTGTCTTCAATGCCTTCATCATGGCCGTTGCGCTTGATCTCGATGTTCAGATACAGCTTGCCTTTCGAATACTGGATCACTTCATCCAGAGTCGGTATCCTGGTGCCGGCAAATTCTTCCGAGAAGAAGGAACCGTTGTCGAGATTCTTGATCTCGTCGTAGGTCACGTCCCAGATATTGGCATTGACACCGGTGGTGCGTTTGATATTGTCGTCATGCAGAACGACGATCTTTCCGTCCTTGGTCATCTGCACGTCAAGTTCCACAGCAGTGGCACCGGCTTCTACCGCCGCCTCGAATGCCGGGATCGTGTTTTCCGGAGCGACACCGGAATAGCCTCTGTGAGCCATGATCATGACGCCCTGGGTATTGCCGTTCATGATCCATTTGAACTGCTGATAACGGTTGGGGATGGAGAAAAACATGCAGACGATGCAGAACAGTGCCCAGGCAATGCGCGGCGTGCGGCGCTGCAGGATATGTCTGTTTTCGATATTGTACGGTTCCGGTTCAAATCCTTCCGCAAGTATCTTCCGGTAATAGCGGGATGCGCATACCGAACAGACTGTCGGCTGGACAAACCATCCGAAGACCATAAAGAGGATCAGCATCACGGCCGAAAGCGTGGTGTCGTTGAGAATCACACCCGGATCCAGACCAGGTTCAAGCCACCAGACAACGAACAGCATGATCACGCCGATCAGCATGGCTACGGCAATACCCACCAGCATCAGCAATACGATATAGGATATCAGCGACACTACCAGCTTCATGCGGGATTTGAAATCATTGAGTGTCCAGCTTCTTTTCGCCGCGCTTTTGAAATCCAGTTTTTCCGTTACCATGGCAGGCATTACAAAAGCCATGCGCAGGGCTGCCATACCGAGGACAAGAGTAAGCAGGTTGTAGGCAATACCGAGCATCTGGTATTTCTCGAAATGCTCGGTAATAAAGCCGGGCATGATAAAGAAGCGGGTAATGGAAGACGTGTTCAGAAGATCCGAGAACGGATAAAGGAACAGGGTGTACAGCATGACCAGCAGGAAAGACGATTTCATGTTTCTGACCAGGATATCCACAGCATTGTCGAATCCCTCCCGGGCGGTGATATTTTTCTGACCGGAAAAGGAGGCATGCAGGATCGAATAGGTTCCGAACTGTTCGACGCTGATGAAGACCGACATCAGAAACCACATGACGATCAGCACCAACCAGGTCAGCGGATTCAGCAGTGCCTTGACGGCATTGGCCTGGGTCAGGGTGGAACTGTTGTTGACAAGCAGCAGTGCCCTTTCCACATAGATCAGGACCGGGAAGAAAATCAGCATGGTCATGACGCGGTAAAGAACCTGGAAATATACCATGCCCTTCAGATTCGCGGTCAGCAGTCTGAACGGCCTTGTCTTTTCGGCAATGATCTTTTCCGGTGATTTTTCTTTCTTCTGATTTTCCGGACCATCAGTTTCTTCTGCCTCCGGAACTTCCAAAGTCTCAGGAACCTCCGCGGTTTCCGGACTTTCGGACACTTCCGTGCTTCCGGGTGTTTCCGCGTTTTCAATTGTATCTTTCAGTGTTGTATCTTCCATAGTTGCCATTCCTTACTTTTCAGTATAATCCTTTCCAGCATGAATTACATGCTATGATACTGATACGGAGTGTGTATATATGATCAAAGTCATCTTTTTCGATATCGACGGAACCCTGGTTTCCATGAAAACACGGCGGATCACACAGACCCTCTTCGACGCGCTGCTGTCGCTGAAGAAGAAAGGGATCAGACTGGTGATTGCTTCCGGCCGGCCGCCGGTGCAGCTGCCCCACCTTGGCGAACTGTTCAATTCCTTTCCCTGGGACGGCTATGTCATGATGAACGGCCAGTACTGCATGGACGCTGACAGGAACTGCGTCTACAAACTGCCGATTCCCCAGAAGGCAATCGAGGCACTGATCCCCTACCTGCGGGAATCCTCCTTTGCCTGCACGGTCATGGAAGAGGACTACCAGTATGAGATCCGTTTCAACGAACATAAATACAACTATCTGAAGAACCTGGGACGGGAAAGCGAATGGAAGCCGCCGGAAGACCCGGCAAGAGCCCTGAGCCATCCGACCTTCCAGTTCTCACCCTATATCCCCGAAGAACAGGACGAAGAATTCCTGAAGCACGCGCCGGGACTGAAAAGCGCTCGATGGTCGGTCGACTTCTCGGATATGATTCCCGAGGAAGGCGGCAAACCGGAAGGCATGAAGGTCATGCTGGACCGCTTCGGTATTTCAAGGGAAGAATGCATGGCATTCGGCGACGGCGGCAACGACATCACGATGATCCGGTATGCCGGCATCGGCGTGGCCATGGGCAACGGCACCGGCAACGTCAAGGCCGCGGCCGACTATGTCACTCTCACCTGCGAAGAGGACGGCATCATCCACGCCCTTAAACATTTCGAAGTATTGTAAAGGACTGACCTGTCCGGGCCAGTCCTTTTTCATATCTGCTGTTATTGTTTTTACTTCTTCAGTTCGGTCCAGTTGAGCTGTGTCAGCACTTCGTCATCGACGGCATTGCCGGAAACGCCGTACACGTCGCCGTACTGGTTCTGGTATACATGATCGGCGGTGACGCTGACATCGACATTCTGGCCATATGTATTGGTATAGACATTGACGCCCATCGTCGCTTCGCTTCTGGCCTGCGAGATTCTCGCATCGGAGGCCATCTTTTTGTTCCAGGAGTCCATGATGCCGGCATGCATCGCCGCCGAGTTCTGCTGCAGGGTCTGCACCAGCCGCTGCTGGTTCATCATCAGGTTCTGGGCCGACTGCTGGGCCATCTGCTGCAGCTGCAGGGTCTGCATCAGGTTTTCCTGACGGCGCTGCAGGATGCGCTGGTAGAACTGGTCGCGCAGTCCCTCTTCCATATGGAAGGTCTGGACGAATTCCAGGAAGTCTCTGGTCGCTTCCGCTTCGTATTCCGCCGGTGTCATCAGCAGGAACTTGTTGGCGCTGCCCCAGTCGAGCGCGTCGCATGGCGTGCCATGGCCGAACTGTTTGGAGGATTTCTCCTTCTGCTTTGCCTTGGCCGCCCCGCCCAGCATGCCTGCCAGCGGACCCAGCACGGAAGCGATGGAGACCGAGGAGTAGTATTCCACACCCTTGTAGTCCATACCGCCCAGCACGACGCAGTCCGCCCCGCTCTTCGCCTTGCCGGTATAGCGGACAAGGAAGGAGCGGCAGATACTGTTGTTGGCGAAGGTCGGCGTACCGAGAGCCGCTTCCCGGTCGAAAGCACCCTGGTAATCCGCCATCATCGTATTGTAGTAGTTCTGCAGGTTCTGACCGATCAGACTCGGCAGGTCGGTCATCGCCGTCGGTGTCAGTTTCATCTGCGAGAGCGCTTCGGCGAACTGCTGCAGATAGACTTCCGGCTCGACGAAGTCGCGGATCGAAGACCAGATGACATTCGGCACGGCCTTCAGTGTCATTTTGATCATCTGGTTCTTATAGGTCGTAAACATCTCGTCGCTCAGGCCGAAGATCATGATATTGCGCGAGGCGTCGATGGCATGGGCGGTAATGAAGAACGGCACGCCTTCATGCTGCATCTTGTTCACAAGCGAACCGCCGGTCATATACTGGTCGGGTATCGCGGCATATGCCAGGGTCGCACCCTGCTGGTCTTTGAATTCCTTCATTGTACTCATTGTAAAACTCCCTTCCGTGAACATGCGGAAATATCAATATTCACGTATTATCTTCTCTTTCATTCTACAATGAACCACCCTGCCGCTGATATAATAACCATGCATACGGTATGTAAAATCATGGAACAGGACAGGATTGTTTATTTCAAGACAAGAAAACAGTGGCGCCGCTGGCTGGAAAAGCATTTCGAAACCGAAAAGGAAGTATGGTTTGTCTTTCCGACAGTCGCATCCGGCGAAAAAGGCGTGCCATACAACGACGCAGTCGAAGAGGCACTGTGTTTCGGCTGGATCGACGGCAGAGCCGGCAATCTGGACGAAACGCACCATCTGCGCCGCTTCACGCCCCGCCGCAAAGGCAGTTCCTATTCCCAGCCCAACATTGAACGGCTGATCCTGATGGATTCACAGGGAATGATCCATCCCAAGGTCAGACCGTCTGTCGCGAAACTGATCAAAAGACCGTATAAGTTTCCCAAAGACATTATCGCCGCCATCCGCAAGGATAAAACTGCCTGGCAGAATTACAAGACATTCAGCGACTCCTACAAACGGATCCGCATCGCCTATATCGACGCTGCCAGGAAACGGCCTGAAGAATTTGAAAAGCGGCTGGCGAATTTTATCAAAAAGACACATGACAACAGACTGGTCGCCGGTTACGGCGATATTGAAAAGTACTATTGAAACGGAGAAGAAAAATGATCATCAGGGAATTGACCATCGACGATATCGAAATCATGAAGGAACTGTTCAAATCTGTCATATCCGGACCGCCCTGGTATGAGGACTGGAGTGACGGGAAACAGCTGGACGAGTATTTCAGGGACCTTATCGAAGTCAGGAATCCGGTCAACTTCGGTCTTTATGAAGATGACAAGCTGATCGGCCTTTCGGTCGGCAGGATGAAGCACTGGTGCGGCGGCAACGAGTACTGGATCGAGGAGTTCTGCATCCATACGGACTATCAGGGAAAAGGCTGCGGCACGGAATTCATTTCGATGATCGAAAACCGGCTGGCGGTACAGGGCTATCATCAGATCTTCCTGTTCACCGACCGGAACAAGCCGGCATACCGTTTCTACCACAAGCTGGGATTCCAGGAACTGCCGCATCTGGCAGCCTTCTTCCGGGAGTTCTGAGATCATGTACGCGGATGCCCACTGTCATCTGGGCTCCAGACAGTATGACAATGACCGGGAAGATGTCATAAACAGAATGCTGGAAGCCGGTGTCGGCCATGCCATTCTCATCTGCTGCAGCCGACATGACCTGCTGGAAAGCGTGAAACTGAGAGAACAGAATCCCGGCTTCAAACTGGCCCTCAGCATTCATCCCCAGGATCTGGAGGATGATTACAGCGGGGAAAGACTGCAGCAGCTGCAGAGAGATATCGAAGAGTACCGTCCCGACATGATCGGCGAAACCGGACTGGACTATTATTCCCATCCCCATACGAAGACACAGCAGATCCATTTCTTCATTTCCCAGCTGGAACTGGCAATGAAATATGACCTGCCGGTGAACATCCACAGCCGCAAGGCCAGCAAGGACACCCTGGACATCCTGAAGGAACACCCCTGCCACGGCATCATCCACAGTTACAGCGGATCGGTTGAAATGGCCAGGCTGTACATGAAGGAAGGATATTACATCTCCCTGGGCGCAAGCGTGCTGTTTCCCAATGCCAGAAGACCCAGGCAGGTCGCTGCCGCACTGCCGCTTGACAGACTTCTGATCGAGACAGACTCCCCCTATCAGAGTCCGGTACTTGATCACCGCCACGAACCGGCGGACATCGTCAACATCTACGAAGAGATCAGCCGCATCCGGAACATGAAGATGAAGGAACTGGAAACGGCTGTTGAAGAAAATTTCCTTAAGGTATTCGCAGGATAGAACATATAAAAATACCGGATGATGATCCGGTATTTCTTATGCTTTTTTGGCAATTGTCAGATCAGGTTCTTGCCGGAGCTGGTGCCGATCCTGGTGGCGCCTGCCTTGATCATGGCTTCGAAGGTCTCCTTGTCACGGACACCGCCGGCTGCCTTGACACCCATGTCTTCGCCGACTGTCCTGCGCATCAGCGCGACATCTTCGACGGTTGCCCCGCCGGTCGAGAAGCCGGTGCTGGTCTTGACGAAGTCGGCTCCCGCCTCTTTGGCAAGTTTGCAGGCCCTGACTTTTTCCTCGTCGGTGAGCAGGCAGGTTTCGATGATGACCTTCAGCAGTCTGCCGCTGCAGGCTTCCTTGATGGCCTTGATCTCATTGCGGACATAATCGTCTTCCCCGTCCTTGAGCTTGCCGATGTTGATGACCATGTCGACTTCCTCGGCGCCGTCCTGTACAGCCGTGGCTGTTTCCAGGCACTTGGCGGCGGTGGACATCGCCCCGAGCGGGAATCCGATCACGGTGCAGACCTTGACATCGCTGCCTTCCAGAAGTTCCTTTGCCAGCGGGATCCAGCAGGGATTGATGCAGACCGAGGCAAAGTCATATTCCCTGGCCTCCCGGCACAGGGTGACGATCTTGTCTTTTGTGGCATCGGGTTTGAGCTGGGTATGGTCAATGTACTTAGAAGCTTTCATAGTCTTCTCCCTCCGTGAAATAATATTTCTTCAGTACTTCATGTACGATCGTGTCGTCGCCTTCATACGGTTCGCGGCCGTATTCGCGATAGATGAACTTCTCGTCGCCCTTTCCCAGGATGACGATCGTGTCGTTGGGATCGGCGAGTTCGATTGCCTGGCGGATGGCGTCATAACGGTCGGTGATAATGATATAGTTGGTCTTTTTGATGCCGGTGGCGATCTCTTCGGCGATCTGCCGCGGGCTTTCGTCGCGGGGGTCGTCCTCGGTCAGGATGATCATGTCGGAATACTTATCGAGGATCTTGCCGAAGACAGGCCTCTTGGCGGTGTCGCGCTTGCCGGCCGAACCGGTGATGGAGATGATGCGCTTGCCTTTCGGCGTGATGGCGCTGGCATACTGGCAGACCTTTTCGATGCCGTCCGGCGTATGGGCGAAGTCGACAAGAATGTTGAACGGCTGACCGTCGGAGATTCTCTGCATGCGGCCTTCGATCTGGCTGAGGTCGCGGATCAGCGGTTTCATGTCGCTGATCGGGATGCCCTGCACATGCAGTGCCGCCATGGCCGCAACCAGGTTGGAGATATTGAATCTGGCGACCAGGTTGGTTTCCAGTTCGTATTCCATGTTGGCGACTTTCAAGGTGAATCTTGTTCTGTCCTTCATCAGCTGGTAGCGGACGACGCGGTAGTCGGCGTCATGGTCGATACCATAGGTCAGAACCTTGCACTTGCAGTCTTCGGTCACCTTGAGGCCATACGGGTCATCGGCGTTGGTAATGGCGACGGCGGATGGCTTCAGGCTGTCGAAGAGCTGCTTCTTGGCCAGGTAGTAATTCGTCATTGTTCCGTGATAGTCGAGATGGTCGTGCGTCAGGTTGGTGAATACCGCCACATCGAAGTCGATCGACTGGACTCTGCCCTGTTCGATACCGATCGAAGAGGCTTCCAGGGCGCAGGCTTCCATGCCGGCGTCGCGCATGTCGCGCAGGATGCCGTGCAGGTCGTCGATATTCGGCGTCGTCAGCAGCGGCGGCAGCTTGACACTGCCGTATTCGATCGAGATCGTTCCGATATAGCCGGTCGGCTTGAAGGCCGAGAGAATGTCGCGGATGATGCAGGAGATCGAGGACTTGCCGTTGGTGCCGGTGATGCCGAACATCGTCATGTTGTGGCTCGGGAAGCCGTAGAAGGCATCCGCCACCTTGTTGAAGGTGGAAATGACATCCTTGACCCTGATATAGGTCACGTCATCCCGCATCTCTTCCAGTTCTTCGCTGTAGACGATGACGACAGCGCCGTTTTCCACGGCCTGGTCAATGAATTTATGACCGTCGAACATCATGCCCTTGACGCAGAAAAAGATCGAATCCGGGCGCTTCTTGCGGCTGTCCGCCATCAGTGAACGGATCTCTATATCAGGGGCGTTTTCAAACAATTCCGTCAGTTTCATAAGCTGTTTTCTTCCTTCGCGTACATCTGGTGTTCTTTGTATTCAGACAGCGTGACGGTGATCATGTCACCTTGCTGTTTTTCGCTTTTGACAAGGACGGGAATATAGTCGGACGTATAGCCGCTGTAGTATTCCCCTTCCTTCTGTTCCAGGATCACTTCCGCCTGCGTGCCCAGCCGGCTGATGCCGTAGACATCACGGCACTTCATGGACAGGGCGCCGGCGATCCGGGCTCTTTCCTTTTTGACCTGCGGCGGTACCTGGTTTTTCATCTTTTCGGCTTTCGTGCCGTTTCTGACGGAGAACGGGAAGACGTGCATGAAGGCAAATTCACACTTCTCGCAGAAGGCCAGCGTATTTGCGAATTCCTCTTCCGTTTCCCCGGCAAAGCCGACGATCAGATCGCAGGATATGGCAACATCGTCCAGCTGCTGTCTGATCCACTTAATTCTATCATAATACGCTTCCGTGCTGTATGGCCGGCCCATGCGCTTCAGGGTTTCGTTACAGCCGGACTGCAGCGGGATGTGCAGATGGCGGGCTATGCGTTTTTCCTCTTTCATCATGGCGATCAGTTCATCCGTGACTTCCGTGACTTCAATCGAGGAGATGCGAAGTCTATTGAGATCCGGCACTTCATCCAGCAGTCTTCGGATCAGCTGTGTCAGCGTGACGCCGTGTTCCTTTCCGTATCTGCCGGTATGGATACCGGTCAGAACGATCTCGCTGTGGGTGCGGGTGATCTTTCTTGCTTCCTCGATGACCCGGTCAGGTGCCATCGATCTCTCCCTGCCTCTGGCAAACGGTATGACGCAGTAGGTACAGAACTGGTTGCATCCGTCCTGGATCTTGAGATACGCCCTTGTACGGTTTTCGAAACGGTCGGTGACCAGGGCTTCGAACGGTGTTTCCTCGAACGGTTCAATGTCGCGGATCTTTTCGCCTTTTTCCAGATAGTCCTCAAGGTACTGGGGCACGCGCATCTTGTGGGCGGTGCCGACAATGATCTCGGCATCTTCCAGCATGCCGTCGTCGAGCTGGGCATAGCAGCCGACCATGACACAGACCCCTTCGGGATTATTGCGTTTGACACGGTGCATCATCTTGCGGCTTTTGGAAGCGGCGGTATTGGTCACGGCACAGGTAAAGATCAGCGCGGCATCACACTTCTCTTCAAAGTCCACCCTCTGCCAGCCCTTCTTCTCCAGCATGCAGGCGATGCTTTCGGCTTCATACATATTGACCTTGCAGCCGAGATTGCAGATCGAAAATGATCTTGTCATGCTTCCTCCCCGGCTTCGCCGACAATGGCGCAGGCAAACATCGCCGCCGTCTCCGCCCGCAGGATCCTTGGACCCAGCGTCACCGCCTGATAGCCCATCTCCCGCAGCTGCTGTACTTCCTCGTCGCTGAAACCGCCTTCCGGTCCGATCACGACCGTCGCGCTTTTGGCATTTCCCAGTGCTTTCCGCAATGACTGCGAGCTGCCCCAGGCATTCTCATATGCCGCAAGACTTGCTTCGCTGCGGTATTGTCCGAGATCTTTGAAACGGATGGTCTCCGCAACTTCCGGAATACGGCTGCGCTTGCACTGCTGGGCTGCTTCCAGGCAGATGTCCTGCCATCTCTTCCTCTGTTTTTCGGCTTTTTCTTCCTTCGACTTTACAACACAGCGTGACGAAATCATCGGAACGATCCTGCTGGCTCCGAGTTCGGTCGCTTTCTGCAGCACCAGTTCGAATTTCTCGCGCCGTATGAGAGCCATGACAAGCGTCAGGTCGATGGGAGATTCGTTGGTTCTTTCGTCTTCCCTTTCGACCATCGCCGCAAACTGGTCTCCCTTGCGGTAGCAGCGCGCAAAAAAGCCCTTGCCGTTATAGACAAGGCGGATGGTTTCTTCATTGAGGCGGACGACATCACGGGCGTGATGCGCCTGTTCCTTCGTGAAGATATATTCTTCGCCGACAGAAAGCGGCACTGTACTGAAATACTGCTGCATAGAAAACCCTGTTGGCAATTATACTCTACTTTTCCTCAGCAGCCAATACGACTTCCTCGACCAGACGGCAGGCAATGCGCACACAGTCATTGCAGTCGCACAGCACCTTGCCGGTGCCGATGCCTTTGATCTCGGCACACTGCAGGGCGCCTGCCTCCTGCTGGAAGCGTTTTGTCATTTCCCTGGTCAGCTTGTAGGTCTCGCCCTTGGAATCGGGACGGTCCAGATTGGCCGTACTCTTCTTCAGTCCGGCACAGGCAATGGCGGCACTCAGCGCGCCGCAGGTGCCCAGTGTGCAGCCAAAGCCGCCGCCGAAGCCTTCCATGTAGCGGAACATCGTCTTTTCGTCTGTTCCCAGTTCCTCATGATAGCAGCAGCCTACTGCCTGCGAACATGTATATCCTT
>CACYXJ010000069.1 GCA_902778375.1 uncultured Erysipelotrichaceae bacterium
ATGATGTAAGCCTGCACGTTTTTTTGTTTGTCCCCAGGTTTTGTCCCCAAATTTCATCCCGGATTAGTTTGAACTTTCCCCAAGATTATTTGGTAACCCGGATTTGCATACAACTCACCTTTTTTGTCAATAACAGACTTTTGTCTGTTTTAACAATGACTTAATATTGATGCTTTTTGAATAAACTCATATTTTAATTGCTGTACCTTCTGCGGCCAACAAATGCCAGACCAGCCAGCATCATCGATCCAATCATCATGAACATCCAACCGAAAATGCCGTTGCTGTCAGAGGTATCAGGTACGACAGACTTTTTATCAACCATCTCCAGTACCTGTGAAGTTCCGCTACTATCAGTTGTAAATTTTATATCTGATGCCTTCTCGTATCCCGCAGGTGCCTTTAATTCAGTAAGTGTATACTTAGTATTAGGCTCCAGGTTTTCTACCTGATGCTCTGTTCCGTCGGTTACCCACTGATCAACAATTGTACCGCTTTCGTCCTTGACAGCTAATTCAGCTCCCTTGACCGGATTTTTCTTGTCATCAACCTTTTTGACTTTGACATCGATGAAACGTGTATTCGTGAATGCAGCTGTTGCTGCAGCTTCCGAACTGATTGTTCCACTGTCCCCTTCACTCTCGGTTGTGAATCCATCTGCTTTATCTTCTTCAACTGTATAAGTCACAGCTGCCGGCAGACCTTCGGCGGTTGCACTCTCACCGTCCTTCAGTGTTACTTTCGCAACACCTTCAGTGAATTCCATATCTCCAAATGTTCCAGTGACTGTAGTGTCGGAAAGTGTCACTGTGAAGGTGAATTCTATATCCTTATCAGCATCATAAGCACTTTCTACAGTCTTGGAGACTGTCAGATCACCAGTTTCACGTGTATTTGTGAATTCTACAGTTGCAGCAGATTCCGAACTGATCGTTCCGCTTTCACCTTCACTTTCAGTTGTAAATCCATCAACTTCTGTTTCAGTGACAGTATATTCTACATTTGCTGCAATACCTTTAATTGTGACAGATTCTCCATCTTTGAGTGTGATAGTTGCTTCGCCATCACTAAACTCAATCGTATCTTCAGAAGTATCTCCGGTTATTTCGAGTTCAGCATTAATCGCAGGTTCAGTAGTAATCGTGAATTCAAACTCCATCTCCAGGTCTGAATCAAAATCACTCTCTACTGTCTTGCTGATGGTTAGATCACCAACTTCAAGCGGATTAGTGATGGTTCCGCCATCTGCTGCAGGACTTCCTACAGGTTCTTCATAACCATCCACTTGGTCTTCACTCACAGTATATTCAACTTCTTCATTTGCTATATATTTCGGAAGAGCTGTGTATGTGATTGTGTAAGTATCATCTCCGTTATCTGTTACTGTTGGTTCATAATCTTCCGAAACTTCCCCATCGATAAGCAGACTAAGATAATCCTTAAACTCATCAGTGTCTGGGCGGTTTCCTAACTGATCTCCGCCATCTTCCCATTCTTTGGTTACAGTGATTTCGACTTCACAATATTTGTTGGTATAAGTAACTGTATAGTCAGTATTCGACTGATCGATTGTTCCCTCTGCGACATTTTCATCTATTTCAGCAGGAGTCGATTCGCCTCCGGCTTTGTTGTCTGCATCAGACTCTGCCTCTTCGAACTTAAAACCATCCGGCATGTCTTCATCAAGAAGTTCTGTAACTGTATAACTTGTTCCTCTGGCAAGGTTGGGGACAACGATATACTGATTGGCCTTGAGATAGACCGTTGCAGTCGCTCCGTTGTCGAACCAATAGAACCCGGTATCACCTTCCTCAGCAGTTGCCCCTTCAACAGTAACATCACGAACGATTGTATCTCTGTCGGCAGGATCCGTCTGAACAGAGAACCAGACCGTATCATTCCACTCATCATAACCTTCATCACCAGGATGCCTGCCATCTTCATTATCCACGGTCAGTTTAATTGCGAATTCAGCATCTTCAGGTGCCTCAACATCTTCGCCTTCTGCTTCAACCACTTTATTAATGATCAGACTGCTTCGACGGTCATTGGTAGCATCCAGCACATTTTCAGTACTGTCAGTAACCTCATAGTTCTTCCCGTCGATGACATAATAGTCCTCTCCTTCCGTGCCAGTAGGCTCGTCAGTATATTTCAGGACCTTAGGTGTGCCTTCAACGATCATTGGACGATAGATATCTGCTGTCAGATCCCAACGATAACTGAAAGTCTCAGGCTCAACAACTGTATACTCATGACCGGGTTCTTTGACTACACCATCAATGATCTGGCCATAGGAGATATAGATCTCTTTCTCCGGAGCCTGCCGCCAGGTATGCTCGCCGGTTTTGACAGGTTCCCCCATCTCCACCTCAAAGTAATCCTCACCATCTTTGGTTACCATCAGAGTGACTTTTTGTGCTTCCCTCGCATCCATCTCATTATTCCAGTCTTTGATGACTTTTATGGTGGTTGTAGGAAGATCCATTGCACTTGGCCTTGCATCATTCTCTTCCTGATATTCCTTGCCATCCAGATCGGTAAATGTGGTATATAGATGGGTATTTGTCTTTAAAGTATATCCAGTCTCCTTTGAACCCACAATCGAAGCCTGTTCCTCTTCTGTAAGGTCATCAAAGTCTACCAGACCGTTATTCAGGTCAGCAATCAGGTCATATGCCTCCTGACTTGGCCATACCGTGAACTTCAAAGTATAGATTGTTCCGTTCGGGAGAACACCTACTTCGCCCAGATCCCAGGTAACACCGTTGGACGCATCATAACTGGCACCGGGAGCTTCTTCCCATTCTTCCATTTCACCGCCCGGTTCTGTGATATAGTACTCGAACCCGCCAGCATCGCCGGCAGTAACATTAGCACTGATATCAGACAGCGTAGGAACACCGTCATCCACAGATGTGTTACCGGCTCCAAGGTTCTCAATAATCGTCCTTGCGATTTGTTCAAACGCAGTTTCCATAGCTTCGCTTGAAGAACCATTGATAACACCGTCACCATTTGCATTGGTGATTAAGTCATTAAGGTGTGTATAGCCGTCTGCATCACCGACGAAGATGCCATACAAATGGCTGCTTGCGCCGAGAGTATTTGCGTTCGGAACAGCAGCGTTATATGCTGCCTGGATAAACTGTCCGGCACCCTGCTGCTGATAGTTTCCCTGAGCATTGACCCAACCGTTCGGGTTGCCGTCGGTCACGAACAGGACGTACGTTTCGTTACCTTCCGGAGCGGTTCCGACCCGGTCAATACCACCTTGTAAACCTGCCTGCCAGCATGTACCCAGATCTCCCGGGTTATTCGGCAGACCGCTGACATAAGAACGCATATCGGATTCCGCACTGGTCCAGTTTACACCATTAAAGTAATTTGCGCTGTTACCAAAATTCACAGCTGTAAAGTTGATGATGTTCTCACTCGGCTTCAGCGTATCAATTAGGACACCCAGAGCGCTCTTGGCAGCCGCCATACGTGAACTGCTGCTGCCCGGCATATTGTTTGTCATACTTTGTGTAATATCCATGACGATAATGACATTGGCACCAACTTGTTCGACTATCTCTTCTTGTTTACCTTCAATATCCAACTGTACTGTATAGGTACCGTTCGCATTTTTAGTAACTGTTTTGGTTGTCTCCGGTGCCAGAACATCAGAGCCGGGTTTCGGCGGAGGCGAATAAGAACCGTCGCTCTTGGACGCATAGTTCACATAAATATCGCTGCCATCTTCAACGGTAACATCACCGAGCTTCCAAGTATCTCCGTCTTTCTTCAAAACAGAAGTGTTTTCAACGGTCTCTCCTTCGTCAGCTTCAGGCGCCCAGTATTCCACACCCACAAAATAGTAGCCATCAACGTTAACATTGAGATCCACCGAATTTGCGGTCGTATCAATTGTCGTAGTTGATTCGAATTCCTCGAATTCGCCAGCATCATTGTAACTTCCCCAATGTACTGTCGCACTTTCTTCCGGATCCGACCATGTGATAACAAATGTGGAGAAAGAGTCCACATCAAAATCAGCACTGATGCTCTCAACTGCTTCACCACTGATTTCAACAGTCATTTCCGGAGTATTAGCAGAACTGTCTGCCACAACTTCGGCGACTGTCTCTTCAGAATCTTCCACAATATGAACAATCTGGACGGAATCGACTTTTACCGATTCCGGAGCAATCTCACTCAAAACTTCCGCTTCAGCAGAAAAACTGACCGAAATTCTTCCTGACGGTTCAACTTCTTCACCTGCTGCGTTTTCAAAATGAATATCAAAAGCCAGCATGCCGCTGTATGCCACATCGCTCTCGTTCAGAACTGTTTCTGCTTTCTGATATTCTTCTGATCCATCATCAATTACAGAAGCTGCCAGGAATACGTCTTCAGTAAATGCTCCATCTTCAGGTACAGCAACAACTTTGAAACCGTTCAATTCGACTTCATATTTGTTGTTGTCAGGAGCAGTCTCAACGTATTCAACTTCCTGTTCCGATTCTTCCGGTCCTTCTTTTTCTGACGCAACCGCTGTTTCGCCAGAAGAAACTTCTTCCGCAACGACCTCATCCTTCGATACTGGGTCTTCTTCCGGTAAATTTTCCTGTTCGGATACTACTGTTTCGTCAAATATACCTTCTTCGATCGTTTCAGGATCAACCGTTTCTCCAGTATTCGTTGTTTCTTCTTTAATATCCTGAGCAGTTGTGCCAGTCTCTTCCGGAAGATCATTTTCTGCCTGTAGCGGGACAGAATAAGAACTGATCCCCATCATAAGAGACAACAAAGCACTAACTGTCAGTCTTCCAAGTTTAGAAAACTTCATAGTTATCCCCCCCTTATGGTAATCAGCAGTATTATGTCTCACGCTCACTAACATGAGACTAATAAAAACGCTCTTTTTTACCAAAAAGGAGATTATCATCATTTATTATGTTATAAAAGACTGTTTTAAGTTTTCCGTACAGCATGTGTCTTTTAATCGATCTGTATTCTGTCCATCTGTTTCAACTGAAGCCAGTAATCCACATCAAGTATTCAATTAATTTTCAAAATACATGAAAAAAATCAAATCGGAAAACTTATCCATCTTAATTGACAACAAGGCAATAATGGTTGTTTTCTAAAACATAAATCATCGCAAACTGAAACAGTATAACTTCATTCAAGATAACTTGCTATATGAAAGCAAATAGCCGAATCTGGTATTTGTTTTGACAATATCATCGTGTAGAAAGCCAACATTTTAACAGTAGTTCAAGTTCCTATACAAAAACAGTTAGACAATTTTAGGCAAAGAAAATGATATCTCCCTTCATATAAAAAAGAATCAATTAGTATCTATGTTTATTTATGTTTTAAACCATGGACTTTTGACTTTATAGATCAGAAGCGTTTACTTCAAATAGTCCATTTAGTAACTCTGTTGATCATATCGCTGAGAATGTATTCTCCCCATGAATATTCTGAAAGAAACTCTCCTTCAAAGCCTGTTTCAGCATCGCTCTTACCGTCCAGCCAATCATAATAGTCACAATCAAACAGTCTCGTATTAACCATTTGACCGTGTGAAGCAGAAATTAGAAGATCTGACATTTTCTGTTTCTTCAGAGAATCCTTCAGACGTCGTAAAGCATTATAATAAACAATCATGTCCCGGTTGCTGTAGGGACGTTCTTCCCATAATGTCGTATAAATTTCTTCGTTGCTGACTTCTTTTCCCCTTCTTGTTACCAGCAAAGCAAGGATTTCCTTCGCTTTGCCACTGAAACGACAAGGATTACCATTTTTGAATACGCAAAATCTGCCAAAAGTCCGGATATAAATATCTTTTCTTTTTTCTTCTGTTATAGGCTTCATAAGTACTAACGTATCTTCCAGGTTTTCTTTTGATACAGGCTTCATAAGCATATAATCATTTGTTTCTTCATCAACGTCTATAACCACCGTTGACGGACTGACTTGCAGCATTTTAGAAGAAAACTCTTTTTTTTCTTCTTGCGGGATGTTATTACGAGTAAAAACAACATCAACTGGATGAGTGCTGATGTAAAGCAAGCAATCATCAAAATTATCAAAATAGACTATCGATGACGGATTTAATATTGAGAAATTTTGAAGAATCTTTTTCGGGATGATGCGAACACATACACATTCCATAATCAAAATACCTCTTATTCATGAAAAGACAGAACCTGATATAGTCATTTGACAGTATTAGTTTTTCAGAAGCAGATAATTGTTGATGTTCAGCTGACTCTTTTTCAATGAGCGTACGCTAAACTACACTCATCTACTAACGTTATACTAACACAAAATAATGTTACTTGACAATTGTTTTCATGCAATTTGAGGCCTATTGATTAAACATTTGAATTATCTATAAACAGTTTTATTATCTTATCTTGTATAGCCAGATGTATTCTGTCTTTTTAGTTCTCCCTTTCCGCTTTGAGAATTGCCCGATAGCGGACGGTAATAATAATATAGGTTACTCCCAGCATAGCGACCGGAATCAGAGAAGCTCTGATATTCAGTGCTTCAGAACTGAGTGTGCCAATGATGACACCGGTGATAAACAGAATCACGATCAGGAAATACTGCAGGGTCGTTGTCCGGTCTTCTTTCTGTTTGCTGAAGAAAGCTTTAAACAGGTATTCAATAAACTTGCGGAGATTCCCGGTCGATACGGTAGTGGCGATTGCCTGTCCGAGGAATGTCTTGAAAGCTTCCATCTGCATGGCGCAGACAAAGGAAACAATGATATTGCATATGACATTCGTAACTTCCCCGTCCGGAAGAAATGCCGTAACCAGCAAAGAAACGATTTCAATGGCCAGCACTGCCCGGTGAATATACCGGATGTTTTTCTTTTTGAAAATGTGTTCGATCATCAGCACAACCAGGATTCCGATGCAGAACGCGGTGATCGGCATCAGAAAATCGATGATCTTTTCATGATTCCCCTGAGCCAGAGCAATACCCAGTTTGATGATATTGCCGGTCTGGGCGTTGGCGAATACCTTGCCTCTGACAAAATAGGTATATGCGTCCAGGAATCCTCCTGTCAGTGTCAGCATCACAGCTGTGGGATAAATCTTCGAACCCTGCATCGGTTTCATATCGGTACCTCTCTTTGTTCTTATTTAATATATAGGGAAGTTACTGATTGAAGCACCTGATTTCCAGATCCTGGAAATTCCTTTTTTTCTGTTTCCTCTTTCACTATGATGTGACTGTAAACAAGGAGAAAACGAATATGAAAAAAGCTGCAGTGATATTTGCGAACGGCTGTGAAGAAGGCGAAGCACTCACCATCGTCGACATCTTCCGCAGAGCCGAACTGACATGCGACATGATCGGTCTCGATCAGAAGGAAATCACCGGTGCCCACGGCATCACGATGCGCACCGACAAGGTTCTCTCGGATGAACTGAAGGAATATGACATGGTCATCCTGCCGGGCGGATACGGCGGAAGCGATGCCATGGCAAACAATGATCTGCTGCTGGAATGCATCAGGGACATGAATGCCGAAGGTAAATTTGTCGCTGCAATGTGCGCGGCTCCGATCGCCCTGGATGCGGCCGGCATTCTGGAAGGAAGAACATTTACCTGCTATCCTTCCACCGCCGAAAAGATCCGTCACAGTACCAGAGTAAACGACAAGGTCGCAGTCGACGGCAATCTGATCACTTCCCAGGGACCGGCAACTGCCTATGCCTTCGCCTATAAACTGGTCGACGCGCTGGGCGGCGATTCCCTGACAGTAAAGAAGAGAATGGTCTATTTCAATGCATTTGATGTAAAGGAGGATGAATGATCATGACAAAAGCTGCGGTACTGATGATCGAAGGATACGAAGAAAGCGAAACCATCCAGATCGTTGATCTCTTAAGAAGAGCAGGAATCGAAACCGATACGTTCCGTTTCCAGGAAGATCCCTTTGTCCTTTCCATGCAGGGTATGTATATCAAGGCTGACAAGGTCTTCTCTGACGAAGTGAAGGACTATGATGTCATCGTCGTTCCCGGCGGCAGAACTGCCTGGACAAGATTCATCGAAAACGAAGATGTCATGAACATGCTGAGATACTTCAACGACAGCAACAAGCTGATCTGCGGCATGTGCTCCGGTACGAAGGTTCTGGAAGCTGCTGGTGTGCTGGCCGGAAAGACCGTGACCGGTTATACCGGATACGGCGAAGTCCTCAAGAGCGCCGGAAAGTTCGTCGAGGATGTTGCTGTGTATGATCAGAATGTCGTCACATCCCAGGGTCCTGCCACACCATATCCCTTTGCCTTTAAGATCATGGAAGCCTGCGGCATCGATCCTTCGCCGCTGAAGGAACGCCTGCTGTATGAACTCGCTTCCGGAAAATAATCTGATCATGTATGAAACCGCTCGTTCTGTCGGGCGGTTTCTTCTTATTGGTGTTATATTTGAATTATGATCTACGATAAGCTTCCGGTCGTCTTTCTCAGTGCCCTGGCAGCCGAGAAAAAGGATTCGACCAACAAAATCATCGCCGAGTATATTCTTGCCCACCA
The DNA here is from genome assembly GCA_902778375.1 of uncultured Erysipelotrichaceae bacterium. Lineage (GTDB taxonomy): Bacteria > Bacillota_I > Bacilli_A > Erysipelotrichales > Erysipelotrichaceae > Bulleidia. Next base: position 8,559 of record CACYXJ010000069.1, read on the forward strand.
GGATGAGATCCAGGATCTCAGCATCAAGGAACTGGCTTCCCTGTGCCACGTCGGCACCGGATCCCTTTCCCGTTTTGTCCGCGATATCGGACTGAATGACTTCGCCGAACTGAAGATGCTGCTGAGCAATACCTTCTACCGCTTCGATCAGGCGGAAGGAAATGTGTATGAAGCCCAGGCGGATCATATTTCCTCTGCTGTCAGAATTGCCCTGCAGTCTCTGGATCATGAGAAGATACAGAACCTCTGCCGGGATATCCATGACTATGAAAACGTCTATGCCTGCGGCCTGCTGAAAGCGCAGAACGCGGCTGTGGACCTGCAGGTGGACCTGCGGATGCTGGGCAAGGATGTCAGAACCAGCGTCGCCTATGCCGAACAGATCGATCATATCCTGCAGGCAGGAAAGAAAGACCTGATCATTGTCTTCTCCTATACCGGCTCCTACTTTGAATACCAAAGTCTCAGAGGAAAAGAGAAATACCTGCTTCTGCCGAAGATCTGGATGGTCTGCGGCACGGACAAGGAACTGCCCCGTTATGTGGATGATGTCATACGGTTCACATCCGACGGTTCGCAGCGGTCCCACCCCTTCCAGCTGGAAGCGGTGGAAAGTGTCATCGTGCAGGAATATGCCCGTCTGTTCTGAACAGACGGGTTTTATCATTTATCATGTCAGGAAAACTTCCGCGGTTTTGAAGAAACGGTAATAATCAGCGGAATGGAAGTGTTACAATGAAAAAGCAAGGAGAATAACATATCATCATGAAAATTTTGGTAACTGGCGGTGCCGGTTTTATCGGCTCTCATACCGTCGTGGAACTTCTCAACAGCGGCTATGAAGTCGTGGTTGCAGATAATCTTTATAATTCCAAGGCCATGGTCATCGACCGTATCGAAACCATCACCGGCAAACGTCCGGCTTTTTATGAAATCGACATCCTGGACAAAGACGCCCTGAACGATCTGTTCGATAGGGAAAACATTGACGCCGTCATTCACTTTGCCGGCTACAAGGCTGTCGGCGAGTCGACCCGCAAACCGATCGAATACTACACCAACAATCTGATGACCACCCTGGTGCTGTGCGATGTCATGCGCAATCACAACTGCTTCAAGATCGTCTTCTCTTCTTCCGCCACCGTATACGGCGATCCGGCATTCGTGCCGATCACGGAAGAATGCCCGCTCGGCGAAAGAACCAACCCTTACGGCGAAACCAAGGCAATGCAGGAGCGGATCCTGACCGACATCTACAAGTCGGACAGCAGATGGCAGGTCACACTGCTCCGCTATTTCAATCCGATCGGCGCCCATGAAAGCGGCCTGATCGGCGAAGATCCCAAAGGCATTCCCAACAACCTGCTGCCGTACGTCGCCCAGGTGGCATCCGGCAAGCTGGAAAAAGTGCATGTCTTCGGCAATGACTATGACACACCGGACGGAACCGGCGTACGCGACTATATCCATGTCGTGGACCTTGCCAGGGGACATCTTGCGGCAATCGAGGGAATGGACAAATACCCCGGCATCAACATCTACAACCTCGGCACCGGCAACGGCTACAGCGTTCTTGATATCATCAAGGCCTTCTCCGCCGCCTGCGGCAAGGATCTGCCGTATGTCATTGACCCGAGAAGACCCGGTGATGTGGCCACCTGCTATTCCGATCCTGCCAAGGCACTGAAAGAACTTGGCTGGAAAGCGGAAAAGAATCTGGAAGACATGTGCCGCGACGCCTGGAGATGGCAGTCAAACAACCCGAACGGGTATGAAGAATAAGAGAAACAGGAGGACAGAATCATGATCCGTACAAATGTTGTCACACTGACCGTAATTCCTGCTGTTGCCTACCGCCAGAAACTGAAGGACGGAGGCTCGGGAATTACCATCCTGCGGCCGGATGTCCAGCAGCCCGGC
>CACYXJ010000070.1 GCA_902778375.1 uncultured Erysipelotrichaceae bacterium
GCATAACAAAGGCTGCTTTTCACTGAAGCAGCCTTTTGTGATCGTGATTATTTGTACGGCTTTGCCGGTGAATCAGAGAAATGATATTCACCATCCAGATATCCGAGCAGAAATGCTTTTGCCAGACTGTTTTTCCGTACTTTTTCCCTGGCTTCGTCAATGCTGAACCAGGACCAGGTATCGATTTCCTCGTTGGGCATGGCGTCGGTGTCGTCGACAACGACAGTGAAGTTGAACATCAGGGTGTTGGACGGGGCGTAATAGCGGGAGTGGTTGAAGTGCAGCTCCCTGACCGTGAAGCCGAGCTCTTCCCTGACTTCTCTTACAGCTGCGTCTTCGGCGTCTTCACCTTTGTTGATATAGCCGGCACAGAGAATGAATTCGTCACCGCCGTACTGACGGATCATCAGGATCCTTGTCTTGCCGGGGTTGGTGATGATCATCGATACACCGGCATTGAATATCGGAAAGCGGAATGCCTGGCAGGAAGGGCAGAAGGGAATGTCCTTTCCTTCTGATGGCAGATATTTCATTTCCAGTTTCGTGCCGCAGGCCATACAGTATTTCATTTCAGTCATTGTCATCTCCGTATTCTTCCAGGAAGCTGTGCAGGCTTCCGTCTTTTTTATAACCGGGGAAGGTCTCAATATGGACCGCGTGCAGGGCGCGGAAGATATTGTCTTCGATTTCCGGATTCTCCTGTTTCAGGTTTCTGATCAGTTCCTTGATTTCCCGGCGCTTGGATGTTGTTTCGGCATTCTCCCGGGCAGACTCTTCGGTGAAGCGGCAGGCGCACTGGATGAATTCAAGGGAATTGTAACGGCTCCAGCTGAGGACCGCTTCCTCCTTGATTCCGTACATAGGCCGGATCAGTTCCATGCCTTCGAAGTTTTCGCTGTGACATTTCGGAACGATCGTTTCCAGTTTGCTGGAATAGAACATCGCCATGACGGTTGTCTCGATGACATCGTTGAGATGATGGCCGAGAGCGATCTTGTTGCAGCCGAGATTCTTCGCTTCGTTGTACAGATATCCCCGGCGCATGCGGGCGCAGAGATAGCATGGACTCTTTGTCTGGGTGTTGGCAATGTCGAACACCCTGGTTTCGAAAACGGTCAGCGGAATCTGAAGTCTTGCAGCGTTTTCCTCGATCTTTCTGCAGTTTTCGGCATTGTAGCCGGGATCCATGGTCAGAAAGGTCAGTTCGAAAGGAACATCGCTGTGGCGCTGCAGCATCTGCAGCAGTTTCGCCATGCACATGGAATCCTTGCCGCCGGAGATGCAGACAGCGATATGATCGCCGGCCCGGATCAGGTCATATCTGCGTATGGCAGTCAGAAAAGGCGCCCACAATTCCTTCCGGTATTTTTTGATGATCGACCGTTCGATCATCTGAATGTCGCTCAGTTCACGTTTCATCGCTGTAAAGGTATCACAAATCCACCGCTCCTGAAAGTTCTTATGCTCTGTGCGAATGGACAAAAATACTGCGGGATCGGGAAGAAAAGAAAAAAGCCCAGATGTCTGGGCTTTCTGCATGGTCGGGGTGACGGGATTTGAACACGCGACCTCTTCGTCCCGAACGAAGCGCTCTACCAAGCTGAGCCACACCCCGATGTCGCCATACAATACTACCACAATATTTTTAATTGTGCACACAAAAAAACAGAATCCTTGAAAAAAAGAATTCTTTCCGAATAAGATGAAATCATCAAGACAGACAGGAGGCTTAAAATGGGATTCTATGATTTCAGTGTGACTGACCGCGGCGGCAATGAGGTTTCTATGAAAAACTTTGAAGGCAAGGTCGTTGTTGTCGTCAATACAGCTACAGGCTGCGGATTCACACCGCACTACGAACCGCTTGAAGCAATGTATGAGAAATACCACGATCAGGGGCTGGAGATTCTTGACATCCCGTGCAACCAGTTCGGTGCCCAGACTCCGGGAACAGATGAGGAAGTTCACGAATTCTGCACGCTGAAATACAACACACAGTTCGATCAGATGCATAAATCCGACGTCAACGGCGAAAACGAACTGCCGCTGTATACCTGGCTGAAGAGCCAGAAGGGATTTGCCGGATTCACCGGACCGGCCGCGGAATTCATGAACAAGCATCTGGCCAATATCGATCCTGATTTTGAAAACAACCCGACGATCAAATGGAACTTCACGAAGTTCGTGATCGGCCGTGACGGCAATGTCGCCGCCAGGTTCGAACCGACCGCTGACATGGCGGATGTCGAAGCCTGTGTCGTATCGCTGCTTTAAAGAATCGGACGCAAAGCGGCAGTGGGAGTACCACTGCTGCTTCTTTTTGTATTAGAATAATACTGTTATGGAAAACTGCAGCATTATCAGTACGCCGGTCGGGAATCTGAAAATCACCGTAAACGGCGGCAATGTTACAGGAATCGCCTATACGGAGGAGAAAGTCCTTGCCGGCAACGACCCGCTGCTGAAGGAAACGGAAAGGCAGCTGGAGGAATACTTTGCCGGCAGGCGGAAGACATTCGACCTGCCGCTGGATCTGAAAGGTACTGCTTTTCAGAAGAAAGTATGGCAGGCATTGCTGGAAATCCCTTACGGCGAAACCCGCTCCTACAGCCAGATCGCCGAAGCAGCCGGGAATGCGAAAGCAGTGCGGGCCGCTGGTATGGCGAACCATGTCAATCCAATCGTCATCGCTGTTCCCTGCCACAGAGTTATTGGCAAAAACGGTAAACTGCGGGGATATGGCGGCGGACTGGAAAAGAAGCAGTTCCTGCTGGAACTGGAAACAAACACAGAAGAGGTATAACTATGGCAGTAAAAAGAAAACTGAAAACAGGCGGCAAGATCGTGATCGGTGTCGTGACGGCATTGTGTCTCGCCCTTGCCGGGATATTCGTCTTTGTTCTGAACAGGAAACCGGCAACGGTAAAACAGACACCGGAGGCGAAACTGCACGAGATCGATGCGGTGATCTATGAACCGGAAGAGGAAGAGACTACGGCTACGTTTTTCGCGGTCGGTGACGCGCTTCTTCACGAGGCAGTGTATTACCATGTGCAGCAGCCGGACGGAAGCTATGAATTCAAACCGATGGTCGACCGGATCGGCGAAATCGCAAGGGAATATGATATCCGCTATTACAATCAGGAAACGATTCTCGGCGGAACGGAACTCGGCCTGAGCCACTATCCGACATTCAACTCACCGCAGGAATTCGGTGTGAATATGATCGAGGAAGGATTCAACCTTGTTTCAACAGCAACCAACCATACGCTGGATGCCGGTGTGGCAGGCGTGGAGAGTTCCTGGAATTTCTGGCATTCCCATGAAGATGAAATCGTCATGCAGGGAACCAACCTGTCGTGGGAACAGCGCGATGAAATACCGGTACGGGAAGTCAACGGCATCTCCTATGCATTCCTGTCCTGGACGTTCGGCATGAATGGTTTCCAGCCGCCGGAAGGTATGGAATATCTGGTCAACTGCTATACCGGGTATGAAGATGAAATGCTCGATCAGGTCAGACGCGCCGACGAGATGGCGGATGTCGTCATCATGGCCATTCACTGGGGCACGGAATATGCCGATTACCCCAATGACGAACAGATCTATCTGGCGCAGGCTCTTTCCGATGCCGGATGCGATATCATCGTCGGAAACCATCCGCACATGATCCAGCCGGTACAGTGGATCAACGGTCATAAGACGATCTGCTTCTATGCCATGGGCAACCTGCTGAGCGCCCAGTTCGACGATTCACTGGTCGGTATGATGGGTGCGGTGACGATCCACAAGAAAACAACCGGCGACAAGGTGGAGATTACTCTGTCAGACGCCAAGGCCGATCTGCACTGGACATACGGCGAAGTCAACGGCTGGCATGATATCCGGGTCATCCCGTTCAGCGAACTGGATGATTCAATCTGCCCGGGCTATCAGGAACTGTATGCGAGAATGTCACAGATCATCACTGCCATGGACGACAGTATCCAGGTCGGCGGATTCTGAAAAAACAGTCTTTACAGCCGCAAAAAACAAATATATATTGTAATGCTCACCATGAGCATCAGAAAGGAGCAGGCATGGCGCTGATCGTTATGCCGGACAGGAAAAATGAATGAGAAAAGAGTATTGGATGATGCGGCAATGAAGCAGGTAAGCGGCGGATCCTACGAAAAAGACGGCTACCGTTACTATGAAGTGTTCGGTGTCGATGAGAATTTATGCACAGCCTGCGAACTCTGCGGGACGGTTTGCCCGGCGGATTGCATCAGCTTCACGCCATATGCAAAAATCGACCTGAACTACTGTGTTTACTGCGGCTGCTGCGAGGGCGAGTGCCCGGTCTGCGCAATCGGCTGGAAGACGTTCTCGGAAAAAATCGGAGAATGAACGGCTGCTGCGGCAGTCAGCACAAACTGTTGATCTGATATAAACAGGGAGAGGAGAGGGCATGGTACAGATGATCCATGCCGGTGAGTGTGATGGAAGAAAAGAGAATTTTGAATGACGGAACAGTCGGACAGGCTGCCGGTGGTAAGGGTTCCCGGCTCGTTTATGTCGGATACAACGTCAAGCAGGATTGCTGCACGGGATGTCAGGGATGCCTTGAGGTCTGTCCGGCGCAGTGTATCAGTTTCGGTCCGTTCGCAAGCATCAACAGAAGCTTCTGTGTCCAGTGCGGGTCCTGTGCAAATTTCTGCCCGGCCTGTGCAATCGAATGGGTTGAAGAGACCGTCGAGGAATGAAGATTACCATTCTGACAATGTTTCCTGAGATGTTCGAAAGTTTTATGAAAGCACCGCTGGTCAGAAGAGCGGCGGAAAGACATCTTGCGGAAATCGAAACAATTGATATCAGAAAATATGCCGGAGGATCCTTCCGGCATATTGATGATTCGCCCTATGGCGGCGGAGCGGGCATGATCATGCGATGTGCCCCGGTACTGGATGCTCTGGCGGCAGTCAGAAGCGATGACAGTCATGTCATCCTGCTGGCACCGGCCGGCACTCCCTATCAGCAGAAAGACGCCAGAAGGCTGCTGCGGTATGACCATGTGATTCTGATCGCCGGCCATTACGAAGGTGTGGATGCCAGAGTCTATGACCATGCGGATGAACTGGTATCGGTAGGGGATTACATACTGAGCGGCGGCGAGCTGCCGGCGATGACAATCACAGATTCCCTGATCCGGCTTCTTGAGGGTGTCATCCGCAGCGAGAGCACAGATGTTGAGTCCTTCGAGAACGGATTGCTGGAATATCCCCAGTATACAAAGCCGTATGATTATCATGGCGAAACAGTGCCGGACATTCTGCTCAGCGGCGACCATGCGAAAATCGCACGCTGGAAACATGAGCAGTCACTGCTATGGACCCGGAAATACCGTCCCGATCTTCTCGAAGCCTATCCGCTGAGCGAAGAGGACCGGAAGTTTCTGGAAGAAAACTGAGAATGCAGAAGACATGACAGATACAATTGAAATCCGTCATGTCTTTTTCTTTCTGACGCATATTGACTGACGAGTCAATAACAGCTACGATAAATCTGAACAGCAATGATTCAGCAGCACAGAGGTGACGGAATGGCATTTGAAGCATTTGAAAAACTGCCGGAAGACAGAAAAAAACGGATCATCGATACCGGCATCAGGGAATTCTCCGCAAAGACTTTCAAGGACGCAAGTACGGACAGGATCACAGCGGAAAGTCAGATTTCAAAAGGTATCCTGTTCCATTACTTTGGTTCCAAAAAGGAATTCTATTTTTTCTGTCTTGAGGAGGCGCTGCAAAGACTGACTACGGAGACAGAGGAAGTGTCGGGAAAAGATTTCTATGAGATCCTGTTTGCTGAAATGGACAGAAAAATGGCTTTATGCCTGAACTGCCGGGATGAAATGCATATGGTCAACATGGCTTCCCGGGATGCTTCAGCAGAGATTGCCAATGGAAAGAAAGAAATCTTACGCCGGTACATGCGCGGCATTCAGATGAAATCGAAGGAAACGGTCAATCAGGCGGTAGCGGAACTTGATCTGAAGGAAGACAGCAGGAATCTTTCAGCAGAAGGACTGCGGATCTATATCAATGCCCTGATGAACCGGTATCTGCAGCGATATCAGGAGATTCCGGATCAGTTTTTTGCCGGACAGGAAACAATCAAACAGGAAATGAAAACATACATCGATCTGATGCTGTATGGAATCTGCAGGTGATGAATATGAAGAAAACAGGAATCCTCAGAGCGATGAAGCTCTGTTACGACTATGAAAAAATGAGTCCGGAAAAGCAGCGGGAAACACGTGAAAAAAGACTGCGTGAACTGGTGGCATACGCCCGTGAGAACAGTCCTTACTATCGAAACCTCTACAAGGATCTGCCGGCATCCTTTGAGATTTCGGATCTGCCGCCGGTCAACAAGAGAGATCTGATGGAACACTGGGATGAGTGGATCTCTGACCGGAATCTGAAACTGCAGGACGTCGAAGCGTTCATGGCAGACAAAAACAACATCGGCCGCAAGCTGAACGGGAAATATCTGGTTTTCACGACTTCGGGATCGACCGGCAATCCGCTTGTCTGTATCTGCGATCCGACAGCGAATAACATCATGGGAGGCATCGGCGCCATGCGCAGTTATGCCCGCCGTGAGGATCTGATGGCGTTTGTCAGAAGAGGCGGAAAGAGCATCGGTGTGTTTGCCGATGAGGGTTTTTATCTTGGCAATACCAGTATCCGTTCCCGGCTGCTAAGCATGCCGTGGAAAAAGAAGCAGCTCGCTGTATCCAGCGCTTTATATCCGGTTGAAAAAATCGTGGAGCAGCTGAATGAATTCCAGCCGGCGATGCTGGGTGGATATCCATCCAATCTGGAACTGCTGATCAATGAAGCGGAAGAAGGAAGACTGCATATATCACCGGTGATCATCATGACCGGTGGCGAATATCTTTCCGACACTCTGCGGCAAAGACTGGCGGATACATTTCATTGTTATGTCCAGACATCCTATTCCTGCACGGAAGGCGGAACAGTCGCCTGCGAATGCACGAACCGCCATTTCCATGTCAACGAAGACTGGCTGATGGTCGAAGCGGTCGACAAGGACGGCAATCCGGTACCGGACGGTGTACAGTCGGACAAAATCCTGCTGACAAATCTTTACAACTACACCCAGCCGTTTATCCGCTATGAGGTGACGGACCGGGTGATCATGCATCATGAGCCGTGCGGCTGCGGCAAAACTTCCTGCTGGCTGGAACTGGAAGGCAGGACGGACGATGTGACTGTCTTTATTGAAAACGGAAAAGAAATCCGGATTGCACCGCTGGCAATGTACGCGGTACTGAAGGAAATACATGGGATCCGCCGTTTCCAGGTTCTGGCATATCCGGAAAACAGGCTGGAATTGCGTATGGAAGAAGCGGAAGGAAGCGACCGTTCCGCTGTGTTTGAAGAAGCCAGACAATGTCTTCTGGACTATCTTTCCTCGCAGGGAATCCAACATGCGGAAATCTCGCTTTCCGGACAGATGCCGCAGCAGGATGCCGGCAGCGGCAAGTTCAAGCACATTATCAACATGCAGAAAGAATAAAAAAGAAGACCGTATGGTCTTCAGAGAAATGACTCGCAGATAAACACCGTCAGACAGCAGACTGCCGCGACCAGCGGCAGGCTTTTGTTGTGCCAGGACAGGATCGCGCCGGCAGCCAGTGCCAGAAAACCGGAGAGCGGTGACTGCGTGGCTTCGACAATGGCCGGGAATGTCATGACCGCCAGGGTGACATATGGTACATAGTACAGGAAGGACTTCAGGAAGACATTTCTGATCGGCTTGCGGATCAGTGTCAGCGGCAGCACCCTGATCAGATAGGAAGTCAGTCCGGCAATCAATATATAGATATAAATATTATGCTTCATTGCTGTCCTCCTCCTGATGCGGGAAGAAGTATGCCGCAAGGGATGCGATGACAAGTGTCAGAACGATTGTCTTCATACCGGCATTCAGATCTTTGAGAAACGGTATGTACGGCGCGCACCAGCTCAGCGCGAAGCCGCTGATCACAGTCGCTGCGACAATTTTGTCTTTTCGGGCCGGAGGAATGATGATGGCCAGGAACATGCCGTACAGCGCGACGGAAAGGGCGCTGACGATACGGGCGGGAAGAACGTTGCCGGCAATGATGCCCAGCGCGGTTCCGAATGACCATCCGGGAATCGCGACAAGCATGGCGCCGTAGTAATAGAACGGATTGAGATATCCTTCCTGGTTGATAGCGATACCGAAGAGCTCATCGGTGATGCAGTAACCGACGATCAGGCGGTGGAAGAAAGCTGTTTTTTCGCTGAAACGCTGTGAAAGGGCAGTGCTCATCAGCATATATCTGGCATTGGCAATGAGGGTGACCAGCGCCATTTCGATATATGCGGCATCAGCCATGATGACCTGCACGCCGGCATATTCACCGGCACTTGCCATGTTCAGCATACTGATGAGAAAACCCTGAAATGCATTCATACCGGCATTGCGCATGGCAATACCGAGAGAGAAAGCCACCGCGGCATAGCCGATGCCGATCGGCATGCCGTCGCGGATTCCGCTGCGCAGGGCAGTACTGTTCTCTTTGCGCATCGTAAGTGCTCCTTGCTAAAACGCCCGAAGGCATTAACAGGATTATAGCACTGTCACGCCGTTTTTTAATTTCCATATAAAAAGAATCTGACATGCCGCCGGCAGTCCATTTGCTGAAGGTTATGCTATAATCTATCCAAACCTGCAGGTTTCTTTTCGTCATGCAGGATGAGGAAACATATGAACCAGAATATTCGAAAACTGACGGACGGAGCCATGATGCTTGCCATTATCGGGGCAGTGATGCTGCTGGACAGACAGATGGCAGGCGTGATTTCCGGAACCGTGTTATATCTGTTTCCGCTGCCGATGGTATTCTACTCCAGCAAATACGGCTGGAAGGACAGCCTTGTCGTGCTGGCGGCACTGTTCGCCCTGCTGTTCATGCTGGGGACACCGCAGTCGATCTTCTATGTCGGCATGGAATCCGTCATCGGAACGGTATACGGCAGCGGTATCTACAGCGGAACCGACAACAAGCGGATCCTGATCCGGACGATACTGATGAGCGTGATCCTGGAGATTTCAGCTCTGTTTGTCTTCGCCGCTTTCTTCGGCTATGACGTCACAGCCGAAATCGACGAGTACAGAACGATATTCGAAAGCGCGCTGAGTACGACCGGAAACAGTGCTGCCGGTATTGATCTCGACGGCATGATCCGCAACATATTCATGGTGTCCATTGTCCTGACCGGCGTGCTGGAAGGACTGATCACCCACTTCTTTTCCCGCGTGATGCTCAAGCGTCTGCATATGAAGATGCCGCCCTCGACAAAACTGTGGGAATACTTCCCGCCGAAATGGAGCGGATATCTGGGAATGCTGGGATTTGCGGCATTCTACTGGTCGGTTGCCAAACCGCTGGATGTCGAACTGTATCAGAATCTGCTCTCCTGTTATCAGGAAAATATGAGGCTCTGTTCCGAAGTCATCCGTCCTGCATATTCTGCAGATGATATCCTGTCAAACCGGGATGCCGGTTATCTGTCCTCTATTCTGACTGTCGAAGACTGTGTAGAGATCGAAGGGCAAATCGATCGTTTCGACCAGGTCTACCGTGACGGTGTCCGCATGATGGCATTGACCTGGAATTATGAAAACTGCATCGGATTTCCCAACAGTGTGGATGATGTTCTGCATACTACAAAAGGTTTAAAGCCTTTTGGATTTGATGTAGTGGAAAAAATGAATGATCTCGGAATCATCATCGACGTTTCACATCTGTCTGAGGCCGGATTCTATGACGTTGCAGCGCACAGCAAAAAACCCTTCGCTGCCAGTCACAGCTGCTGCCGCACGCTCCAGAATCATCCAAGAAATCTGACCGACAGGCAGCTTAAAACACTTGCCGACAAAGGAGGTAT
>CACYXJ010000071.1 GCA_902778375.1 uncultured Erysipelotrichaceae bacterium
AGGTAGGGCTAGTACTTGATTAGCATTTTTCATATCTACATTCTACTACATGCATGAAGAAAGGGCTGTTACAGTTTTTCAACTGTTACAGCCCCTTTTCTTTTACAGCAGTGTTTCGTATTCGCTTTCCCTGAAACCGACCAGGACCTTGTCATCAGTGATCAGGATCGGACGCTTCACCAGCATACCGTCGCTTGCCAGAAGTTCGATGATTTCCTTTTCCGACATATCCTTCAGTCTGTCCTTGATATGATTATCCTTGTAGGATTTACCGCTTGTATTGAAGAATTTTTTCCATTCCAGACCGCTTTTTTTCTGCCATCTTTTCAGTTCGGCCGCCGTCGGATTCTGTTCCTTGATGTCTCTTTCTTCAAATTCGAGTGCATGGTCATTCAGCCACTTTTTCGCCTTTCTGCAGGTTCCGCATTTCGCGTAGCATACCATTTTCATTGCTGTTGTACCTCCGGTTTCAGTGTAGCTTCCGGAACGATGAAAGACAATCAGAAAAGGCATCTGTCATACAGATGCCCGGGTTTTACAGTGTTAAGGTTTCAAGACCGCTGTCATGCAGGGATCTGACACCAATCAGGAAAAGAGATAAACCAGCCACATTGACACCTTCTCCGATCCAGTTCATCAGCGGCGAAGAGAAATCCTTGGAAGAAAGATAACCCATTGCCAGCATGCAGACAAAGGAAACAATGAAGATGACCATGACATTGTTTTTCTTCATCTTTTTTGCGATTGCGGCCAGACTGACCCAGATTCCCAGTGTGCCGAGAACCGTACAGGTGACAAATATCATCGTCCCCTTGAATACGGCCGGTGCAGCAGCAACATACGCCGTATTCTTCTGACGGAAGAACATCAGTGCGATCATTCCCAGACCGCTCAGCAGGAAGCCGGTCGACTGCATCGGAAAGAAAGCAGAATTAAGTGCTGCGAAGTCGCAGATATTCAGCGCATACAGCAATTTCCATGTTGCCTTGAAGAAACCGGCAACAGAGATGATGATCAGACCTGCCGAAAGCAGTGCAAAGGCTCCTTTCGACATCAGATGATAGAGGTCATGCAGAAGTGTCATGGCTGCCATCAGGAACAGAATAACCGGGATAAAATCCACGATTGCCATCGGCAGACTCATGATTGACCGTTTCCTTCTTTCTTGTTCAGATGATAGAGCGGTACAAACGGAATGATGATCGGTGTCGTATCACAGTAGCGATTGAATTCCGGATCATCACCGTAACGTTCGGACTGTCTCTTTTCCAGACGCTGGGCACCGTTGAACATGATGCCGCAGATGGCGATGAAGGAGATCACTGCCATCAGCCACTGGCCGATTCCGTGATACGTTGTCAGACCGCCGACGAAAACACCCAGCCACATCAGCAGTTCGCCGAAATAGTTCGGGCAGCGGCAGAGACGGAAGAGACCTTCCATAGCCACCTTTCCCGGATTTTTCTTTTTCTGTTCGCTCTTCTGCTTGTCAGCCATCGCTTCGATGCAGGCGCCGGCAAGAGAAATCAGCGCGCCGATCAGCGGCACGGCAATGTCCGTGCTGCCGTTGTACAGGCGGTAGAAAACCGGAGATACCTGCATGGTATAGAGCGCTCCCATGAAGACCCACATGGCAACCATGACAGGCATCGGGACTGTACTGTCGGAAACACCTTTCATTGCCTCATTGTATGCCTTGCTGTTGCGCTCACGTGACCACAGGAAGTATGCGAGACGGATTCCATAGAACAGCAGAACGGCGCACTGGAAGACAGACAGCCAGTTCAGCTTTGAAAAGAAAACACAGAGAATGGCAGCGCCGCCAGCCGCGATACCAAGTCCGTAGCCGATCGACATGAACCAGACAAATTTTTTGAAACCGATCGAGCATGCCAGAAGACATGCAACAAATACGATCCAGAGGAGATTCCAGCCCATTATGCGTCGACCTTTCCGTTCTCTTCAATGTACTTTTTGAAAGAGAGTTTTCCGTACTGTGTATCAGCAACCATGGATTCGGTCATTGTCCATTTGGAGAAACGGATCAGGCCTTCCTTACCGGTCTTTTTGATCTTCTGGATCCAGGCCAGCATATCGAACAGCCATTCCGGTGCTCTTGAGATATTCGGGGTCTTGTTGTTGACGGCGAACATCATGTTGGCGATTTCTTCATATGTATATGTTTCCGTGCCGCCGATATTGTACGTCTTGTTGTCATCCAGCATATGTTCGACCATGAAATCTGCCAGGTCCGTTGTGTCGATGACATTGCAGGAAACATTGTCCTTGCCAAGCAGGGTAACCTTTCCCTTGGCGATCATCGGCTTGAACACCTTGACGATGTCATAGAAATAGCCGGTCGGACGGTAAATCGTATACTGCAGACCGCTGGCCTTGAGCTTCTTCTCCAGTTTCGCCTTGGCATCCAGCATCGGGATATTCGCAGCGCGGGGATCATCCGCCTTGAGGACGGATACATATGCGAAGTTCTTGACGCCTTCCTTCACTGCATCGTTGAGCAGATTCAGATTTCCCTGATAGTCAATGTCATAATTCGTAACTTTGTCAAAGCCGCGGGTCAGGCCGACTGTCGTGACAACGACTTCCCGGCCGGCACAGATACCGGCAACCTGGTCCGGTTTCGTGACATCCACAACCTTCTTCTCATATTTTCCTTCGATACCGTCGACATCTCTTGTCACCATATCGATGGCAAGAACATCATGTCCTTCCCGGACAAGTGTTTTCAAGACGTCTGTTCCGAGCTTACCGAAAGCTCCTGCAAGCAATACTTTCATTTTCGTTATTCTCCTTTGCTGTTAAGCGGCATGACACATTTTCTGAAGAATGTTTCTGCCCCTTCTTTTCCAAGTACTTTGTTCATTGTGTCGGTCGCCGGATTGCCTTCCTTGATCATTCTTTCACGGAAGACTGCCAGTTTCTCCAGATTGGCGGGATCCTTCTCCGCCGTCTTCATGCCGGCCAGATAACTCCTGAATGATTCCAGAATGCACTCCTTCACCCTGGTTTCATCTGTGCTTTCCTTGATCAGTGAATATGATGTTCTTTCCGGAACATACCAGGCCGGCTTTTCATCGTATTGATCCAGATCGGCATATTTTTTTGCTGTCTCGGCGAGAAGCGGCTGTTCTGTGCCGTTTTTCGTGCAGTCATAGTATTCTGTGAATAACGTGCACTTTTTCTTTGATACAACAACATCCATCAGCATGAACGGGACGGCATTTCCTTCATACGGCATCATCGCGACCGTCAGGATCTCAAAGCCAAGCTTTGCACTTCCATGCATGGCCATCATGTGACCGAAACCTTCCAGACGGTAGCGGTCGACAGTGCAGCTCATGACCGGCAGCAGTTTCGGATATTTTGCGGATGAAAATTCATCTTTGGGAATCTCAGTCATGTTTTCCTGAGCGAATATGTCAACAATTTGCTGACGCAGTGCAACCAGATCCATCATTTTTTCTTTTCCTTGTTCCTCTTATCGTTTATGATATCCATTTCTTTTTCGGTGATTGTTGAGACACCGTTTTCCTTAGCCCATTTGATACATCCTTTCAGGACAGTGGGCAGGAAAACACGCGGTACGTTGACCAGCCTCGCCAGTGCATCATCGGTAAAGGTGATGCTGGGATCGATTCTGTCAGCCGCATAGCGGACCGACTGGACTGTTGTCTGGCGCATCGGAAGCAGTTCGGGAATCATGAGTCCATGCTTGTGATACCAGAAGTTCTTTGAATCACGGTAACCGTAGTCGACCGGACAGGGCGGGAAGTCGAAACGCTTCACACCGTTGACAATGGCGTTATAGTACTTTTCCTTCATCAGGATCTTGTCGACCCGCAGTACGAAGTGAGCGCCGTATGGCGATGTGATGCCGTTGAAATCATGATAGGAATCAAGTTCGTAATGATCTTCTCCCTCTTTCAGCGGCTCTGTATTTTCACAGTGCTCAAGATTGTCCATCCAGGTGCATTCCATTGCCTGGAATGCTTCCTTGATTACCTGCGGATAGGTTCCGGAAGGATCGGCCTGCTTCATCAGCCCGTCTTCCAGGGTAAACTTGAAATCCTTCATCTTTTCTTCCGGACTGTCACCCGGCCAGCCGAGGCGCACCGTTTCCTTGAAATAGGATTTTTTGTCCGGCAGGAAGTTCAGCACGCATTTCTTGTGCCTGATCAGATTCTGGGCGGTATTGCTGGAATTGCGGCAGCTCAGCAGCATGGCGTAATAATCTTTGCCGGCAATATAGAACGGCTGCACCAGTGAATACGGTCCGCATGTCGTCTTTCCGTCGTCAGTCAGTGTGCTGATCAGCACGACCGGCATCGGAAAGAACAGGGACGTCTGATAAAAGTTATCGACGATCCGCAAATCTTTGAAACTGCTCATTTCTTCACCTCTTTATTTTGCGATATAGGATGCCAGCTGCAGAAGCGTATCCAGTGTTACTTCCCTCTGCAGGGCTGCCGTCAGTATGTTTTCCGAAAGGATCCTGTCCATATTATGATCCTTTTCCCCGGCAAACCGTTCCAGCAGCTTTCTGACATGCCCGCTGATTTCATCAATCAGTTCCTTGTGGCGCCGGTTCTGTACCGACGCGTAGTTGCCCGCAGCTCTGTAATCCAGCCAGATATTCTCATAGCGGGCGATAAAACTGCTGATGGCATGATAAATGCCGGAGATTCCCTGACCGAATGATTCCGCCCGGCTGCCAGCACTTTCCATTTCCGCCAGCGCCTTGTGCCAGTCTTCGATCATCACTGCCGCAATCAGGCTGTCCTTGTCGGGAAAATGGTTGTAGATCGTCCCGGCACTGATGCCG
Organism: uncultured Erysipelotrichaceae bacterium; assembly: GCA_902778375.1. Lineage (GTDB taxonomy): Bacteria > Bacillota_I > Bacilli_A > Erysipelotrichales > Erysipelotrichaceae > Bulleidia. Next base: position 4,844 of record CACYXJ010000071.1, read on the forward strand.
CAAAGAGACGCAATCCGGCGCATCGAAAACTGTTCTTCCGGACTCTTCATCAGCTGCTGCCTGGCAGCGTCCAGTATTCTCTCTCTAGTGTCCCTGCTGACACGCGGCATAGATTCTCCTTTCCCTTGCGGGCAATAACTGAACGCGTTCAGTTATTCTATTATTGATTATAATATGAATTTCGCAGATTTCAATTGACCGTCAAAAAAAGCGGAGACCATATGATCCCCGCTTGCAGTTTGATTTCAGCCCTGCAGTCTCTCCTTGATCTGTTCGTATACACCCTGGCCGTCCAGTTTGTATTCCTTCAGCAGGACATCCCAGCTGCCGGAACCGGCAAAACCGTACATACCGATACGATAGATACGGCGCGGGCAGTATTCTGCCGCGACTTCACAGATCATTGAGCCCAGACCGCCGGTAACGGAGTGCTCTTCGACGGTGAAGATCGTATCGTGATCCTTCAGGATGTTCACGATACCTTCCTCATCGCACGGCTTGATGGCGCATACATCGACTACTGTGACATCGATGCCTTCCTTCTTCAGCAGCTTCGCAGCTTCCAGGGAAGACTGGACCATCAGACCGCAGGCAAATACTGCGATCTTTGTACCGCTTTTGAGAATGCGGATCTTTGTCACATCGAGATCGTCATCTTCGGAATATACATCCTCGACCTTGGAACGTCCGAGACGCACATAGCACGGACCGCTGGTATTTGCCACATGACGGATCACGGCTTTTGTTTCCGCCGCGTCACACGGTACATATACCGCAAGACCGGTAATATCTCTCATAATCGCCATATCTTCGATCGCCTGGTGAGTAACACCGTCTTCACCGACAGTAATACCGCTGTGAGAACCGACGACCTTGACATTCAGACCCGGATAGGCAACGCTGTTGCGGATCTGTTCCCAGACACGGCCGGTGCAGAACATGGCAAACGATGAAGCGAAGGCAGTATATCCGCTGGCAGCCAGGCCTGCGGAAACACCGATCATGTCAGCTTCAGCAATTCCCATGTCGAAGAAACGCTCAGGAGCGACTTTCTTGACCTGTGCTGCCTTGGTGGAACCGGCCAGGTCGGCATCGAGAACTACGATTTTCGGATTCTCAGCCGCAAGAACCTGGATGATCTCGCCGTAGGCATCTCTCGTAGCTTTTGCCATTAGTTGCCCTCCAGTTCTTTCAGCGCCTGATCACGCTGTTCCGCATTCGGCGCGACACCATGCCAGTTGACCTGGTTCTCCATAAAGGAGACGCCTTTGCCCTTGACTGTCTTGGCAACGATACAGGTCGGTTTTCCCTTGCATTCCTTTGCGGCCATGAAGGCGTTATAGATTGCTTCGTAGTCATGTCCGTCAATGCTGATGACATTCCATCCGAAAGCTCTGAATTTATCTTCAAACGGTGCCGGACCGATTACTTCAGCGGTCGGGCCATCAATCTGAAGGCCGTTTTCGTCGATGACAGCACACAGATTGTCGCAGTTGTAATGAGCAGCGGCCATGGCAGCTTCCCAGATCTGTCCTTCTTCCGCTTCACCATCGCCTACCATGCAGTAGATGCGGTGGGAATTCCCGTCCAGTTTATTGGCAAGCGACATGCCGACTGCCGCAGAAAGCCCCTGTCCCAATGAACCGGTCGTCATATCGACGCCATCCAGTGCGTTCATGTCCGGGTGTCCCTGCAGTCTTGTGTGCAGACCTCTGAAAGTCAGAAGTTCTTCTTCGTCGATGACACCTTTTTCAGCAAGTACGGCATATAAAGCCGGTGATGCATGTCCTTTTGAGAGGACAAAGCGGTCACGGTCCAGTGATCCGGCGTTTTCCGCCGTAAAATCCATGATTTCAAAATAGAGAACTGTCATGATATCCGTGGCGCTTAATGATCCGCCCGGATGCCCGGATTTGGCGGCAGCAGTTTCCTTTATGATATTGATCCTGATATTATTCGCATGTCTGCGCAGTGCTTCAACATCCATAATCCGTGTACACTCCTTCCTTTGTGCCGTTCAATCATAACATAATATGTGAACGGATGATTTGTTATTTAATTCGCAAGTCCTTTTAAACCGCTTACATCAGAAGTATTTTAGAAGATCGCTGATTCTGGCGATTTTCAGAACGTTGTCTCCGCCTTTCCTGCGGGTCTGGCAGTTGATCCAGACAGCCTGCATTCCCGCCCGCAGAGCACCTGTGACATCCCGGCTGTAGAGATCGCCGACGTGGACAGCCTCTTCCGGAAGCACATTCAGCCGTTCGCAGGCAATCAGAAACAGACGGGGATCCGGTTTGGAGATTCCGAAGTCGCCGCTGACAATGATATTCTCCGGCGGAAAATACTGTTCCAGACCGGACTGTTTCAGTTTCAGACGCTGTATCTCTGCCGGACCGTTGGTAATGACGCCAAGCTGATATCTTTCCCCGAGTTTCTGCAGTGTTTCAGCACTGTCTTCAAACGGCACAGCATAGCGCCATTGATGATTGACCCAGTATTCGGGAAAATTACCGATCGGCAGCGTGATACCGTACTCTTTTTTCAGCATTTCAGTCACGTGATTTTTGGAAATATTGCCGAATTCATCCCAAAGCACGCAGTCCTGCACCGCCGATTCCAGAAGAAGCGGGTCCTCTATTCCGGAATATTCTGTCAGAATCGCCCGGTAGCAGTCGGTCGAATAACTGATCCTGTCACCCAGAGTATCGTCAAAATCGAAGAATATTGCTTTTATTGTCATCATGCCTCCGGTACTGTGTAAAAAAAAGAATGCGCTTCATCAAACGCATTCTTTTCCAATCTGTTGATTAGCCGATCTTCTTGTAAACAGCGAGGAACTTTTCAGCAAGGATGCCGAAAGATTCAGCGCTCATCAGCTGGTCTTCAGCATGAGTCAGCAGCAGAGTCATTGTGACTGTTTCACCATTTGCCATCTTGACAAGCAGTTCCTGGTGAGCGCCGTGACCGCCGTTGAATGCTTCCTGACCTTCTTTGATCAGCTTTTCAGCTTCTTCAAAGTTGCCTGCTGCGGCTTCATCGATTGCTGCGATGTAACTGGAACGGGCTGTTCCTACAGACGCGATAATATTGAACGCAACTAATTCTGTTCCTTCCATATTCTTATTCGTCTCCTAACAGTTTCATGGCAAGAGCGAGTGTGCCTTTGCCGTCCATCAGACCATACATCTGCATCGGGATGTCTGTAATCGGCTTGCCCGGGCAAGCGGCTTCAACCTTGGACTTCGCAAAACGAACCTGTGGTCCTAAAAGGATGACGTCAGCAACCGGACCGTGCTGATCGAGCTCACCAAGAGAGTAAGCAGCGATTTCGTAGTCCTTGCCAGCTGCTGCGGCTGCTTCCTTCATCTTGTTAACTAACAGAGATGTGGACATGCCGGCTGCACAGAATAAAGTGATTTTCTTAGCCATTTCTTTTTCTCCTTCTCTTAAGCTAATTGTTATGGGAATTATTCACCCATTAATTTCTCTGCTAATGCGATAGCTGCCTTACCATCCATCAGGCCATAGGAACGCATATCGATTGCATCGATCGGCTTGTCCGGGAACTGCTTCTTCAGCTTTTCGAGTGCGAAACGAACCTGCGGACCTACCAGGATAACATCAGCCTGAGGGCCATAGAGGTCAACTTCGTTCAGGGAATAAGCGGCGATTTCATAATCTGCGCCTTTTTTCTGAGCTTCTTCCTTCATCTTGTTAACAAGTAACGAAGTGGACATACCTGCAGAGCAGAACAGAGTAATTTTTTTAGACATATTATAATCCTTCTTTCTTTCAACTAATTCTGTTGTCTATTAAATTTTATAAGGAAAGCGCTATCATTTCAATATTTTTTCAGCAAAAATACGACCCTTTTTTCATTCGGTCAGTGCTTCTGCTTCTTTGATCAGCACCTCAAGTTGCTGATGCATCAAAGCATGATCAATACCGACATTCCGGCAAAGGGAAGTCTCCCATTCGAACATATAGTGTAGAAACTCTTCGGTCATGGCTGTACCCTTTTCTGTCAGGTACAGCTGGTACTCCCGGCGATCCCTGGGATTGACATCACGGCGCACAATTTCTTCGTCCATCAGTTTGGAGATCAGCTTGGCAACCGAACTCTTGTCCATGCCAAGATCACGGGCAACGGCATCCTGGCTCAGACCGGGATTGTTGTAAATCGTAATGCATACTTTATACTGCACAGTAGATAGTTCCTGGTCATTGACGCGTTCTTTGGCGTAGGCAATTCCCATGCGGCCAATTTTCTGCATTTTTTGTGAAACTGTAATTTTCACATTCTTCTGATCGTTCATCATCTTAGGGTCTCCCATGATTTATTGTAATTATATACAGAAATCCCAAAAAACCATGCACGAATGCTTTGGGAAGGCCCGTCAGATTTCCATATACACTGCAGATTGATCAGTCAATAGAGTAGAATTCCTCCATCGTCAGCTGTGCTTCATACAGTTTAACCGCTTCCTCAGTGCCGATATAGCGGAAACTCCATGGTGAATACATGATGCCGGTAACACTTTCCTTATCATACGGATATCGTTCAATAAATCCGTACTTATAAGAATTCTCCTGCAGCCAGGCAAATGCCGCGGTATCGCCGAAACAGAAATCAAGGCGGCAGACATCGTCTGTTGTACCGATATCCACGGATAGTCCGAGCTGATGTTCGGTCCCTCCCGGACGGGCGTCCATCCGTTCAGTATATTCCGGACCGAAGTAATCATAATAGTAGTCCCATAAACCCTGCTGGTATTCATAGGAACGGTATCCGCTGATCAGATACAGATCCAATCCGTCGTCTTTCGCTGCCGCAAACATATCCTCCAGAGAAGATGCCGCATCGCTGCGAAGCTGCTGTGTCCTGTACATCGGAACATCCGGAACAACAAGACCGGAAGGCACAAAATCGGCCTCGATCCGGTGTGAAGGACTGACAATACGCGTCACGGATGTATTGGTCGTCACATCTGCCGTTACAGTTTCCGGCTGCACATTGGTATTATCCGGATTCTGTGGAACAGGTTCCGGATCAGCCGGAACGGGTTCGGGTTTCGGCTCAACGGGAACAGGTTCAGGTTTTGCCTCGGCCGGAACCAGTATTTCGGTCTTTTCCACTTCGA
>CACYXJ010000072.1 GCA_902778375.1 uncultured Erysipelotrichaceae bacterium
TCCTGGGACAGCGCGGCAATGCCAGGTCCGGCAAATTCCATGACCTTGTTTTTGACAAAGCCGTTGGCATAGGTTGCCGCTACCAGGGCAAGCGCGACATCGTGCGGACCGATACCCGGTCTTGGTTTGCCTTTCAGCCAGATCAGAACAACCTGGGGATCGGCAAGATCATAGGTACGGCTGACCAGCTGCTTTGCCAGTTCGCCGCCGCCTTCACCGACACCCATCGTACCCAGGGCGCCGTATCTTGTATGGGAATCGGAACCGAGGATCATCCTGCCGCAGCCGGTCATCATTTCCCGGTTGTAGGAATGGATGACGGCATAGCACGGCGGGACGTAGATGCCGCCGTATTTGCGGGCAGCCGACAGTGCGAACTGATGATCGTCCTCATTGATCGTTCCGCCTACCGCGCACAGGGTATTGTGGCAGTTGGTCAGGACATACGGCATCGGGAACTGCTTCATGCCGGAAGCACGGGCAGTCTGGATGATGCCGACATAGGTGATATCGTGACTCGTCAGAGAATCGAAGCGGATGTGCATGACATCATCGCGGCTCTGACAGTGTCTGTTCAGGATTTGATAGGCAATCGTTTTTTCCCGGTCTGCCTTTGCGTTTTCGTTACATTCAACAGGCTGGCCGTCCCGGATCTGTACCGGCGTGTTTTTCAGCTGGATCATGACAGCCTCGCAATCACGGCAGCCGTGAATTCCTTCGTGCCGGCAGTTCCGCCGATGTCAGCGGTGACTGTCTTTCCCTCTTCAATGACTTCGGCGATCGCCTTGTTGAGCCTGTCCGCTTTGTCCTTCATGCCATGGTCGTTCAGCAGCATCGCAAACGCCATCAGAAGAGCCGTCGGATTGGCCTTGTTCTGACCGGCGATATCCGGTGCCGAACCATGGACTGCTTCATAGATGATGACATCGTCGCCGATATTGGCACTCGGTGCGAAGCCAAGGCCGCCGGCCAGACCGGCACAGAGATCGGAGATGATATCACCATACAGGTTTTCCGTAACCAGGACATCGAACGGTGTAGGATCGGTGACCAGTTTCATGCATAAGGCATCGATGATGACACTGTCGGAAGCGATGTCGGGATATTCCTTTGCGATATTGCCGAATGTTTCAAGGAACAGACCGTCTGTCAGCTTCATGATGTTCGCCTTATGGACACAGGTGACTTTGTTTCTGTGATTTGCCCTTGCATATTCGAAAGCGGCGCGGATGATGCGGTCGCTTGCCTTGCGGGTGATGATCTTGATGCCGTGGGCGGTATCGCTGTCGCACATGTATTCGATGCCGCGGTAGAGATCTTCCGTATTCTCACGGAAGATGACAAGGTCGACATTCTCGTAGCGGGACGGGACGCCGGCCATCGAATGCACCGGTCTCAGGTTCGCGTACGTCTTGAATGTCTGACGCAGCTGAACGTTGATGGACCGGAATCCGGTGCCGATTGGCGTCGCTGTCGGACCTTTGAGGGCAAGCCCTGTCTCCTTGATCTTATCCAGGAGTCCCTCCTGAAGGAGCGCTCCGCTTTTTTCATAATATTCAGCGCCGGCTTCGTATTCGAGCCAGTCGATGTCACAGTTCAGTGCTGTGGAAACTTCCTTTACACTTGCGGCAATTTCTTTTCCGATGCCGTCGCCGGGAATCAGTACGATCTGCATAAGAACCTTCTTTCCATTGCTCATAATTATACAGAAAAATTGTTTTTATAACAGTTTTTGAGTATCATTATTGCTTAAAGGAGGTATTGCATATGATTTATCCTGATGTTCCTTCATTTACCCCTGAAGAACTGTCACTTTTATGCGAAGAATACCGTGAAAACAACTATATCGATCCGAAGACAAGTGAAAAACTCGGTGTCAAGCGGGGACTGAGAAACCCTGACGGCACCGGTGTCCTGACCGGATTGACAAATATCTGCGACGTTGTCGGCTATGAGCGCGACGATGACGGCAATGTCATCCCCTGCGACGGCAAACTGATCTACCGAGGCATCGATCTGATGGAATTCGTACATGAAGCAATGGACCATGACCGCTTCATGTTCGAGGAAGTCGTGTGGCTGCTGCTGTTCGGCTCGCTGCCGACAGAAGACCAGCTCAGCCGCTTCCGCACCCTGCTGGAAAACCACCGCGAACTGCCTGACGGCTTTGCCGAAACAATGATTATGAGCGCTCCTTCCCCGAACATCATGAACAAGATGGCCCGTTCCGTCCTGGCGATGTACAGCTATGACGAAAACGCGGAAAACAGCCAGCTGGAAAACATCATGAGCCAGTCAGTCAACCTGATTGCCCAGCTGCCGACAATGATGGTCTACGCCTATCAGATCAAGATGCATGCCTATGCCCGCGGCTCGCTGTATCTTCACTATCCAATCAAGGGACTGTCCACGGCGGAACATATCCTGTCCACCTACCGTCCCGACCAGAAGTTCACTCATGAGGAAGCCAAACTGCTCGATTTATGCATGCTGGTGCATGCCGACCACGGCGGCGGTAACAACTCAACCTTCACCGACCGTGTCCTGTCCTCGACCGGAACCGATACCTACTCGGCAATCGCCGCGGCGATCTGTTCCCTCAAGGGTCCCAAGCACGGCGGCGCCAACCTGAAAGTCATGCAGCAGCTGGACACCATGAAGAAAGCCCTCAAGGATCCGACTGACCGGAATGAAGTCAGGGAATACCTGCGCAAAATCATCCGTAAGGAAGCGGGTGACGGCAGCGGCCTGATCTATGGCGTCGGCCATGCCGTATATACCGTATCCGACCCGCGTGCCAGGATCCTGAAGAAATACTCTCATGATCTGGCTTACGAAAAGGGGCTGGGAACGGATTACGAACTGCTCTGCATGATCGATGAACTGTCGCCGGAAATCTTCCGCGAGGAAAAAGGCCTGACCAAAAACATGTGCGCCAACATGGACCTGTATTCCGGTCTTGTTTACCGCATCCTTGGCATATCCGAGGAACTGTTCACACCGATCTTTGCCGTATCCCGTATCGCCGGCTGGTGTGCCCACCGCATGGAGGAAGTCGAATTCTCCAACCGCATTATCCGTCCGGCTTACAAATATGTCGGTTCTTCTGCCGAATACGTTCCGATGAGCGACCGTGAGGACTGAATGACTGAGAAGAAACCTGTATTTTACATGCCGATCGGCCTGCCCGCCTCCGGCAAAAGCACCTTCATGAAAACAATGAAGGACACTGTGGTATTGAGCGGTGACGAGCTGCGCGGCGAAATGTTCGGCGATGAGAGTCTTCAGTATACCGACGATGTTCTGAAGGAACTCGGATACGATCCGGAAAACATGACCCTTCGGGAAAAGGAATACGTCGGCCAGAAACTGATCTGGGAAACACTGCAGAAGAAAACGGTACAGCTGCTGAAGGAAGGCAAAAATGTCGCCTTTGACGGTGTCAACAACATTCCGAAATACCGGGCGCAGATCATCGCCATGGTTGCCGGTATTGCCCTGATCCACGCGATCGTATTCACTACCGATATCGAAACCTGTATCGCAAGGGACCTGCGGCGCAGCCGGACTGCCGGCGAAGAGACGATCCGCCGGGTTGCCAGAAACATGGTCCTGCCGGTCTTTGAGGAAGGTTTTGACATCATTGACACCTATGATAAAAACGGTGAGCTGATCAGCCACCGTACAAGAGAAGAAAAAATGCAGGTCTGATGATCTGCATTCTTTTTTTACTGTTTGCCGTATTCGTCAGGCGATACCATGAGTTCGCGGATGCGGAAGGTTCCGTCGGTATATTCAAAGGTGAAGATACCGCCGTTGGGCATTGCCTGTCTGCCCGCCTTCATTCGTTTTTCAAAGTAGTCAGTCCTGTCGATATCGAACAGATATTTCAGGATGTTCAGATAATATGTGCCATGCGATACGAGAAGGATCGTGTCGTTGTCTTTGGCCCGGCGGATGATCTTGTCCAGGGTCTTTTTGATTCTGGCCTGGACCTGTTTCAGATTCTCGCCGCCGACGTCGCTCCATTCCTCGATCAGATGACGGCGCATGATCTCTTCCCGCCAGGAATCCATGACAACACCTTCGAAATCGCCGAAGTCGACTTCCTTAAGTCCCTTTTCCAATACCGGCTCGATCATATGCGGCCGGGCGATGATATTGGCTGTATTTCGGGCACGGCCCAGCGGTGAAGTGTAGATGGCGCTGAATTCCACCCCGCGCAGAGCATCCCTGGCTTCCTCCGCCTGGTGAATGCCGGCTGCGGTCAGAGGTGAATCATCCACTCCCTGCATGCGGTTCCACATGTTGAACCGGGTCTCGCCGTGTCTGACATAGTAGAAGGTAACATGCTTTTCTTCCGGCGGCAGGACGAAGCGTTCCGTCTCGGTCGGCTCCACCGTCATTTCGTAATTCCCGTCTTCATAGGTGAAGACCATGATGCCGCCGTTCGGGGTGCTTCTTCTTCCTTCCGCCTCCCGCTGCTTATAGAAGGCATCGCCGTCAACATTGAGCAGTGTCGTCATCAGGAATAATTCGAACATGCCGTGGGATACGATCAGAACCCTGTCGAGATCGTCGCAGCGGCTTACGATATCTTTCATGACATCCCGGACGCGGACTTCCATGCGGGCCGGGGATTCACCGTCGGCACTGCTGAAATCGCGGGTTGCGAAATGCTGTTTCAGTTCATCCGGATGGGATGTGAAACGGGTGCCTTCATAGCGTCCGAAATCGAATTCGTGCAGATCCTCGACGATCTCCGCTTCCATGTTGCGGCCGCTGAGGATATGACGGGCAGTCTGCATCGTGCGTTCGGACGGCGATGTGTATGCCTTATCGAAGAAAACTTCGCGAAGTGCGTCGCCGGCGCGGTCTGCCTGGGCTTTGCCAAGCGGTGTCAGCGGACTGTCAGAAACCCCCTGCACCCTTCCCTTCTGGTTGAAACGGGTCTCGCCGTGACGGACGAAATAGAATGTGATTTTCATGATCTTACCCCCTCTGTGATAAAAAGGCGTATTCCTACGCCTTCATTTTAACAGATAAATTGTCAGATTCAGTCCATATCCTTAAGGAATGCCTTATAGCAGCGGTATCCTTCATAGACATCAGCCTTGGATACTGTCTCAAACGGAGCGTGCATCGACTGAACAGCAATGCCGGCATCCAGAACGTCCATGTTCAGATTGGCCAGGATGTAGGCAATCGTTCCGCCGCCGCCGATATCGACCTTGGCCAGTTCACAGAGCTGGAAGGAAACCTTGTTGTCGTCCATGACTCTGCGCACCTTGGCGAGGAATTCGGCATTGGCGTCGTTGGCGCTGTTTTTGCCGCGCGAACCGGTATACTTGACAAAGCAGATACCCTTGCCGAAGAAACCGGTGTTTTTCGGATCGGAAACTTCCGGATAATTCGGATCAAAGGCAACCGAAACGTCGCTTGACAGCATGCGGGAATTCTCGAACGCGTCATTGACTTCGATCAGAGATGTGCTGCCCTGCAGAGCCAGCAGTCTGGTTACAGCGTTGAAGAAGAAGCGGCTGTGCATGCCGGTGTTGCCGACAGAACCGATTTCTTCCTTGTCGACGAGAATGCAGCAGGAAGTTCTTTCCGGCTTCTTCATATCCATGATCGCGCGCATCGAAGTATAGCCGCATACTCTGTCATCATGGCCGTATCCCAGCAGCATCGATCTGTCGAGACCGTAGTCCCTGACTTCGCCGGCCGGAACCAGTTCCAGTTCCGCTGACATGAAGTCATCTTCTTCAATGTCATACTGTTCCTTGAGGATCTTCAGGACAGCTTTCTTGACTGCTTCTTCCTTGGTGTTCTTCAGCGGTCTGGAGCCGACCAGGGCATCGAGTGCCTCACCTTCGACAACCGTCGCGCCCGGCTTCTTCATCTGTTCCTGTGCCAGGTGCGGCAGCAGATCGGAAATACCGAGAACCGGATCGCCCGGCTTGTCACCGATATTGATGTCGACTGTCGTGCCGTCCTTCTTGCAGACGACACCGACGAGCGCCAGCGGTCTTGCGACCCACTGATATTTCTTGATGCCGCCGTAGTAATGGGTATCGAGCAGTGCCAGTCCGTCCTTTTCATACAGCGGCACCGGCTTGACGTCGATACGGGGGCTGTCGATATGGGCGCCGACAATGTTCATGCCTTCGGTCAGAGGCTTTGTGCCGATGACGAACAGGCACAGGTTCTTGCCGCGGTTGTTGGCATAGACACGGTCGCCTGCCTTCAGGCTTGTGAAGGTGCTGATGTCCCTGAAGCCTGCCTTTTCAGCAACTTCGATGCCATTCTTCACGAACATTCTTTCGGTTTTCGAGGCGGAAAGGAACTTGCGGTAGTCTTCGCAGAAAACATTCAGTTCCTTCAGCTGGGCGGCTGTCAGTTTCTCCCAAACAGTATTCATTCTTCTATCTCCTTTATCCGGTAGTTCCGGAATGCAGCAATGTATCTGGCGGGTCCTTTCAGGGAAATGAGCATGCCCTCCTCGCGGTTTTCCAGGATCGTCATCTCCACCGCCGTCTTATACATGTCGATCATTGCTATTCTATCATACGGAAGCAGGATCAGAGCGCTTTCTTCCTTCGGATACAGACGCGCCAGCAGTTCATGCATGAATATATCCATGCCGGCACCGGTGCGGCAGCTGATCTTCAGGCCGTCGATATGACTGTCATCTTCCAGAAGGTCGCACTTATTGTAAACTCTGAGAACTTCGATATTGCCGGCTCCGATTTCCTGCAGCGTTTCCTCTGTGATCGCGATCTTGTCGGTGCATGCAGGATCGGATGCGTCCGCCACATGGACAAGCAGATCAGCGTCGCGGGCCGCGTCCAGCGTGCTCTTGAATGCGTCAATCAATGTATGCGGCAGGTCCGAGACAAATCCGACGGTGTCATATAACAGGAATTTGCGCTGTCCGTAAGCGATCATCCTGACACTGGTGTCGAGGGTCGCAAACAGCATGTCCTCCTCCCGGACCGTCCTGCCCTGCATCGTGCTCATGGCGATCATGCGGTTCATCAGCGAACTCTTGCCGGCATTGGTATAACCGACCAGAGCCACCCGGCGCATCAATGTCCTGGTCCTTCTTCTTTCGTCCTGCCAGCGCTGTTTTTCAATCTTCTGGAGTTCCTTCTTCAGGGCTGCGATCCGGCCGCCGTACTGTCTTGCGACAAGGTCGGAGCGCATTTCACCGGCACCGCGGTTATAGGCAGAGCCGCCTCTTTCATGGCCGGACTGGTCGGCGGTTTCATGCAGGATCCGCGGCAGGTCATACTGCAGTCTTGCCATTTCCACCTGCAGTGTCGCCGCCTTCGACCTTGCCCGGCTGGCGAAAATGTCCAGAATCAAAGATGTCCTGTCGATGACATTGACGCCGCACAATGACGAAATTCTTTCCGACACCTGGATCGGAAGCGGATTATGGAACACGATCAGATCGGCGTCCGTGGCTTTGACCAGGGCAGCCAGTTCCTGTATCTTTCCCTGCCGGAAGGCTGTACGCTGGTCCATGGAGCGCGACTGCTGGCTGATCTCACCGACAACTTCAAGATTGCAGGCTTCACACAACGCCTTTGTTTCGGCAAATACGGATGCGAACTGTTTCGGGGCATTCTTCAGGGAAATGCCGGCCAGGACTGCTTTTTTCATTATCGGCATTGTATCACAGGAGGACGTTTTGAAAAAGACAGCGGCTGTCCGCCCCTGCCGCATGCTAGAATTACAGAAACAGGGAACAGATGATGAAGACGAAAAGCATGACAAAGGAAGGACTGGAAAAGCGCATCCTGCGGCTGTCGTTTGCCGGCAGCTGCGCCCTTTCCGCGGCCGAGATCATCATGGCTCTTTACCTGCATTCCTATACCGTACTCATGGACGCCATTTTCGATTCCGCCGAGCTGGTCATGATGTGGCCTTTTCTGCTGCTGATCCCGCTTCTGTACAAACCGGTGAGTGAATGGCATCCCTACGGCTATGCCCAGGTCGAATCATTGTTTCTGATTGTGAAATACTCGATCCTGCTGATCCTGATCCTGCTGATGATCAACACCAACGTCCACATCATTCTGAGCGGCGGCCACGATGTCAGTCCGATGGGAATCGCAATATTTGAAATCTGTCTTGGCATCGGAAGCGTACTGATGTATCTGTTCCTGCAGCATATGAGCAGGAAATACGAATCGCCGACCATTCACGCCGAACTGTTCCTCTGGAAAACGGATATCGTCGGCAGTATCGGCATCGCCGTCGCGTTCCTTGCCGATCATCTTCTGGGTGATTCCATCCTGAAACCAATCGCCCCCTATATGGACTCTGTCGTCGCCATCGTCCTTTCGCTGATCCTGATCGCCGAACCGCTGAAGGAACTCAACCGCGGCTTCAAACAGATGCTGCTGTTCTCACCGCCCAAGGAAGTGATGGACAAGGTGCACGAGGCAGTGGACAGGCATCTGAAGGACATGCCGTATGAGGCGACTTTTATCGACGTCATCCAGACCGGCCGCAAGACATGGATCGAAGTCTATCTGAAGGAAACCAGCAGCACTTCATTGATCGATACGAGGGAATGGTCAAAACTCCATGATCTCGTGCGGCAGGATCTCAGGCCCGAATTCGACCAGCTGTATATCGAATTCATACCCGATCTTCATGACTGACGTTCCATAAACAGCAAAGCAGCCCGGTCATCAAGTGAACTTGTCAACGAAAAGTAGACAGGTCAAAAAAACAATTTAAAGCCCTGTGAGAGTGTATACTCTGCAGGGCTTTTATACTGCAGTTTATACATCGG
>CACYXJ010000073.1 GCA_902778375.1 uncultured Erysipelotrichaceae bacterium
ACGCCAGGCCGAATGACTACTCCCTTATCCTAAAATAAGTGCAGCTAGTTGACCATCCGGTTGATGATCTTGCCGACTACACTTATACCGTACTAAAAGCCGGTCAGATGACCGGCTCAAAGTTCCTTTCCTGTCAGAAGCAGATAGGCTTCCTTGTACTTGGCAATTGTTTTGTCGATGACGTCCTGCGGCAGATTGTAGTCGCTGTCGGGATTGGCCTTGAGCCAGTCGCGGACGAACTGTTTGTCGAAAGACGGCTGGGAATGACCCGGCTCGTAGCCTTCCAGCGGCCAGAAGCGGCTGGAATCGGGAGTCAGGACTTCATCACCGAGAACCAGTTCGCCGTTCTCATCGAGACCGAATTCAACCTTTGTATCAGCGATGATGATGCCTCTGCTTAAAGCATAGTCAGCGCATTTCTTATACAGTGCCAGGGTGGCATCGCGCAGTTTTTCCGCCAGTTCCTGTCCCCTGCCCGGATAGATTTTCTCCAGGACTTCGACAGATTTCTCAAAGGAAATATTTTCGTCATGTTCGCCGATTTCTGCTTTCGTGCTCGGTGTGTAAATTGCTTCCGGCAGTTTGTCGCAGTTCTTCAGTCCTTCCGGAAGACGGATTCCGCAGACAGTGCCGTCCTTTTCATAGCTGGCCCAGCCGCTGCCTGTGATATAGCCGCGGACGATGCATTCGACCGGCAGCATTTCCAGCTTTTTGCACAGCATGGAGCGGCCTTCGAACTTTTCATTACGGAAGAATTCCGGCATATCGTTGACATCAGTGCTGATCATATGATTGTCGATGATATCGGAAGTCAGATCGAACCAGAAACGCGACATCTGGGTCAGGACCTTTCCTTTGTCCGTTACCTTGTTTTTCAGAATGACATCGAATGCCGAGATCCGGTCGGTCGCAACCATGATCAGCGCATCGCCGGTGTCATAGATCTCACGTACTTTACCTTCTTTGACGGGTGTATATTCCTTCATTGGTCATAGCCTCCTTCAGCCACAGACAAGTATAGCAGAATCTCGCAAAAGAAAAAGCAGATCATTCTGCTTTCAGTGATGCACGACAACCTTGTTGAGGGCAGACGGGATATCGACATAATACTCATCAAGATTATCAGGATTGATGTAGATGCGGATCTCGTCACTGTCAAGATACGGTGAGGGATCCTCCATCAGATCGGAACTGCGGAACGTATGGGTGATCTCGGTGTCGGGATCCTGGAACACACATTCAATGACATAGGGATTCACGCCATTGATCGTGACGCTGTAATTGCGGCTGATATTGGCAATGCGTCCGATGACATATTTTCCGCCTTCCACGACAGCCTGCTGGACCTTGCGGCGCTTATACCAGATGATCAGGAGCGCCAGGCCGACACCGAACAGAACGGCGCCCAGCATGCCGAACGCATAGAAGAACAGACTGTCCACATTACGCAGACCGATGCCGATAGGCAGGAAAATGCCGCCGACAAGAGCGAAGATACCTCCGGCTAGGAGAAAAACGGACGGAGCAGAACGCGGATTTCTCATATTAGTGCCTCCTTAGAAGATGCCGAAATAGTGCAGTGCAGCAGCGATGATGAACGCAATGGCGAGAAACTTGACGAGCCCCCAGAGCTTCTTGATGATACCAATCACGAGCACCACTGCCAGGGCGAGCAATAAATAAGCCTGAATACCCATAAGACTGTTACCTTTCTTTCAATGGCAACATTATACATCCGTGCATTGCGGAATGGAAAAAGAAAAACAGCCTGATGTCTCAGACTGTCTGAATGGTGCGGATAACAGGAGTTGAACCTGCACGAGTCTCCTCACATGAACCTGAATCATGCGCGTCTGCCAATTCCGCCATATCCGCGTTGCATTGATTAATATACACCATTCATTTCAAAAAATCCACTAAAATTTTGCAATTATTTTCCGGGCTCTTTCGTCGCACTCTTCATCCCACCCTTTCAGCACATCAGTCTGTACCAGATAATCCAGAAGATGGCTCATATGGATGTCGTCGAAGATCAGGAATCCGGTGAAGTCGGGATGTTCCAGAAGATAATCCATGATCAGTTCCTCGCGCGGTCCGTCGACCTCCAGGGAAGTCGTGTCGCTGAATACGACATGGTCTTCCAGACCTGCATCCTTGAGATACTCCTTGCAGTAGTCGAGGCCGCCGAAGCGCCAGGAAGAGGATATGACAATCGTGACCGGCCAATCCCTGACGAAGTCATTGAGTCTTCTGACACAGTCACGGTCGAAGAATTCGAAGTTTCCGCTTTCCTGCATTTCCTCATACCGCTTCGTACCGGGCAGGACAAAGACGTTAACCACCCCGTCAAAATCCAGAAACATGTAGATTTTTCTTATACCGGCGTTGCGGTTATGAATCATGATCGAATTGACTGTTTTATGATCCAGCAGCCATTGAGCTTCTGTTCTTCTTTCCATGGCGCACCACCTTTCTGCGGTTTGTCTTTTTGCGGATCCAGTCATATGCCCTTGCCAGGGCGGCGTTCAGGAACGGAATGATTGCGAAACCGACCATCAGTGCGGCAAGATCCTGGAACTGGAAATTGACACTGAACAGTTCCGGCACCAGGGTCAGAACCAGAACCAGCAGCACCGCCATCGCGGCAATGACCGCGATCCTGATCTTTGTCGGCGGATAATAGACCCGGAACAATGTATAGAGATAGATATAACCGGTCAGAGCAACAAAGATTCCGTAATAGCGCTCGATCGGAAGATGGAACATATAGCGTACCGCAAGACAGAACAGCGCTGTCAGAAAGACGGTGACAGCAGCCGGCACGGCATTGCGGAATGCCGGTGTGAAGAAGGCTCCCTTCACCCTTTCGAAACTTGGTTCCATCTGCAGCAGGAAGGTCGGGATACCGACGCCGACAGCCGTGATCAGTGTCAGGTGCACCGGCAGGAACGGATATTCCTGACGCAGCAGGATGACATAGAGCGACAGCAGGATCGAGAATACCGTCTTGACCAGATACATCGAAGCGGCACGGGAGATATTGTTGATGACACGTCTGCCTTCATCGACGATATCCGGCATATGGGCGAAATCGTTGTCCAGCAGAACAAGATTGGCACTGTCCTTGGCGGCCGATGCACCGGCGGCCATGGCAACGCCGACATCGGCAGTTTTCAATGCCGGCACGTCGTTGACACCGTCTCCGGTCATTGCCACAGTATGGCCGTTTTCCTGCAGGGCTTCGATCAGTGCTTTCTTCTGGTCAGGCGTGACACGGCCGAAGACCGTGTGGTTTTCCGCAAGTGCCGCCATGCTCGCGGATGCGGTCGACATGTCGACATAGTGCTCGGCTCCCGGAATTCCCGCCTGCAGGGCGAGAGAAGAAACCGTCGCGGCATCGTCGCCGGAGATGACTTTCAGGGAAACATCCTGTTTCTGGAAATAAGACATGATTTCCTGGACATTGTCGCGCAGGACATCGGTGATCATGATCATTGCCACCGGATCAAGATCGTCCGGCACGCCTTCCTCTGCGATTGCCGGCGCCTTGGAGCGGCCTAGAATGAGGACACGCTTGCCCTCGGAAGTATACTGGCTCAGATATCTGTTGGCGGCCGGACAGCCTTTTGGGAACAGGAAGTTCACGGCGCCGAGATAGAACGTGCCCTCATTGAGGATATGGGCGGCAGTATATTTTCTCGCACTGGAGAACGGCAGATAGGAATCGACATGGAAGACTTCCGATCTGCCGAAGTATTCCGTCATTGCCTTTGCGGTCGCGTTGGGTTTTTCCTCGGCCGCCATGAAACTGCAGATGATTCCCTCGGCGTAGGAGCGGGTATGATCGAGCAGCGGCTTCAGTTCGTTGACTTTCATGCTGCCCTGAGTCAGGGTGCCGGTCTTGTCGAGACAAAGTACGTCAACTCTTGCCAGTGACTCGATGGAGAACAGATCCTGCACCAGCACCGAACGGCGGGAAAGACGCATCGTCGAAACCGCCAGGGCGATACTGGTCAGAACGACCAGTCCCTCGGGAATCATGCCGACAACTGCGGCAACGGTTTTCAATGCAGCATCCTGCCATGTCAGGTTCAGCAGCCAGTACTGCGTCGCGAAAAGAATGAGGCCGGTGGGAATGATGGCAACCGAGACGATCCTGATCAGGCGGTTGAGGTTCTCGTTGAGTTCCGACTTGACCTTGCTGTACTTGCGGGCTTCCTCCATGATCTTGGAGGACGCGCATTCCTTTCCGACACGCAGAACCTTGGCGCTGCAGCTGCCGGACATGCAGACCGTACCGGCGGATACTTCATCATCGGCATAATGGGAAACATGTTCCGATTCGCCGGTCAGCAGACTTTCATCCACTTCCAGATATCCATCCAGAAGAAGACAGTCAGCCGGTATCTGCATACCGCTTTCCAGCCGGATCAGATCATCCTGGACGATCTCGTCGACAGGTATTTCCTTCCACTGGCCGCTGCGGCATACCGGCACTTTGGCGGCAACCATGATCTCCATCTTCTCCAGGAGCTTCTTGGCCTTGATCTCCTGATAGATACCGATCAGGGAGTTGACGATGATGGTAATAAAAAACATTCCGTTTTTGAGATGCCCTGTCGTCAGGACGATCACGAAAAGAACGGCATTGACAATATTAAAATATGTCAGCGTGTTGCTGCGGATAATATCTTCATATGACCGTGTCAGATGAAGATCGCTTTTGTTTGTCAGGCCCTGGGAGACTCTTTCCTGGACCTGCTGCTCATTCAGTCCGTTGTACATATGATTCTCATTTCTGCATGATCATGGCCGCAAGACGCTCCCGCATCCGCTGCATTGAGGTTTCCTCTTCGTCGCTGTCCACACATTCGGCCGCAAAGACCAGGGAATTGCGGAAGTCGACATGGGCTGCTCTTGCCGCAAGGAACGCGGCGTAGAAGACTTCACTGCTGCATACTCCTTCATACGGGGCGATATAGGATTCGCTTCCGTCATGATAATAGGCACCTTCCCCTGCTTTCAGGATAATGACAGGTGCTTTTGTTTCCGCATGCAGTTTTTCCGCCGCGGTGTTGATTTCTTCCTGGCTGCCGTTCAGATACACGGCATCCGCTTCGCTTAATAATAAAATGGGATTCAGAGCATACAGCGCGGAAAGAACATCTTCCCCGATCTCGTCGACACGCATGCCGCACTGCAGATACAGCGGCAGTTCCGCTTCCCGCAGCATTTCCATCAGTTCATCCGCACCTTGCCCGAGCAGCATATCCGTGCAGAGGACAATGGCGGAAAACTCTTTCAGGTCAATTTCCTGCAGAATGTCAGGATCGAAGTCATATTCAGTCCCGGGTACACAGAAATACTGGTAATTGCCCTGGGGATCGACAATGTGATAGGTGCATCCGGCAATACCGGGATTCATCTGATGGACATCCAGCCCTTCATAAACACAGGTATCGTAGGCAAATGTACCGTAGACACCGCTGCCGCAGTCAGCCAGCAGTTCATAGGGAAAATGAAACAGGTTCAGAAAGCGGGCAGTATGATAGCCCGTGCCGCCGACCTGCTGGCTGTATCCGTCCACCAGCATTTCCTCGTTGCCGCGCGGCAGCTGCTTGACATAACTGACGATGTCGGTCACGACCGGACCGATGATCATGATTTTTTCCATAGCCGTATTATATCAGACATCCTTTGCCGCTGATGCATTTACAGGAAAAAAGCCTCTTCCGAGGCTTGTCAGTCAAGAACTGCCAGGGAGACGCCCTGGATCACTTCCGTGCTGTTTCCGGTATCGTTCAGTGTTCCGTCAGAACCGATCGCAAAGATATGGATATCGTTGGTGAAGCGGTTGGCACTCAGCAGTACATCGTCCAGGCGGTAGATATCGCGGGGATGGTCGCCACCGCAGGAAACGATCTGTCTGACGCTGAATGTCTCTGTTTCGACAGCGGTGATGATGTTCATCGTCCTGGTCGATACATAGACTGTCTTTTCATCTCCGCTGAGACGGATCGCCGCTCCATCCTTCTTCAGGACTGTTCCTTCCGGCAGGACACTGATCTTCCGTCTGACTGTCCAGGTTCCGGGATCGATTTCAAACAGTTCGTTGCTCAGTTCGCTGGCAAGATACAGAGCGGAACCGTCGCTGCGGAAGATGCCGTGCCGCGGTCCGGTTCCCTTTTCAAAGGAAATCACACCGAGCGGTTCAAGATCGTAGCTGAACATCCTGACTTCGTCGAGAAGCAGGCAGGGAACCAGGAAACGGTCCTTATAGAAGATGACCTGGTGGCAGCCGCCCTTCTCGCGGATCGTCACGGTTTTTATTACGGAAAGCTTTCCGTCTTGCCAGGAAAGAACAGTGAAATGACCGGCATGGTAATTGGCACAGTAGATGCGGTCTTCATGCCATGACACGAAACAGGATGTCTCGTCTTCAAAGACAGCCTTGTCGAGAAGATTGCCGTCCTTGTCAAGAACAGCGATGCCGCATCCGTCTTCAAAGGAAGCGGAAGCGGCGACCAGACCGTTCTGTACACTGATGTATTTGGGATCCCTGATGCGGCAGAAGAGATCCGAACTTCCGGGTCTTGTTCCATCCAGTGAGAAGCGGTAGATACCCTCACTTCCCTTTTCGGTATATGTGCCGCAAAGCAATGTATGTGTCATATCAAAACTCCCTTAAGCTGTTTCCGACTGAACTTCCTGCGCCTGTTCAGCCAGGATCCTGTCTTCGTCTTCCTTCCAGATATCCTGTTCTTCAAGATTGTTTCTGAATGCGTAAACCAGCAGACCGATGGTGATTGCGGTCAGCAGCAGGCATGCGCCGGGGCTTCCCTCAACGCCGAAACCGGGATCGAAGAAGAGGCCGCCGGACGCGGCATCCAGACGGAAGAATGAATACACCGGAACGACACCGCTGTTGGGCAGACCGAAAAGAATATTCTGCGTGAAGTTCCAGGCTGTATGGGCAAAAACCGCGCCCCAGAAAGACTTGTATTTCCAGACCAGGATCGATGCCAGAAAACCGAAAATAACACACTGGGCAATACCAAAGAAATTCGCACCCTGGTTTCCCATGTGCAGAGCACCGAAGAACACCGAGTTGACAACAACCGCAACCCATGGACTCTTATAGCGTCTGCGCAGTTTCTGGAACATATAAAGACGGCAGAGCAGTTCCTCCGAACCGGACTGTATCATGACTGCAAAAAACAGTGCCAGGCACCAGCCGATACTGAACTGACTGAAGGAAAGACTGATATCCTTGAACAGGATCGACATCAGGACACAGAACGTATTGGCACCAAAACCGATCAGAATGCCGTAAAGGATCCATTTCAGAGTATTCCCTTTCATTCCCGGACCGGCAGCTTTGAGCATTTTGTGGTTGCCGGGCAGGATCAGGATAAGCAGCAGTGCTACAACCCAGGCTCCGATCGTGTTAAAGTACATGGCGAACATCTGCATTGCCGGACTTCTCGTCTGTGCCGGCGGCAGCAGCCACGCTGTAATGAACAGACCGACCATTGAAGAGACCAGGACCAGAATAAAAGTAATGGCAGCCGACAGCGGAATATAATCGGTGATCTTTCCGACCGGGCGGTACAGCTTTTTGATTCTGTCCATCAAGGTAATTTCTTCATTCATAGTAATAAACCTCTTTTTCCTATTGTAGCATTTTATGCTCAGAGTTCATGTAAGCATATAACAAAAGAAAGAAGAAGAAAGGTTCCCGCATGTCCGCGGGAACCTTGTATAGCTGTTTGTTTACTGCTTTGCCATTTCCATGCCGGTGCGGATAAAGCGGAACATGCGGACAGCAGCCTTGAGGTACAGCTCTTCTGCCCTTTCGAAAGCTTCATCCAGCGTCATCGGTCCGTCGACCGAAGTCATCAGCGAACTGATGCCGCAGTCAAAGATCTTTTCCGCGTCTTTGCCAAGACCGCCGGACAGACCGATACATGGAATGCCTTTGCGGGCGCAGCGCTCGCCGACTCCCTGCATGACCTTGCCGAAGCAGCTCTGCCAGTCAGTCCTGCCTTCGCCGGTAACGACCAGGTCGACACCTTCCAGTCTTTCGTCGAAATTGATCAGATCAAGCACCGTCTCGATGCCTGATTTCATCTCGCCGTTCAGGAATACCATCAATGCCGTGCCGAGACCACCGGCAGCACCGGCACCCTGAATCGTATCGGGATCGATGCCGAACTGCTTTTTGATCAGGTCGCGGTAATTGATCATACCGGCTTCAAGCTGTGCCTGGATTTCCGGTGTCGCACCCTTCTGGGCGCCGAAAGTGTAGGTTGCCCCGTCCGGTCCGGTCAAGGGATTTGTCACATCGCACATGACAGTGATCTTCGTGTTTTTAATACGGGGATCAAGGCCGGAGACATCGATGGAGCGGATCTTTTCCAGATCGGCACCGGTTCCTTCCAGTTCATCACCGTTTTCGTCCAGGAACTTCACACCCAGCGCACGGGCACAGCCCATGCCGCCGTCATTGGTGGCACTGCCGCCGATGGCAATCGAAATGTCATCGAAGCCTTTGTCCAAAGCGTCCCTGATCAGTTCACCGGTACCGTAAGTGGTCGTGTTCAGCGGATTTCTTTCTTCCGGTGCGACCAGCGGCAGCCCGGAAGCGGCAGCCATTTCAAGCACTGCCCTGTGCTCGTCCAGAACGCCGTAGAAACTTCTGAGCGGCTGCATCAGCGGTCCCTT
>CACYXJ010000074.1 GCA_902778375.1 uncultured Erysipelotrichaceae bacterium
TTTTACTGGCTGACATTCGTGCTGACAGCCATGTTCATTTTCATATTCTTCAATATATCCATGAGTGACGCTGTCGGCGTCACTTTTATCAATGACAGCGGCAGTTTTGCGACGACCCTGACGGTGTTCGTCATTGCCGTATGCATGGTGATCATCTTTTTCGCCAACGATTTCTTCGTCAAGAACAAGGCCCGCGACCTGGCCATCAGGCTGATCTGCGGAGCAAAGTACATGCAGCTGGCGGGATATCTTCTCGTGCAGACCTTCATCCTGCTTCTGATTGCCATTCCGGCCGGGATTTTTCTGGCCTTGTTTCTGATTCCTGTCCTTAACGGTCTGATCGCTCTGCTTTCTTCGGAAGCCTTTCATATTGCCATCCGTTTGCGGGCGGTAGTGATGACGGCAATCATTCTGGTGTCAGTGGTTTTCTGGACGACATATCTGAACCTGGCATTCGCCTACCGCAACAGTGCTTCCTCGCTGCTGAATGAAAGGAAAGTCAAGATCAAGTTCGAATTTGCCGCACTGGAGAATATGAAGATTTCCGGCCGGATCCTGCAGATCGTTTCGGCATTTCTGTTCCTGTTCCCATTGGTGCTGTTTATCACTGCCCCGCAGAATTCCATCGGCTGGACAGTGATGGGAATGGTCGGCTTTCTCGGCTGTATGAAGCATATTCTCGGTCCCTGGCTCAATAAACTGCTGAAACATGATCTTACCGACCGGCCGCAGATGCTGGCCGTGCTGGGCTTTTTCCGTACCGATATCCAGATTCTCAGAAGCAGCATTATTCTTTTTATTGTCACTTCGACCCTGCTGGCATCTGTTCTTGTGTCCCGGCAGATGGAGCCGATGGAGGTGCTTCTGACACTGCTGTCCTATGCCGTCATGAGCATACTGCTTTCCCTGGCCATCATGTTCCGCTATTCCACGGAACTGAGCCAGCGCGGCCGGTATTTCAAATCCCTGAGCCATCTGGGTTATACCGGCGGGGATATCCGGAAGATCAAGCGGCAGGAAGTCACGCTGTTTTATATCTATGTGTTTGTCATTTTAGGTCTGTATCTTGGCATGATGTTCCTGGGACTGATCCTGAAAGGAATGCTTGCGGTGTCCTATGCCGGCATCCTGTCGCTGTTTGTCGTGATTCCCCTCATTGTATGCTGGGGAGCGACGCTCTATTACTACTCTCTGGTATCCTGACTGAAAACCGAAACATGTCTGCCGCACGGCAGGCTTTTTTCATGTCCGTTGCCCAAGGTGGATAGATATGAAACGGCGGGATGTGGTAAGATAACACGGTCGGAGGTTTTTTGACATGAATGAAGAAATTATCCAGAGTATTGCATCGGAGCTGAAGATCAGTGTCAGCCAGGTGCAGAACACATTGAGCATGCTGGAAGAAGGCAATACAGTGCCTTTTATTGCCCGTTACCGTAAGGAACAGACAAAAGGTCTGGATGAAGAACAGATTCTCTTTATCCAGAAAAAATATGATTACCAGCTGAAGCTGGCAGAACGCAAGGAAAGCGTCCTGAAGCTGATCGAAGAGCAGGGAAAACTGACTGACGAGATCCGTGAGAGCGTTGCCGGATGCACGAAGCTATCCCAGGTTGAGGACATCTACCGGCCATACGCCCAGAAGAAAAAGACCAGAGCCGCGACCGCAATCAAGAACGGTCTGCAGCCGCTGGCTGACTGGATGCTGTCGCTGCCGGAAGAAGGCGATCTGGTGGCGGAAGCCGGCAAGTATCTCGGTGAGAATGTTGCCAATGTCAAGGATGCGATCCAGGGTGCGATGGACATCATCGCCGAAGTCGTTTCCGACAATCCGCAGCAGAGATGGGCTTTCAAGGACAACATCATGAAGACCGGTGTACTGACTTCCAAGCTGAAGAAGGACGCGCAGGATGAGAAGAAAGTCTATCAGAACTACTATGACTATTCGGAAAAGATCAGCACCATTGCCGATCACCGGATCATGGCGCTCGACAGAGCGGAAAAGGAAAAGGTCATCACCGTTTCCTTTGTCTTCGACGAAGAACATCTGAAGGAAGAAGCCCTGAAGGCTCTTACCAAGGGTCAGAGCACGCTGGTCGAAAATGAACTTCGTCTGGCGGCATATGACGGCTGCGACCGTCTGCTGTTCCCGTCGATCGAACGTGAGATCCGTTCGGAACTGAGCGAGAGAGCCCAGAACCGTTCCATTGAGATCTTCTCGGCCAACCTTGAGAAGCTTCTGCTGCAGCCGCCGCTGAAGGGAAGAGTCGTCCTCGGCTTCGACCCGGGTTATTACAACGGCTGCAAACTTGCCGTCATCGATGAAACCGGCAAGATGCTCACAGTCGGCAAGATCTTCCCGTTCTCCCGCAAGGGCGAAGACGAAGCTGCGTCCCGCAAGATCCTGGCCGAACTGGTAAAACGTTATGACGTGCAGATCATCGCCATCGGCAACGGCACAGCTTCCCGTGAAAGCGAAAAGCTGGTCGCTGAAACGATCCGCGAATACGGCCTGGATGTCAGCTATGCCATCGTTTCCGAAGCCGGTGCTTCGGTATGGTCCGCCCAGGAAGCCGCAAGAGCGGAATTCCCGGATCTTCAGGTCGAAGAAAGATCGGCTGTCTCCATCGGCCGCCGTCTGCTTGACCCGCTGGCGGAACTGATCAAGATCGATCCAAAGTCCATCGGTGTCGGTCAGTACCAGCATGATCTGCCGCAGAAAGCACTCAGCGAAAGACTGGACGAAGCAATCATGAAGTGCGTCAACCGTACCGGTGCCGACCTCAATACCGCTTCCCAGGAACTTCTGACCCATATCTCCGGTCTCAACAGTGCGACTGCCCGCGAGATCGTGAACTACCGTAATGAAAACGGCCGCTTCACCAACCGCCAGCAGCTGCTGAATGTCAAGAAACTCGGTCCGAAAGCCTTCACCCAGTGTGCCGGATTCCTGCGCATCACCGACGGCGACGAACCGCTCGACCAGACTGCGATCCATCCGGAAAGCTATCAGGCCGCAAGAGCCCTGATGGAAGCCTGCGGTATCACGACGCTCGGCGTCAGAGATGCCGAGTTCCCGAAAGAGAAGACACAGGATCTCGGGATCGACAGTTATACCCTGCAGGATATCGAAGACGCGATCCGCCAGCCGCTGCGCGATTACCGCGACCAGTTCGAAGGCGCGCTGTTAAGAAGTGATGTTCTGGAGATCAGCGACCTGCATGTCGGCGACAAGCTCTCCGGAACCGTCAGAAATGTTGTTGATTTCGGCGCCTTTGTCGATATCGGTCTGCATGAAGACGGACTGGTGCACATTTCCCGCATGACCATGCAGAGAAATGCCGTTCCGACAGAAGTCTGCTCGGTCGGTGACATCGTCGATGTCTGGGTCTATGAAATCGATGAAGAACGCGGCCGTGTGTCACTCAGCTTCCTGCCGCTGGAGAAACTGAAGGAAAAGCAGGCAGCCTACAAGCACCGCAGGAGCGGCAACAATAAGAAGAAACAGAACGAAAAACCGAAGAAGAAGGAAGTGACCATGGACGACGCCATGGCCCGTCTCCTGGAACGCTTCGGAAAATAACAGAGAAAGGAAAAGGAAATGGGAATATCGATTCTCCTCTGGTTTCAGAATATCCGCGAAATACTCGGGCCGGTATTTGATTTTATTGCCGCCTACGCGTCGGATATCACTGCCTTCACCGCCGCACTCATACCGTTTCTGTTCTACTGGTGCAGCGATAAGGAAGAGGGGAAGGATATCCTGCTGGCGCTTGGCATCAGCATGTATCTGAACCAGTTCCTCAAGGTGACGTTCAGTATCTACCGGCCGTGGATCCTCGATAAAAGAGTCATTCCCTCCCCGGCCGGAACCAGATTTGCGACCGGTTATTCCTTTCCCAGTTTTCACACCCAGGTCAGCGGCACCGTTTACGGCAGCATTGCCTGGATGCTGAAGGACACCCGGAAACGCCTGGCAGTTCTCTGCCTGATCATTCCGGTGTTTATCGGCATCAGCCGCATGTATCTCGGCGTCCATACCTTCCGCGATGTGGCGGCCGGACTTGTAATCGCGGCCATCAGTATGTTTGTCATCAACAAGGGCGACAATATTGTCGATACGCATCCGGAATACCGCCGGTATCTGCCCTGGATCGCCGCGGTATTCTCTGCTGTGGGCATCTGGTATGCCCTCAACCGTCCCTATCCGATGGATTACGCCAATGGCGAACTGATCGTCGATCCGATCGACATGATGAAAGATGCGATGCTGTGTATCGGAGTTTTCTTCGGGATGTTTGCCGGCACCGCTCTGGAAGTGAAATATCTGAATTTCCAGACCGACGGTTCACGGAAGGAAAAGATCCTGCGCTTTGTCATCGGCAGTATCGGCATGGCGGCAATTGCCCTGGTGCACAGGGTACCGTTTCTTGCCTTTGCTGAACCCAGACTGGAAATGTTTCTGACCGGAATCGCCCTGGGACTGTATGCCATGTTCCTGTATCCGCTGCTGTTTACAGCTGTGAGAAGAAAAATGATCAAATAAAAAAGTGCCGGTGAGCTGATTGCTCTCCGGTATTTTCGTTCAGATCAGAGCAGTTATACCATTAACCGTTCAGACGCTGGATCAGATACGGAATCGCCTGTTCGAAATTGACGCCGTACGTGTTGTGGTTTTCTTCCGCCAGTGTCAAATGGATGCATTCCCTGACATAATCGCAGGCGATGCGGATGGCTTCCTCGAAGGACTTTCCGTTGACCAGGGCGCCGCACAGGGTGCTTGCCCAGATGTCGCCGGTACCGTGGAAGTGTTCTCTTTCCTCGATGGTAAAGTAGGAGTAGAACACATCTGCCTCGGCATCGTAGGAATAGGCACCGAGGATTCCGTTCTCGAAACTGATGCCGGTAAGGACGGCTTTTTTACAGCCGAGGGCTGTCAGTTGTTTCAGCACATCCCGGATATATGCTTCATCATATTCAGTCCGGTAAGGAATGTCGAGCAGGAAGGAAGCCTCTGTCAGGTTCGGACAGATAATGTCCGCCTTGGCGCAGAGATCCTTCATTGCCGCGGCGAATTCCTTGGTGAAGCCGGCATAAAGTTTGCCGTTGTCCGCCATGCACGGGTCGACGATCTTCATGACGCCGCTGCCGAACTGTTCGAAAAGATGGGAAGCGATGTTGAGCTGTTCGAAGGAACCGAGATATCCGGTATAGACAGCGTCGAAATCAAAACCTTCCTTCTTCCAGTGGGCCATGATCGGTTCGATCTCACCCGTCAGATCATGGAATGTGAATCCCTTGAACATGGTGTGAGTGGAAAGCACGGCAGTCGGAATGACGGCGGCTTCGACTCCCATGGCCGAGATGACCGGCAGGGCAACTGTCAGCGAGCACTTGCCGACACAGGAAATATCCTGCATTGTTACGATTCTTTTCATGGAAAAATACCTCCTGGTATCCTGTCATATTGTAGAACCGGAAAGCGGGAAAGGATATAATCAGAAAGAGACAGTTTTTCAAGACCAGAGAGGAAATGCCATGGAATTCCATCAGACGGAAAATGAATATGTGATCCTGAGACCGCTGGCGCTGCCGGACGCAGACCAGCTGCGGGATCTGTTTGATCATCCGCTTTCCCTGCCGAAAACCCGGGAAATGGTACGGGCTCTGCTGGACAGTGACAAGACTGTTCTGGCGGTGATCGATCCAAACGGGAAGACGCCGAGAGGGCTGATCGAGATTTCCGGCGATGACGGACAGACAGTGACCATCGGCTACCGGATCCGCACACCGTACAGAAATATGCACTATGGTTCTGAAGCAGTGTATCTGCTGTGCCGCTGTCTTTGCGAAAAACACGGCATAAAAAGAATCAAGGCACTGGTGAAAAAGGACAATGAATGGTCGCTGCGGCTGCTCAGACATAACGGTTTCGAGAAAACCGGGGAAACGGAAACCGAAGAACAATATGTATATTACAGCAAGGAAAAAGCCGGACAGAAACATTGGGATATCCCGGACAACCGGAAAATGATCTGTGCCGCCGGCGGCTGTTTCTGGGGCACGGAAAGGATCTTCCGGATCCTCGACGGAGTATGCGCGACCGAATGCGGTTATGCCAACGGCCACACGGAAAATCCCCGCTACGAAGATGTATGCCGGAGAGATACCGGATACAGGGAAGCGGTGATGATCACCTATGATCCGGAAAAGATCTCATTGCGGAAACTGATGAAGGCCTTCTTCATGTGCATCGATCCCACTGTGGCCAACCGCCAGGGGGAAGACGAAGGCAGCCAGTACCAGACCGGTGTCTATTACCTGCAGGAAGAAGACAGAACAGTTCTGGAACAATACTTTGATGAAGAAAGAAGGAAACATGACACCTTCTTCGTCGAACTGGAACCTTTGGAAAACTACTATACAGCCGAGGAATATCATCAGAAATATCTGGATAAGAATCCGAACGGCTACTGCCATATATCACCGGCGAAACTGGCGGATGTGCGCCGCCTGAATGAGGAAGATTTATGATCATAGCAACAGTAAAGTATCCTGACGGATTTACGGAA
The DNA here is from genome assembly GCA_902778375.1 of uncultured Erysipelotrichaceae bacterium. Taxonomy (GTDB): domain Bacteria; phylum Bacillota_I; class Bacilli_A; order Erysipelotrichales; family Erysipelotrichaceae; genus Bulleidia. The sequence continues at coordinate 6,573 of CACYXJ010000074.1, forward strand.
CAGGTCAGTGTTCCCGAGAATTCGACACCGCAGCAGCTGGCAGAACGGCATCCCGAACACTGTCCGTATGTTGTCCTTGCCTGCAGTGTCGACCACTTCAACCGCCGCATCACGATACCGCTGCGTCATGACTGCACAGTGGAACTTCTGGATATGCGCTCGCCTTACGGCAATCAGTGCTATCAGAATTCACTGGCGCTTCTGTATCTGGAAGCGGTGCATCATGTTTTCGGCAAAAACGTTAAGGTGACAATCGCCAATTCCCTGTCCCAGGGACTTTTCACCCGCATCCATATCGGAACCATTACTGATGAGCAGATCAAAAAAGTTTCCGAGCATATGCAGAAGATGGTAAAGCTTGACCTGACAATCGGCGAGACCCGCATCAGCAAGGACGAGATGCTGAATTATCTGAAAAACAATAAGGATTCGGAAGAGTACCGGCTGGTGAAGACGGCGAAGGATCTGCATTACTGCGAACTGGTGCAGCTTGATGACGAAACCGGTTTTTCCTACTGTCATCTGGTGCCTTCCACCCGCTATCTGAAGCTGTTCGATGTCCGCCGCTACCGTACCGGTGTACTGCTGCGTTTCCCCAATTACCGGAAGCCGGACACTGTTCCGCCGTATGAAGAGCAGAAACAATTATACGAAGCCTTCTCCGAGGAAACCCAGTGGGAACAGCTGATGAATGTGCGTTTTGTGGCCGATCTGAACCAGAAAGTACTGGCGGACGATTACCGGGAACTGATCATGCTGAGCGAAGCCCTGCACGAAAAGAAGATTGCGGAAATTGCCGGAATGATCCACGAATCCCGCCGCCGTATCATCCTGATTGCCGGACCGTCTTCTTCCGGCAAGACAAGTTTTGCCAAACGGCTGTGTATCCAGCTGCGGGTTCTGGGGCTCAAACCGCTGTATCTTGGCACAGACGACTACTTCCTCGACCGGGCAGAAATGATTCCCGATGAAAACGGCAACCTTGATTTTGAAAGTCTCAGCGCGGTGGACGTGAAGCTGTTCACGCAGCAGATGAACGATCTTCTCGCCGGCCGGAAGGTGGATATTCCATCCTTCGACTTCATCACCGGCACCAAGGTTTTCGGCAGCCGTCTGACATCCCTGGAACCGGGACAGCCGATCGTCATCGAAGGCATTCATGGTCTGAATCCGGCCATGACCGAGGGAATCGACAATGAGGAAAAGTTCAAGATCTATATCAGCCCGCTGACCCAGCTCAATATCGACATGCACCACCGGGTTCCGACAACCGATGCCAGAATGCTCAGAAGAATGGTCCGCGACAACCGCACCAGAGGCCGCAGTGCGGCAGTGACGATCCGCGACTGGCCGGCGGTAAGGGCAGGCGAAGAAGTCAATATCTTCCCCTATAACAAGGAAGCTGACGTCTTCTTCAACAGCCAGTGTCTTTATGAACTTGCTGTTCTGAAGAAATATGCCAAGCCGCTTCTGGAAGAAATCCCCGAAGGAACCGAAGAATACGGGGAGGCAAGACGAATGCTGCGGTTCCTGCGTTTCTTCGAAGAAATCACGGATGACAGCGTTGTTGCCAACAATTCCATCATCCGCGAATTCATCGGCGGCAGTATCCTGGTTTCCTGAGATATCAAAGATCCCTTCCGGGGGATCTTTTTCAGTTGGAAAAGTAAAGTGTTTCTGTCGTTTTCATGAAGCTGGTTTGGTATAATGCTTTGCAGGTACACGATGAAACAGGAAACGTATAAGACAAAGGCATCACTGCTGCTGTATTTTCTGAAAGGGGCAAAGCGCTGGTTCGCGCTTGCCGTCTTTTTTGCGGCCATGGTATCGGTGACAGACCTGATCAATCCGAAGATCATCGGCTATACGATCGACACGATTCTCAACGGCCTGCCTTCCTCACTGCCTGCTTTTATCAATGAGAAGCTTGAGGCGCTGGGCGGACCGCTCTTTTTCCGTGAGCATCTTGTCTATGTCGCATTTGCCGTTCTCTGTGTCGCGCTGCTCAGCGCGTTCTGCCGGTTCATGTTCCGTCTGTGCAATTCCCTGGCGGCGGAAACACTGGTACAGAGGATGCGCAACAACCTGTTCGATTCAGAGGGAGAAGTCCTGACTGATGAACTTCATAAGC
>CACYXJ010000075.1 GCA_902778375.1 uncultured Erysipelotrichaceae bacterium
ACGTGGAACTGACAGATATTGCCGGATCACACGACAGTGTGTCCGTAATTCTTTCTGCATGCACTGACCCTTATTACAATGATGATCCCGTTTTCCTGGATGCATTTGTCGTTGACAGACAGAATCAGATGATTGCTACAAGTGAGGGAACTGTACCGCTTTCGGAAACGGACAGAATTATTCCGGAAAGCGAAAAAGAATACGAATATGAAGGTATTGTATACGGAGTTAGTGAACCGGAAAACGGAAAAGTCATGCTGCATCATTATGACGAAACTGCTGGTCTGGATCTGTATACGGTATATGATGACTCACCGCACAGGCGGACAGTGGCAGCTGTCATGCGGTTCTTCATGATCGTCTTTATTGCTGCCGTGATCTTCTGTGCCCTTTACAACTTTTATGTCCATCAGTTCAAGAACGATTACCCGGAAGATGAGGAATACAATACCAAGGTTTTCCGCCGGAGAACCATTGTCAATATTGTCTTCACGATCGCTGTCAATGTAATCACCGGTGTTTATGCTCAGTACTTTTATCTGGTCGCTGCCTGCAGCATGCAGGACAGGAATCTGGTTACGGAAGCGGACAGACTTGTCAGTGCTGAAACTGAGACAACTGAAAAACTGCGCCAGTTCAGCCGTAATGAATATGTGAATATAGCCAGACTGATCGGCGGCTATCTCTCTGATAATTCGGAAAGACAGAACAGCGGCGAACTGAGCGAACTGAAGAATATCTTCGGTTTCGACAGCATCGTGATCTATGACAGTCAGGGAACAGAACGGGTTTCCGACGGTTCCGTCTGGAATGTCTCGTTCCCGATTGACCCGGAAGATGCTGCCTATGCCCTGAACAATCTGCGCTACGGCCGTTCCGGTGTATTCCTGGATCCGCATGAGAACCGTTATACAGGCAGAACGAATTCTGTAGCTGCCGTTATTCTGCGGGGTGAAGGATCTTCTCCTTCCGGCTTCCTGGAAATTGATATCAATGCAGCGAAGACAAGTGCGGTGTTCGGCACTAAAACTCTCTGCCAGCAGATCGTGGATTCCTTTGCGGACAACGAGGCATATGTTGTCATGATCGACGAAGAGACGAAAATGCTTGCCGAAACACCATGGCGCGAGGATGACAATATCACCATAGAATCTGTCGGCTTTACCGGAGACTCGCTGACTCCCGGTTATTTCAGCAATCTGAAGATCCACAACACGGACAGTTATGTCAGTACCGGCAGGATTCCGGGAAGAATGATGGCTGTCGTCCGTCCGATCAATTTTGTCCGGTCGGTTGATTTAGTGTTTGTCGCCGGAATCGTGCTCATGACATTGCTCGGAGCTCTGCTTCCGCTGTATTACATGCGCCTGCGTCCTGATACTCCGATGGTTTATGATGCCAGCCCGTTTGTCAGGAAGGAACCTCTTCCTGTCATTAAAAAATACGGTGGCGATACTCTTCCGGTCCTTGAAAAATACAAGGAAGAAGTCATCCGTCCGGAAGACAGGATGGGAAGACTGATACATGCTCTTCTGATAGTCGCTGTCGCGGTCATGGTCGTACTGTTCTACGGGTCGTTCCTGATCCGCAAGGAGATTCCGCTGTTTTCCGAAATTCTGCAGTACAAGTGGAATAAAGGCCTGAATATTTTTGCTCTGACAGCGAATATAGCCATGATTGAATGGACTGCCCTGGGCGTATTTGTCATAAGGCGTATCCTGCGGCGGATCGGTCAGATGAGCAGCGCCCACGGAGAAACGATCACCCGTCTTCTCCGCAGCGCCATCCGGTATATTTCGGTCATCGTCATGTGCTATATCGTCCTGCTGAACTTCGGTTTCAATCCGGAAGCTCTGGCGTCTTCCGCCGGACTGATCGGTATTGCTGTAGGTATCGGTGCCAGGGACCTGATCACGGATATCGTTGCCGGTCTGTTCATCATCTTCGACCGGGATTATGAGGTCGGGGATATTGTCGAGGTCGGAGGATTTACCGGCTATGTGCACGAAATCGGCATGAGAGTCACAAAACTGACAGGTTTTGACGATACGGAAAAGATCATCAACAACCGCAACATGGTAAATGTCGTCAACAAGTCAGGTCCGGAAGCCATCAGTATCAAATTCCGGGTTCCCTATGATACGGATCTGAATTTTCTGAACGATCTGATCGTGAAGGAAGCACCGCATCTGAAGGAGAAGTATCCGGAACTGATCAGGGAACCGGTCTTCACAGGTGTCAGCAGTTTCGAAGAGGACATGATCCTGTGCGGGCTGTATTCCACCTGTAAACAGAAAGACTATAACCGAATGTTCCCGCTGCTCGCCCAGGAACTCAAGGCGATCCTTGAGGAAAACGGAATATCGATGAAGCGCGAAGTGAGTCTGCGTGAGAACAACTAGGAAGAATCACAGATAAAAAGCACTGTTCAGTTTGTGAACTGACAGTGCTTTTCAGTTGGGCCAGTGATGTTCTGTCCAGGCTGCGGCAATATCTTCCGCCGCCTGTATCATTTCGTTTTCCTCATCGGCAGTAAAGCGTTCCTTTTCCGGTGAATCAAGATCGATCTCGGCCACGACCTGTCCGTCTACGATGATGGGAACACACAGTTCCGAACGGCTGGCGGAATCACAGGCGATATGGCCGGGGAAGGCGAGAACGTCATCGATTCTCTGTACTTTCGCATCCCGGTAGCATTTCCCGCATACTCCTTTGTCGAAGGGAATATGCACGCAGGCGACCTTGCCCTGGAAAGGTCCAAGGATCAGTTCGCCGTTCTTTACAAGATAGAAGCCGGCCCAGTTGAGACGGTCGTAGTTCTGACTGATCACAGCGCTGACATTGGCCAGGGCAGCGATCATGTCAGGTTCCTCAAGGAAGGAACGGATCTGTTCGTTGATATATTTGTTCATAGTCTGATTTTAGCATAACCTGTAATGGCTGGAAAAATCATGCTCATGAAAACGTTTTCATTTCCTGAAATAAAATGTGAAAGAAAGTGAAGAAAATGTGAAAAACTTTGTTGACTTTCATTTTGATTCGGTTAAGATGTATTCATAAGCAACGAAGGGAAGAGTAGTCCGGAAGGAACGGCACAGAGAGTCTTCAGAAGCTGAGAGAAGATGCGCAAGAGCCGGATGAACATGGTCCTGGAGCTGTATGATCGAAATGTAGGTCATACCGGGAGGCCCCGTTACAGGCATAGAGTATATCTGATCAATTCAGCGTACTTGAAGAGGAAATGATCGTGAGGTCATTTTGAAGTAAGGTGGTACAGCGCAGCGGCGCCCTTATACAGGGGGCCGCTTTTATTTACCAGCCTCATCCTGAACTTCCTTTTCAAGGAAAAAACACAAGGAGGGAAAAACGCATGAAAAGAACACTCAAAACATTGGCAGCATTATCACTGGTACTCGGACTGGCAGCCTGCTCGACCGGCGGCGGAACAGATACACCGCCTGAAACTGCTGAGAACTCTGTCAACCCGCATCATTATCACATCGTTCCGATCGAAGCAGGACAGCTCCCGCTGACACTGCCTGATGTGCAGGCTGCAGTCATCAACGGCAACTATGCTCTGGAAGCCAAGCTCAACGAAACAAACCCTGCTCTTCAGATCGAATCATTCGATGCCGAGACAAGTGTTAAGAGAACCAACTATGTCGCTGTAAAACAGGGCAATGAAGAATCCGACAAGACAAAGGCTCTGGTCGCCGCGATCACATCCGCCGAAGTCAAGGATTATATCGAAAAGACTTACAACGGTGCCGTGATTCCGTCCTTCATCGACGCTGAAGGCAAGGAAGTCGCAGCTTCTGAAATTCCGCAGGCAGGCGATGACAAGGTCATCAAGGTCGGCGCGACTCTGGTTCCGCATGCTGAAATTCTCAAGAATGTGGTCAAGCCGGTTCTGGCTGAAAAGGGCTGGGAACTCGAAGTTGTCGAATTCAATGACTATGTACTTCCGAACACGACACTGGAAGAAGGCGAACTCGATGCCAACTATTTCCAGACACTCGGATATCTGAACAACCAGAATGAAGAAGGCGGTCTGCACCTGGTCGCAGTCGTCGGTGTCCATATCGAACCGATGGGCGTTTACTCCAAGGTTCTTGAATCCATCGACGAACTTGCTGAAGGCTCCGAAATCGGTGTTCCGAACGATACCGACAACTATGCCCGCGCCATCGATCTGCTGAATGCTCTCGGCATCCTGAACGGTGCTCCGAACGCGCCTGACAAGATCGAAGAAATCAACGGCAAATAAGCATTGAATTGCAACAACCCAAATACGTTACGGCGGTGCCTGATACAGGCGCCGCTGTATTCGTGATATCAGGAGAGAACAATGATTGAACTGAAGAATGTGAAAAAGAGCTTCGGGGACCTTGATGTACTGAAAGGAATCTCGATTACCATACAGGATCATGAGATCTACGGCATCATCGGTCAGAGCGGCGCCGGCAAGAGCACGCTGCTGCGGTGCATCAACGGACTGGAAGACTATCAGTCCGGCGAGATCACGGTCGATGGTGAACTTGTCAGTATGAACGATCCCGCCAAACTGCGCCAGCAGCAGAAGAACATGGGAATGATCTTTCAGAACTTCAACCTGCTGAACCGGCTTGATGTCTATGACAATGTCGCGCTGCCGATGAAATTCTGGGGCATACCGACAAGAACACCGGAAGCGAAGAAGAAGATCGAAGACCTGATCAATCTGGTCGGCCTGTCTGACAAGATCCATGCCCGGCCAAGGGAACTTTCCGGCGGTCAGAAGCAGCGCGTCGCCATTGCCCGTGCCCTGGTTCTGGACCCGAAGATCCTGCTGTGCGACGAAGCGACTTCGGCTCTTGATCCGGCCATTACCAGAGAAATCCTGGCATTGCTGCAGGAGATCAACGACCGGATGGGAATCACAATCATTGTTGTCACCCATCAGATGGAAGTCGTCAAGCAGATCTGTGAAAGAGTATCTTTCCTGAAGGACGGCATGGTCCTGGCGGAAGGACGGCCGGAGGAACTCTTTGTCAGACCTATCAAGGAAGTCAAACAGTTCCTGCAGGAGGAAAGCGGTCATCTGCCGGAAGAAGGCGTCAATATCCAGCTCTTCTTCACCGATGAAAGTTCCGACGATCCGGTCATCACCATGATGGCGAGATCGCTTGGCATCGACTTCAGCATCTGCTGGGGCAAGCTGGAGGATTTCCGCTCCAGTGTATTCGGTTCCCTGGTCATCAACGTCAGGGAAGAAGACCGGAAAAAGGTATGCGACTATCTGGATGAGAAGAAAGTTCTCTGGGAGGTACTGTAAGATATGTGGGATATTATCATCAAAGCTACCGGTCAGACACTGTACATGGTATTCGCTTCCACCGCGCTGTCGGTGATCATCGGTTTTTTCCCGGCGATTATTCTGACTCTGACAGCACCGGACGGACTGCGTCCCAACAAGATCGTTTACGAAGTGCTCAGCTTTATCGTCAACGTCTTCCGTTCCTTTCCGTTCATCATCCTGCTGATCATCATCATTCCGTTTACCCGGTTTGTTGCCGGCAAATCGATCGGAACCACGGCGGCAATCGTACCGCTGACCGTCTCGGCGATTCCCTATATCGCCAGGGTCTTTGAGACAAGTCTGCGCGAGACCGATCCCGGCGTCATCGAAGCCGCGAGGTCGTTCGGCGCTTCCGACTGGCAGATCCTCTTCCGGGTCTATATCAAGGAAAGCATTCCGCGCATGCTGAACGGTGTTGTCCTTCTGATTATCTCCCTGGTCGGCTATTCAGCCATGGCCGGTACGGTAGGCGGCGGCGGTCTCGGTGATATCGCCATCCGCTATGGTTATCAGTCCTACAACATGGAATATCTGTTCTTCTGCTCGGTGATCCTGATCATTTTCGTCCAGCTGGTGCAGATGCTCGGCAACTGGATGTATAAGAGAATCTCCTGAACATTCATGAATACCGCTCTTTCCAAAGAAAGGGCGGTTTTTAATTGCCGCCGGCTCTGTTACAATGAAATTAACAACAGAAACGGAGACACAGATAATGACCTATAAACTGATCGTCGCTGACCTCGACGAGACCCTGATCAGCAGGGACCGTTCGATCTGTCAGCGCAATATCGATGCCATTGCCAAAGCTACTGCCATGGGCATAAAGTTCGTCCCTGCAACCGGCCGCGGCTATAATTCCGTCCATGACACCCTGAAGACTCTGGGCCTGTACGAAAAGGAAAACCAGTACACGATTTCCTATAACGGCGGGGCCATTACCGAAAACAAGGGAGAAAGACTGCTCTACTTCCAGGGCATTACCTTTGAGGAAGCCGAAGCCCTCTACAAATACGGCCTGCGCTATGACGACATCTGCATGCACGTTTACACGCCGGACCAGGTATGGGTCAAGAACTTCTTCCCGCACGAAGTCGAATACCTGGCTGCCAGACAGCCATGCACCGAGATCTTCGACGACAATATCGATTTCCTCAAGGGAAAGGATATCGTCAAGTTCATCTACATGAATCTCGATCACAGCTACCTGCAGAGAATTGCTGAAGAAGTCAAGGATCTGACGAAGGACATGGACGTTTCCTATTCTTCCAACCGCTATATGGAAGTCAACCGCAAGGGCGTCAACAAAGGCGCCGGCCTGCAGAGACTGTGCGACATCCTCGGCATCGACATTTCCGAGACGATCGCCATCGGCGACAACTACAACGATCTCTCGATGATCAAGGCGGCAGGCCTGGGTGTCGGCGTTGCCAATACCGTCGAAGCGATGAAGCCGGAATGCGACTATATCACCGAAGCGGACTGCGATGAAGGCGCGGTCGGCGAAGTCATCGAAAAGTTCATTCTCAACGTATAGGGAGAACGCCATGAAGACCAACAGCAAGTCATTCCCGAAAGATTTCCTGTGGGGCGGGGCACTGGCTGCCAACCAGATGGAAGGCGCCTGGAAGGAAGGCGGAAAGGGCTGGTGTCTGGCTGACATCAACCGCGCCCAGTACGACCTGCCTCCGGATCAGCGCTACAACATTGAAATCGACACTGCCTATGTGAAAAAGGCGATGCAGGAAGACGACCTGCTTTATCCGAAACGGAGGGGAATCGATTTCTACCATACTTACAAGGAAGACCTGAAACTGCTGGCCGGCACCGGCATGCAGACACTCAGGACTTCGATCAACTGGGCCAGGATCTTCCCCAACGGTGACGAGACAAAGCCCAATGAGGAAGGACTGAAGTTCTATGACGATCTGATCGACGAGATCATTGCCAACGGCATGGAGCCGATGATCACCGTCAGCCATTATGAAATGCCATTGAATCTGACGATCAGCTATACCGGCTGGTATTCCCGCGAACTGATTGATTTCTTCACCAGATACTGCGAGGTACTGTTTGAGAGGTACAAGGGCAGGGTAAGAAAGTGGATCATCGTCAACCAGATCAACCTGATCTTCCATGAATCGTTCAACCACCTCGGTGTCGCAAGCGACAAGGTGGACAACCTGATGGAAGCCAAATACCAGGCGGTGCACAATGAAATGGTCGCCTGTGCCATCGCCACAAAGCGGGCTCATGAGATCGATCCTGAAAACGAGATCGGCATGATGTTCTGTTCCAACCTGACCTATCCCGCCAGCACTTCCCCGGAAGACAACTTTTGGAACCTGAGACACAACCAGATGGAAATGCTGTACGGCGATGTCATGGTCAGAGGTGTCTATCCCGGCTATGCCCTCAGGTACTTCGAAGACAAGGGATACAATATCGAGATCACGGAAGAAGACGAGAAGGCACTGAAAGAAGGAACGGTCGACTTCGTGTCGCTGTCCTACTACTACACCAGACTTTCCGGAACCGTGTTCCTCGAAGACGGTCTCGGCCAGATTCCCAATCCGGCACTGAAAACAAGCGACTGGGGCTGGGCCATCGATCCGGTCGGACTGCGCTATGCCCTCAATGTCTACTGGGACAGATACCAGAAACCGATCTACATTACCGAAAACGGCCTCGGTGCCTATGACAAGGTCGAGGCAGACGGCAGTATCCATGATCCCTACCGGGTGGAATATCTCAAAGCCCACATCGAACAGATGAAGGAAGCGATCCATGACGGCGTGGATCTGCGGGGTTACTATCCCTGGGGACCGATCGATATCATCTCCTGTTCCTCTTCGGAGATGGAGAAGCGCTACGGCTTCATCTATGTCGACTACGACAACTACGGAAACGGAACCGGCAGACGTTCGATCAAGGACAGCTACTGGTGGTATAAGAAAGTCATCGAAACAAACGGTGAAGAGCTGTGAACAAGACCGCATCTGTGGATGCGGTTTTCCTGTATAATGGATAGGAAAGCGGGAAATGATTATGAAGGAAGAAAAAGGAGTTGCCTTAAGGGCGAAAGGATATACATGTTCG
>CACYXJ010000076.1 GCA_902778375.1 uncultured Erysipelotrichaceae bacterium
TTGTCAGACAGTCACAGGCGAATGGAGGCTATTTCAGCAGACGCGACCTGGAAGAATATGAATGCCGGTGGGTCGATCCGATCTCTGTTCATTACCGCGGTTATGACGTTCATGAGATTCCGCCGAACGGTCAGGGTATTGCCGCATTGATGGCACTGAATACACTCAAGGAATTCGAACTGAAGGAAAAAGAACGCCCGGAAACATATCATATGGAAATCGAGGCAATGAAACTGGCTTTTGCGGATGCTTTCCATTACGTCAGCGATTCGGACCGGATGACAGTCGATTATCATGATTTCCTGAAGCCGGAGTATGGCGAAAGAAGGGCGAAGGAAATCGGCGATACAGCAAAGAACTACGGACCGATCGATCTGCCGGGCAGCGGCACAGTCTATCTCTGCACGGCTGACGGTGAAGGCAATATGGTGTCCTATATCCAGTCCAATTACATGGGCTTCGGTTCCGGCATCGTTCTGGAAGGATATGGTGTTGCTCTGCAGAACAGAGGCGCGGATTTCTCTCTGGATGAAAACCATGTCAACGTGCTGGCTCCGCACAAGAAGACATACCACACGATCATTCCCGGCTTCCTGACCAGAGAAGGCAAGGCGGTAGGACCTTTCGGTGTCATGGGCGGCTATATGCAGCCGCAGGGACATCTGCAGGTCGTCACCAATATGATTGATTTCCATATGAATCCGCAGATGGCGCTGGATGCCCCGCGCTGGCAGTGGAACCGTGACGGGTCTCTTTCAATCGAGAAAGAGGCAGGAGAAGAAATCATCAATGGTCTGATCGCCCGCGGGCATGACGTGAAAGTCATGGACAGCAGAACCGGATTCGGACGCGGCCAGATCATTCTCCGCCTGGAAAACGGCGTGCTGGTCGGCGGCACCGAGTCAAGAACCGATGCCAATATCGCCTGCTGTTAGGAATTTCCAAAAAGGAGATTCCTTTTTAAGTCGCCGAGATTGAGAGAAGGGAGTGCATTTTGTACAATAAATAGGAAAGAAAAAAGGAAAAACAATATGTACGAAATTCTTGAAACAAAGGAAAGAATCACGGCTGACAATGATGCGGAAGCCGCGAAACTGAGAGAAAAACTGAAGGAAAGGAAAGTCTATTTCATCAATCTGATGGGATCGCCGGGAGCGGGAAAAACATCGGTTCTCACGCATGTGATCAACGCTTTGAAAGACCGGTACAGAATCGGTGTCATGGAAGCGGATGTCGATTCCTCCGTCGATGCCGAAACGATTTCAAAACTTGGCGTGAAAGTGATCCAGCTGCACAGCGGCGGTCTTTGCCATATGGATGCCGACATGACAGCCAGAGGTTTGGACGGACTTGGCATTGACGGGCTTGATGTTGTCTTCCTCGAGAATATCGGCAATCTTGTCTGCCCGGCGGAATTCGATGTCGGTTCAGCTATCAGAATGATGATTCTCAGCGTGCCGGAAGGCGATGACAAACCGCTGAAATATCCGCTGATGTTCACTGTCAGCGATGTCATGCTGATCAACAAGATCGATGTCGCTCCGATTTTCGATTTCGACATCGAACGCTGCAAGTCATATGTCAGAAAACTCAATCCTGACATGGAGTTCTTCCCTGTCAGCGCCCTGAAGGGGGATGGCCTGGAAGCATTTGAAACCTGGCTGATCGACCGTATTGAAACATGGAGGAACGAAGCATGAAAGTCATCGAACTGCATAAGAGCGTGACCGACTCCAATGACCGCGATGCCGACAGACTGCGGGCGGAAATGAAAGAAGCAGGTGTGCTTCTGATCAATCTCATGAGCTCCCCGGGTTCCGGCAAGACAACTCTGCTCGGAGCGACGATCAAAGGCATGCCGGATACCAGGATTGCCGTACTGGAAGCGGATATCGATTCCGCAGTCGACGCTGAAAAGATTGCCTCCTGGGGGGCCAGAGCCATTCAGGTACATACCGACGGCATGTGCCATATGGATGCCGGAATGACCAGGGAAGGTCTGGAAGGCATGGGCTATGAAGGTGTCGATCTTGCTGTTCTGGAAAATATAGGAAATCTGATCTGTCCGGCAGAGTTCGATACCGGTGCCGGACTGAATGTCATGATTCTGAGTGTCACGGAAGGCGACGACAAACCGCTGAAATACCCGCTGATGTTCGAGACGAGCGATGCTCTGGTTATTTCCAAGATCGATGCCCTGCCGTATTTCAACTTCGACATGGAAAAGTGTATCGAAAGGGCAAGACGGCTGAATCCCGATATCAAAGTCTTCCCGCTGTCAGCCAAGACCGGCGAAGGAATGGATGCCTGGACCGGTTATCTGCGCAGTGAAATCAACAAATGGAGAGAAAACAATTAAACTATGCATGAATTAGGAATTGTAACCCATGTTGCCAAGACACTTGATGAGGTGGCAGAGGAAAACAAGATCACGAAGATCGGTTCCGTGACTTTGCAGATCGGTGAAGTGTCCGGCATCATCAATGATTATTTCGTTGACTGCTGGGATTACTTCAAGAAAAAGCATCCGGTGCTGCAGGAAGCGGTCATGAAGATTGAAATCATTCCTGCCGTCACCTATTGCGAAGATTGCCGCAGCGAATATGAAACGGTCAGATACGGAAAGATCTGCCCGCATTGCGGAAGCGAGCGCACTTACCTGATCCAGGGCAATGAATGCACAATCAAGGAAATCGAAGCAGAAACAGAGGAATGAGTATGAACAGTATTTTTCATCGTACCAGCATCCGCCGTTATACAAAACAGAAAGTGGAATCTGAAAAGATTGAAAAGATTCTGCGGGCAGCCATGGCGGCACCGAGTGCCGGCAACCAGCAGCCGTGGGAATTCTATGTGGTGACTGATGAAGAAACGGTCCGCAGACTTTCGGAAACCAGTCCGTACGCCGGTTTTACAAAGGATGCGCCGCTGATCATCGTTCCGTGTTACAGGACAAGAGAAGACCAGCTGCGTTTTAAGGATTATGCCGAGATCGACCTCAGCATTGCCACCGAACATATCCTTCTGGAAGCGGATGAACTCGGTCTTGGCACCACATGGTGCGGTATTGCCCCGCTGCAAGACAGAATGGATGCAGTTGCTGCGGTATTGGGAACAGATGTATCCCTGCGGCCGTTTGCCATTGTTTCTGTCGGCTATCCGGCTGAAGAAAAGAAACAGCAGGACCGTTACGACGAGTCGCGCATTCACAGAATCTGAATAGAAACAGGGAATAATATGAAGGATTGGAAAAGAAAACTGCTGGTCAGCACTTTCAGTGTCTTCTTTATTCTGGGATGCACTGCGACGCCTGCAGACCCGGCTGCCGATGAAACAGAAACTGCGGACAATGTCGACCGTACGACCGGTACGCCGTGGCTTTTAAGTTCCCTGGAAGGAAATGTCACAGCCGATACACCGACCAGTCTCAAGGATGACTTTTATCTGTATAACAATAAGGACGACATCCTGAAAACAGAGATTCCGGCCGGTCAGAGTTATGGCGGCATCTTAAGCGATGCTGCAGGCATGCTGTATGACGATCTGAAAAACATGCTCGTCAATGGGCAGCCTCAGTCGCATGACGAGAAACTCGTAACGGATCTGTACGGTCTTTTGATGGACTGGGAAGGCCGTGACGCTGCCGGTGTCGCACCGCTGGAGGAAATGACGAACCACATCGAAGGTATCAGCAGTATCGACGCTCTCACACAATATTTTGTACACTCAGAGTTTAATGATGTCATGAGCGATCTGATCAATGTCGGTCTGAATGCAAACTATTCGGATTCAAGCCGGAATGTGATCTATATTGATTCCTGTTCTCTGATTCTTGAAGATTCGGCTGAATACAGTCAGTTGACAGACAATGGAAAACTCAAGAAAGAAGCCTATACCGAACTGCTGGAAAACATGCTTGTCAAAATCGGGTATTCCCAGGAGGAAGCCGTAAAGAAGATCGAAAACTGTCTGACCTTCGAAGGCAGGCTGAGTCCGGCAATCTATACGAAGCGGGAAATGCAGGAACCGGATATCATTGCCAAGATCAACAACCAGTATACGCGGAATGAACTGAAAGCATCAGAAGGGATTTTTCCGCTCCTGGAACAGCTGGAAGAAAGATACGGCATACCGGAAAATGTAACTTACATGGTTATGGGCCCGCAGTATTTCGAGAAACTGAATACTGTGTATACGGATGAATATCTGCCGGAAATCAAAGATTATCTGATCGTTCATACAGTATTGGGTATGGCCCAGTATCTGGATCATGAATGCTATATCTGGAACTGTGAATGCCAGAACAAAATCAATGGTGTCAGTACCATGCTGGAGGATGATGCAGCATATGCCCGCCTGACGGGAAAGCTGCTTCCCTGGCCGACAGCCCGTCTGTACAGTTCCACGTATCTGAGTGAAACCGACAAGCAGAGAATCACAACACTGGTGAATGAGGTCATTGAAGAATATCACGGTATTATTGAGGAGGCAGACTTCCTGTCCCAGGCAACCAAAGATAAAGCAATTGAAAAACTGGATGCCATGGGTGCCAAAATTCTGTATCCGGATGACTGGACACCGTACAGCTGCAGCGAACTGAATTTTGCTGGAAAAGAGGAAGGCGGAACACTTCTGGATGCGATCAATGCAATTGCGGAATATGAAAACCGGGAAATGATCGAAGACAGCCTGGCATTGAATGACCGTTCCGAATGGCTTGAAACGCCGCTGTACTTCAACTGCGCGTATGATCGCAATTCCAATAACATGTATATCTTTGGCTGTTTTGCCCGCGGTGAGATTTACAACTCGGAAATGAGTGATGAAGAACTGTATGCAAAAATGGGAATGATCATCGGTCACGAGATTTCTCATGCCTTTGACGCCACCGGTGCGCAGTTCGATAAGACCGGCACGGTTGCCAACTGGTGGACCGATGAGGACAGAACCGCATTCGAGCAGAAAAACGCAAAACTTGCAGCTTACTTCGACAACATTCATCCCTGGGCCGGACAGGATCTCAAAGGCAGTATCATGACCGGTGAAGCCTGTGCCGACATGGCCGGTTTCAAATGCATCCTGAGAATTATCGCAAAAAAGAATTTCGATCTCGACACATTCTTCCGTAAATATGCTGCTCTCTGGCGGACAAAGATCACACTGCAGAGGGCTACTAAACAGATTGCTGAGGACGTCCATCCGATGGAATACCTTCGGGTCAATGCTGTCCTGCAGCAGTATGATGAATTCCTTGAATTCTATGGTATCAAAGAAGGTGACGGCATGTATCTGGCACCGGAAGACAGAGTCAATATCTGGTAAACAGATCGATTAAAACCGCTCAGTTCAGTTGAGCGGTTTTTCAGTTTTATGCCATGAAACAGACAGAGGTGCATGCGCCATGCTCTGTATATCAGAGATGCGGTATACTGAAGACAGAAAGAAGGCAGACAGGTTATGTGGGTATTTATCAGTATAATCACCTCGGCGGCAGTACTGATGTTTGGCATCGGTATTTACCAGTGGCGCAGTGAAAAACCAACCCGGCTTTCCACAGGGGAAGCAACCATTGATCCCTCTGAACTGACTGATGTGAAGGCGTGGAACCGGAAGCACGGCATGATGTGGATCCTGTACGGGGTGATCATGATCGCTGGGTTTGCGGTTTCCCTGATAATCGACAATTCGCTCTATGCCGGTCTGGTTGCAATGGCAGCTATCTTCCTGCCGTTGATTCTGATACCGGTTTATCATAATTATCTGCTGAAGAAATACCGGCGCAGTGAGAAAGAATAAAACCGGTTCCTGAAGAACCGGCTGTATCAGTCTATATTGAGACGGATGATCCAGTCCGTCTTTTTGGATTTATTTAAAACTTATGCCTGTTTTCCGGTTTTGTGTTCGGACACAAAGACACCGGCAATGATAATAATGCCGCCGAAAATATGACGCATTGTAATCGTTTCTTTCAGGATCAGAGCGGAAAGAACAACACCGGCGACAGGCATCAGATTCATTAATGCCGCCGCTGTGGCAGGGTCGGTATTGCGCAGCCCGTAATTGTATAATAGCAGTGCCGCAAGTGAACAGCATACCGCAAGATATAAAAGGGCCACTACAGAAGCTGCAGTCACAGGACCTATGGAAACAGGTTCCAGCAGAAGCATGGGAATAAAGCATAACGTCCCGATCAGGATCTGCAGGTAGGTCACGCTGAAATTGTCGCAGTTTCTTGAAATTCTTCCGGTCAGGTAATTGTACAGAGCCCAGAGAAAACCGTTGAATACCATCATCAGGTTGCCGGCCAGGGAACTGTTTTCATTGGAGGAACTGACCGTGAGAATCAACACACCGATGCAGGCCATCAATATACCTGCAACCTGGTTCCGGGATGGCCGGAAGTGATAGAAAACGATGCCGGTAAGAATCGTAAGCAGGGGATAGGCGGCGGAAATGACACTGGCATCGGCTGCCGAGGTCATGTTCACAGCGATGTTTTCAATGGCATAGTAAACAGAAATGCCCAGAAATGCAGCAGCTGCGATTTTCTTCATGTCTTCTGTGTCCGGATACCGGAAATCCTTCCTGCCAAGGCGGAAGATAAGAAGCACGGCTGAGGAAATCATAAAGCGGATCAGACACAGGAAAAGCGGAGAAAAAGACTGCAGGGCGATCTTGTCGGCAATAAAGGAAGATCCCCAGAGACAGACGGAAATCATCAGAGCAAGATAGTGTTTCCAGGACCGGTTCATGTCCACTATTGTAATACAAAAAAGAAGAATGGTGCCGGATGGCAATGATATAATTTTCCTGGATAAACAACTGCAGAAAAGGAGAACAAACTATGCATGTGAATCTCAATGACGAACTGTTAAAATCTTTTGCGGAAAAGACTGCCGGACGTGTCGGTCAGCAGGCTGAATGGAACCCGGAACTGGGATGCTTCGTGCTGGACTCAAAAAACTGGGGCTTCCTGGCTGTGAAAATGTATCACTACTTTTTCATTACCCGCGATGACGCGGCTACTGCTTCCGACTTTGATGAATATGTTCATGCCTGTGTCGACTGGGGGCTCAATAACTATCAGGGACTTCCACGCGGCATGCAGAAGGGCGTCGCTTTCCATCCTGTGCTTCTTCAGGAAAATCCGTCACCCGAGGTTGTGGCATATACAAAGCAGAAGCCGGATGCTCACTGGGCGGCTTTCGTCATGCCGACAGTAGTTGATCTTTCATCAGGATCTGTGGAGTATATGGAGAAAACACCGATCTGGGGTTTCGCAATGTGGAAAGGCATTCGCAAAGTGTCGGATGAGGTTCTGAAGGGCATAAAGTAATCGTATGAAGACAATACTGATCGTTCTTGCTGTTACAGCAGTTCTGTCATTTATTCTTCATTCACTGTTCAGTACGGTCTCGTTTGGAGCCATGATGATCGTTCTCGGATTGTTTGTCTGTTATCTTGGCTTCGGCCATGAACCGGACCGGCCGGGAATGCCGTCTGCCGGCGGCGGAAACAGGGATGATTCACCGGTCAGTCAGGGAATGATGACGGAAATGACAGATCTTGGCAGCAGGATTCCGGTCAATGGCAGCAACCCGCTGCTGCTGGCGGGAGTCATCAGTGTCCTGTTGGGAGTATTGGTGCTGATAATCGATAAACTGGTATAGAAAAGATATGATTACTGTTTTCAACCGGGCGGAGCTGATCACTACCGGCAATCAAGAATTATTCCGGAATACGTTAGATGTACTGAAGGCAAACGGACTGAAGTATTCTTACAAACTGTATTCTCCTCAGCTGAATGAAAGAAGTAAAAAATATGGATTGGGAAACACGTCCGGAAACACACGATACACAGTTTATGTGTCAAAAGCAGATCTGGAAAAAGCCCGATACTTGTTGAAGAATCTGACTGAACAGAATTGATTCAGCTGCATATATGCATATAACAAAAAGTCCCGTTTTCATCATTTACGGGACTTTCTTTGTATATGATACACATTACAAGGACCGGAAACCGGTGAGAATCTATTTCTTATATTCAGTCTGACAATTGGGGCAGAAATAGGTTTTCTTTCCCAGATATTTCACTTTAAAAGTGCCGCAGTTTGGACACGGTATCAGTTCTATTATGCCAATGTCGGCAGGTTCCACCCCCTCGGGTTTTGGCGTGTCGGGTATTTGAGGATGCCATTCCGGGTCGCTGGGAGTTATGGATGCCCCGCCGGGGGTTATGGTTGTATCAGTAGCAGAATCATCTCCGCCGGTGACTTTTAGTACGGTATAAGTGTAGTCGGCAAGATCATCAACCGGATGGTCAACTAGCTGCACTTATTTTAGGATAAGGGAGTAGTCATTCGGCCTGGCGT
>CACYXJ010000077.1 GCA_902778375.1 uncultured Erysipelotrichaceae bacterium
CATATGATTCCCCTCCTTTACTTAAAGCATAAGAAAAAGTAGACTTCGGATTAAGCTAATTTGCTTTTTTCCTTTGTCTACTTTTATCTTACAAGTTCAGTCACCTGTGCTCTTATAAGTTTCTGATGTAATCAGGAGAGAATCGGCTTGCAGGCTTCAGCCAGTGCGGCTTTTTCAGCTTCTGCTTCAGCGAGATCCTTGCCCAGAGTCGTGAAGTATGTCTTTACCTTCGGCTCTGTTCCGGACGGACGGACGATAACCTTGGCGCCGTCTTCCAGTTCATAGATGAGGACGTTTGCCTTCGGCAGGCCTGTTTCTTCCGGCTTCAGATAGTCGATGACCTTGGCGACAGCCTTGCCTGCGAATTCCGCCGGCGGAGCAGTTCTGAGTCTTTCCATGATGCTCTTCATCTTGTCCATGCCGGACAGACCCGGGAATTCGAAGCTGTCGACCTTGTTCAGATAACGGCCGTATTCAGCATAGATTTCTTCCAGTCTCTGCTTGATGGAGGAGCCGATGCTTCTGTAGTAGGCAGCCATTTCACAAATCAGCATGGAACCGATGATGGCATCCTTGTCACGTACATACGGTCCGGCCAGATAGCCATAGCTCTCTTCGAAACCGAAGATGAAGCGGTCAACTTCACCGGCAGCCTCAAGCTGGGCGATCTGATCGCCGATCCACTTGAATCCGGTCAGTGTGTGTCTGAGTTCGACACCGTAGTGCTCGGCAACCTTGTCAGCCAGCGGTGTGGAAACGATGGACATGACAGCAACCGGGTTCTTCGGCATTGTGCCGTTTTCGATTCTACCTGCGCAGATGTAGTCGAGCAGAAGAACGCCCATTTCGTTACCGGAAACGAGTTCATAGGAACCGTCCGGACACTTCATGGCGATACCTACACGGTCAGCATCCGGGTCGGTAGCCAGCATCAGGTCGGCGCCGACTTCCTTAGCCAGATTCAGACCCTTTTCCAGAGCCTCGAAGATTTCCGGGTTCGGATACGGGCAGGTTGTGAAGTAGCCGTTCGGATATTCCTGCTCGGGAACGATCGTGATATCGGTAATTCCCATATCCTTGAGGATGCGGGTTACCGGAACCAGACCGGTACCGTTCAGCGGCGAATAGACCAGTTTCAGGCCGGCTGTGCGGCAGAGACCCGGTCTTACCTGACGGGCTTCGATTGCCTGGTACAGGGCTTCCTTGCATTCTTCGGATACGAATCTGATCAGGCCCTTGTCAACGCCTTCGGCGAACGACATGTACTTGGCGCCGGTCAGGACGTCTGTCTTCTGAATGGAATCATAGACAACTGCCGCAGCGTCATCTGTCATCTGGCAGCCATCCGGTCCGTAGGCCTTGAAGCCGTTGTATTTTGCCGGGTTGTGGGATGCTGTCAGCATGATACCGGCGTTGCAGTGATAGTAGCGGGTCGCAAAGCTCAGTGCCGGGACCGGCATCAGTTCGTCATAAATGACAACCTTGATGCCGTTGGCAGCCAGAACACCGGCTGCGTCTCTGGCGAAATTCCAGCCTTTCAGACGGCTGTCGTAGCTGATCGCAACCAGCTGGTTCCCGCCCTGTGTCTTTACCCAGTCAGCGACACCCTGTGTTGCCTGACGGACGACCCAGATGTTCATGCGGTTTGTACCGGCGCCCAGTGTTCCGCGCAGACCGGCTGTGCCAAACTGCAGGGAAACAGCAAATCTTTCTTTGATGGCATCGTCATCATCGGCGATGTTCTGAAGTTCTGTTTTCAGGTCGCAGTCGATCAGATCCGCTTCCAGCCAGCGTTTGTATTCATCTAAATACATATTCTTGTCCTTTCAATAAATTATTAATTATGTTTTTGTTAGACACCTTTGAAAAAAAAGGGACACTTTCAGAAGCGTCCACTTTTTTATGCGTTCAGCCCTAATTAAGCAATGACTTTCTGCTGACGAAGTACTTCTTCGATTGTCTTGATCGCGACTTCTTCATCCTCACCTTCACAGGAAACTGTGATTTCGGACTGAGTCGGGATGCCCAGTGACATAACGCCCATGATCGACTTCATGTTGACGCTGCGTCCCTTGTAACCAACCTTTACTTCACTCTTGAACTTGCTGGCTGCATTGACTGCAACAGTTGCAGGACGTGCATGTAATCCAACAGGGTCAATAACTGTTACTGAAATCTCTTTCATATTAGAATTATACCTCCCGTTTCTTATTGACTACTTGTATTTTATAACAACAGGCGCCTCACCGCAAGCGGTTACATTTATTATTTGCCGTGTGTATTTCCGCTGTTTTCGGGATGTTTTGCCTGCCAGTTGTTGCGACAGTACAGCAGCATCTTTTCTTTGAGTTTTTCCGCCAGTTCCTTTTTGAACATGCCCGGCAGGCAGCGCCATGTCCAGGCCGGAATTTTGCCGGCAGGGTCGTTGAAGCGGGCTTCGCTGCCAAGTTCCAGAAGGTCCTGCATCTGAACGATGGCAAGATCCGCGGTACTGCTGTAGGCAGCCCTGAGGATACCCCAGGTATAACCTTCCTCTTTGCTCATGCCGAGGTATTCCACAGCCCGGCTGACTCTTGCCGCCTGGTTTTTGTCATTCAGCCAGCCGGTCAGGGTGTCATTGTCATGGGTACCGGTATAAACGACACAGTTATGGTCATACTGGAACGGCATGTAGACTGAGCCCGGATCGTTGGGGTCGAAGGCATACTGCAGGATCTTCATGCCCGGATAGCCGCTTTCCTTTACCATCGCCATGAATTCCGGCGTCAGCTGGCCGAGATCCTCGACGATGATCTGCAGCTTGCCGAGTTTCTGTTCCATCAGACGGAACAGTTCCAGACCCGGTCCCTTGCGCCAGTGACCGTTGACAGCATCTTCATCGTTGGCGGGAATCGCGAAATAGGAAAGATAACCCTGGAAATGATCGATACGGATCATGTCATACAGTTTTTCCTGGTATTCCATGCGGCTGATCCACCAGCTGTAGCCGTCATTTCTCATGCGGTCCCAGTCGAACAGCGGATTGCCCCACTTCTGTCCCTTCGGATTGCCGTAGTCAGGAGCGAAGCCGGAAACGAAGGTCATTTCATTCCTGTCGTTCATCTGGAACTGTTCGGGATGAGACCAGACATCGATGGAGTCCGCCGCGATATAGAACGGCAGGTCGCCGATGATCTGAACACCGCTGTCGTTGGCATATTTCTTCATCGCCTTCATCTGCTTGAAGAACAGATACTGCACGCGCTCGTAGAAGATCACGTCGTCCTTGCACTCTTCCGCCAGAGCCCGCACTTCATTGCTGTTATGACGGCGCAGTTCCTGAGGCCATTGCGTCCACGGCTTGCCCTTGAAATGATCCTTGATTGCCATGAAAACGGCATAGTCCTTCAGCCACGAAGACTCTTCGCGGAGGAATTTCAGATATTCCGCCGGATGCTTCATTGCCAGACGCTCGGTTGCCTTGCGCAGCACCTTGTTGCGCTCGTTATACATTGCGCCATAGTCGGTATGACCGGGATCCTTTCCCCAGTTTACGTCCTTGACGTCCTCTTCTTTCAGCAGGCCGTCCCTGATCAGATCCTCGAGATCGATCAGATACGTGCTGCCGGCATAGGAAGAAAGAGACTGGTAGGGAGAATTCCCGTATCCGGTCGGTCCCACCGGCAGGATCTGCCAGTATGTCTGTCCGGCGTCAGCCAGAAAATCTATAAACTCCCGCGCCGCTTTGCCCATTGTTCCGATTCCGTACGGCGACGGCAGGGCGGAAACAGGCATCAGGATTCCTGCACTTCTGATCATAATTCATCACACTTCGTCAATCTGGGAAACAACTGACGAATTCCTTTCCAGTCAATATTGTATCCCGAATCGGCCGCTTCAGTCATCCGTTGTTCTTCCATTGCCGTATTTTTCTTTTATTTCAAGACCATAGAAAAAGTGAATCCCGGAGGATTCACTTATGATACGGTTCATTCCGCAGGATGCGGAAACTGCGGTAGATCTGTTCGAGGACGATGATCCGGCAGAGCTGATGGGGAAACGTATTGTCGGACAGTTTCCAGCGCATGTCCGCCCGTTTGATCAAAGCCTGTGATACTCCCAGGGAACCGCCGATCACAAAAGCGATGCGGTTTGCCGAGCGGCTGTAGAGGGAATCGAGCTTCTGACTGAGCTGCACGGAATCGCAGGGACTGCCGGCCAGATCGAGAAGGATGACGTATTCGTCGTCGCGGATCTGTTTCAGCAGCTTCTCGCCTTCCTTGTTTTTGACGATCTCGTTCTCCGCCGGCGAATTGCTTTCCGGCGCCTTTTCATCGGCGACCTCGACGATCTCGATCTTCTCGTAGGGACGGATCCGTTTGAGATACTCGTCGATTCCTTCCTTCATCCATTTCTCGCGGACTTTGCCGCATGCCAGGATGCGGATCATCTCAGCTCCGTGCTGACAGTGGTCTGTTCGCCGCTGCGCAGAACCTGCAGTTCAACAGGATCGCCGGCATTCATGCCATAGAGTTTCGTCCGCAGATCGTGAATATCCTTGATCTCTTCGCCGTTGATCTGCAGCAGAACGTCACCTGCCTGCAGTTCGCTGTCTTCCATCGCAGCTGTCACAAGAACACCGTTGATGGCATCCAGCTGCAGACCGCGGGTGCTCTTTTCATAGGAACGGAGGTCGGCGACACTGCGTGAAACAATGCCCAGGGATCCCCGGCTCACCTGTCCGTCCGTTTTCAGTTCCTCGACTGTCAGCCGGATCTCATCCACACTGACCGCCAGACCGGTTCTTTCCGCGCTGTTGTATGAAACCAGCATGCCGATAACGGCTCCGCCTTCATCAAGAAGCGGACCACCGATACTGTCGGGAGAAATCACGGCATCGGTTTCGATGACGCTTGTATACCAGGGTGCTGATGTCAGCCGGCGCATGCCGGGTTCGGAAACGATACCGAAACTGACACTGCTGCTGCCGGTATCGGAACGTCTGCCGCTGAGAGTCAGGACATATTCGCCCTGTTCCAGCAGGTTGCTGTCGCCGAGCCGGCTGATTCTGACTTCGAAGCCAGGCTGCAGCTTCAGCAGCATGACGTTGGTCGCCTCGTCGCGGCCGACGATCTGCGCCTTCATGCCGGCACTGCTGTCAAAGTAGACTGTCACCTCGCCGCTGTCTGAATACAAATCACTGGTAGTAACGATATACAGGTCGTTTTCCTCCCGGCCGTAGACAAAGCCGCTGGCGGTACGGGAGCTGCTGCTGACAGTAACGACGCTGCTGCGGGTATCGTCCAGGACCTTCGTCAGGTCGCTCGTATAGTCGGTCAGAGTTGTCTGCGTGATCTGCGGAAGAGCGGGTGAAGCAGTATTGTTCGCCGTCATTTCAAGACGGATCGTCAGCCAGATATTCCAGGCCAGCAAAACAGCACACAGTGCCAGGATCCATTTCTTCATTCCCTTCTCCTTTTCTGATCATTTCATACTGACCGGCAGCACAGATCACAAGACCGTCCGCAATCCTGTCTTTTTCAAGCCGCAGACGTTCTCTGGTCACTGCCAGTGCCTTTTCACGGGTATTCGCCTCCTGGGAAATATGCGCCAGGATGATCATTTTCGTATTTCTGCCGATACACTGGGCAAGTATCTCCGCGCAGTCTTCATTGCACAGATGTCCCTGATCGCCGTAGATTCTCGCTTTCAGGTACTGCGGACGTCTTGTGGCCATCAGCATCCGGACGTCATGATTGCTTTCCATGACATAGTAATCCGCGTCACGGATCAGAGGCAGATAGCTTTCGTTGACATAGCCGGTATCGGTGATGTAGACAAGTTTCTCGTTTTCGTTTTCGATGATGTATCCGCAGGTATTGCGGGCATCATGGGACAGTGCCAGGGGTGTGATCTTCAGCGAACCGACGGAAAACGGCCGGCGGTTCCTGATATTTGCCCTGCAGATGTCGGGG
Organism: uncultured Erysipelotrichaceae bacterium; assembly: GCA_902778375.1. Taxonomy (GTDB): domain Bacteria; phylum Bacillota_I; class Bacilli_A; order Erysipelotrichales; family Erysipelotrichaceae; genus Bulleidia. Next base: position 5,955 of record CACYXJ010000077.1, read on the forward strand.
ATATCGATCGGCGAATAGATATCATAACCGGCAAAGTGACGGATCTGCGAAATGTGGTCGCTGTGATCGTGCGTGATCAGCAGGGCATCGATCTCGTCTTTTTTCATGTGCAGCTCGCCGAACGACGCCCTGAGATGCTTCAGGGTGGAGCCGCAGTCGATGACTACTGCTGTGCCGCGGTTGCGGATGACGAAGCAGTTTCCCTTGGAGCCGCTCGCCAGCAATGCGAACCTCATCATTGGTAAGGCACCGTGTCGCACGCCAGATAGCCGTTGCAGGCGTCGACATTCTTGTCGCCGATCTGCACCATGAAGTGCACGTGCGGACCGGTCGCAAGTCCGGTCATGCCGATATGACCGATCATCTGTCCTTTCGTCACGACCGTTCCTTCCGGCAGTTCGCTCAGTTCGCGCATATGTCCGTAGTAGGTCTTGTATCCGTTGTTGTGATCGATCACAACATAGTTGCCGTTAATGCCGTTATAGGAATTTGTTTCGATCACACCGGTATCCGCCGCATAGACGTCGCCCCAGCGGTCGTACTGGTTGACAATATCTGTTCCCTCGTGGCCGTAGTAGCAGCCAAAGCCGCAGGAAATTGCCGGGTTTTCAACCGGGAAGCGGTATACACCGGTGCCGACATCGGGCAGCTGCTGGGTGCCCAGGGCAATGACTTCGCTCTGCGGTTCCTGGATCGTGACACTTGACCTTTCGGTACCGCTGACCAGGACGCCGTTGATCCAGCGTTCCGAATACAGTACGTTGCGGGCGCCGTTGATGCCGTTCTGGCGCACTTCCCTTTCACCCAGCAGAAGATTGGCGTCTTCCACATATGCCGTTTCGAAGTATACCGGCATCTGGCGGAAGCTTTCCTTTTCGACAACAACATCGATTGCCGGAGTGAAATAGGTGACGCACAGTTCGTCGCCTTCCTTGAGCAGCTGGTCGACACTGGAAATCTTGTCACGGTTGATATTCATGATCTGGGTGGCGGAAAGACCGTGGTTCTTGGAACCGACACCGGCGACGGTATCGAACTCCTGCACGGTATAGTATTCCAGCTGCGGATCGTCACCGTATTTCAGATACTCCAGAACCTCATATTCCGTTTTCTTGATTTCCTCGATCGGCGCGTAATCGCGGCTGATGGAAATCGTCTGCGGAATGGAAACACTGTTGTCGCGGCTGCCATAGGTCGTAAGCGACGGCTGGGGACCGCTGTTGATGCTGGCGGGATCGACAAAATAGGAAATATAGGTGTTCATTGCCGATTCATAGATGTCCTGGTTGCTGACAAAAATTCTTGCATAGACCTCGCCGTCTTCAGAGAAGGTAATGGCTGTCGCCTCCAGCGAGAACAGGCGGTTTTCGTCAATGTAATTAAGGATCTCATCATCCGCGTCTTCATATACCAGATAGCTTTCCTCGTCCGCCAGGTACACATTGCTGCCGAGATCCAGACGGGAATTGGGGAAATCGTCTTCATAACGCTCGGCATAGACATCCTTCAGCATTCTGTCCAGCCGGGAGGTATCACGCAGAACACCGATCAGCTGGCCGTCCTGATAAAGCATATGGTTGACCTGGGGCGTGTCACTGAGCTGTGTGACATGCTGGCCGAACTGACCGGCCACAGTATCTTCAGGCTGCTGTTTTTCCTTCAGGAAACTGCCGCCGAAAAGCACGATGAAAACAGACGCCGCGAAACATACTGCTATGGTCAGGATCCTTTTCATCGTTTACTGCTCCTTTCCGCCCTTACTGTTCGGATGCGATGTTGTAAAGGGCATTGGTTGTGTTTTCAAATGCCACGTACACCTTGCGGGTCGCACCGTTACGGTGTTTGGCAATGTTGATTTCCAGACGTTCGTTGCCTTCCTTCTGGGCCTGTTCGCGGATGGCTTCGTCATAGTAAGCCTCGCGGTACAGCATCAGGACAATATCGGCATCCTGCTCGATGGCACCTGATTCACGCAGGTCGCTCAGCATCGGATGCTTGTTGTCGCGCTGTTCCACCGAACGGGAAAGCTGGGAAAGAGCGATGACCGGGATTTCCAGTTCCCTGGCCAGGGCTTTCAGGTTACGGGAGATTTCGGAAATCTCCTGCTGGCGGTTTTCATTGCGGCCGCCGGAAGCACTGATCAGCTGAATATAGTCGATTACGACCAGATTCAATCCGACATCAGCCTTGAGACGACGGCATTTGGAAAAGATTTCCGGCACCTTGATCATCGATGTGTCATCGATGTAGATATTCGACATTTTCAGTTCGCCCGCCGCTTCGTTCAGACGGTTCCATTCATCGTCGCGCAGACGGCCGGTACGCAGTTTGTCGCCGGGAATGTGGCTTCTGGCGCTGAGCAGTCGCA
>CACYXJ010000078.1 GCA_902778375.1 uncultured Erysipelotrichaceae bacterium
AAGTATCTGCTGCAGAACTTCGCTCTCGATCTGCTTCCGGTCATGGACAACTGCGAAAGAGCCCTGGCTCATGAAACAGCTGACGAAACCTTCCGCAAGGGTGTGGAGATGATCCACGACCAGCTGAAAAACGCCCTTGAAAAAGTAGGGGTCACGGAAATCGAAGCGGAAGGACAGCCCTTCGATGCCAACTGGCATCAGGCACTGATGATGGAACACCAGGACGATGTGGAACCGGGCATGGTTCTGCAGGTCCTGCAGAAAGGATATAAACTGAAAGACCGCATCCTTCGGGCCGCAATGGTCAAGGTGAGCGAATAAGACAGGAGGACAAAGATTATGGGAAAAATTATCGGAATTGATCTGGGTACCACAAACAGCTGCGCAGCAGTTATGGAAGGCAATGAAGCCAAAGTTATTACCAATCCGGAAGGAAACCGCACGACACCGTCCGTCGTCGCATTCAAGAACGGTGAGAGAATCGTCGGTGACGCAGCCAAGAGACAGCTGATCACCAACAAGGAAACTGTTTACTCCATCAAGCGTCTGATGGGTACAAGCGAGACGGTTACTCTGGAAGGAAAACAGTACACACCGCAGGAAATCTCAGCCATGATCCTGTCCTACATCAAGAGCTATGCGGAAGCATATCTTGGTGAGACCGTGGACAAGGCAGTCATCACGGTTCCTGCATACTTCAACGACGCTCAGCGTCAGGCAACAAAGGATGCCGGACGTATCGCCGGTCTTGAAGTGGAAAGAATCATCAACGAACCGACAGCCAGCGCCCTGGCATTCGGTCTTGACAAGGTAACCGACAAGGAACAGAAGATCCTTGTATATGACCTTGGCGGCGGCACATTCGATGTCTCCATTCTCGATATCGCCGACGGCACATTCGAAGTGCTCTCGACCGCAGGTGACACACACCTGGGCGGCGATGATTTCGACAACAAGATCATCGACTGGCTTGCCAACAACTTCAAGAGAGAAAACAATATCGATCTGAAGGCTGACAAGATGGCCATGCAGAGACTCAAGGAAGCAGCTGAAAAGGCCAAGAAGGACCTTTCCGGCATGGTTCAGACACAGATCTCGCTGCCGTTCATCAGCGCCGGTCCGAGCGGACCTCTGCATCTGGAGGCAACGCTGACAAGAGCCCAGTTCGATGATATGACTAAGGATCTGGTGGAAAGAACAATGGTTCCGGTCCGCCAGGCTCTCAGAGATGCGAAGATCAGCGCATCCGAACTCGACCAGGTTCTGCTGGTCGGCGGATCCACCCGTATTCCGGCAGTACAGGAAGCAGTCAGAAAAGAACTCGGCAAGGAACCGAACAAGTCCGTCAACCCGGATGAATGTGTTGCCATGGGTGCAGCGATCCAGGGCGGCGTCATCGCCGGTGATGTCAAGGACGTTCTCCTGCTCGATGTCACACCGCTTTCCCTGGGTATCGAAACCCTCGGCGGTGTCATGACAGTCCTGATTCCGCGCAATACGACGATCCCGACATCCAAGTCGCAGATCTTCTCGACAGCAGCCGATAACCAGCCGGCAGTCGACATTCATGTCCTGCAGGGTGAAAGACCGATGGCCAACGACAACAAGACACTCGGCAACTTCCAGCTCGACGGAATCGCCCCGGCCCGCCGCGGTGTTCCGCAGATCGAAGTTACCTTCGACATCGACGTCAACGGCATCGTCAACGTATCCGCTGTCGACAAGGCGACAAACAAGAAACAGTCCATCACGATCACCAACTCTTCCGGACTTTCCGAAGATGAGATCGACCGGATGGTAAGAGAAGCTGAAGCTCACAAGGCGGAAGATGACAAACGGCGTGAAGATATCGAAACGAAGAACAGGGCGGAAGCCTACATCCATCAGATCGATGACACGCTGAACAACGAAAGTGCCAACATTCCGCAGGATCAGAAAGACGAAGTCAAAAAGCTGAGGGATGAGCTGCAGAGTGCCATCGACAACAACGACATGGCATCTCTGAAGACAAAGCTGGATGCCCTGGAACAGGCAGCCCAGGCAATGTCGCAGCAGATGTACCAGAATGCGGGTGCGAACCCGAATCCCGGCAGCACCGGCTACACCGGCGGCAGCAATGATGACGATGTTGTCGATGCCGACTTCACCGAAAAGAACTGAGCAGAGAAATTACAATGAATGCGGGATCGGAAGAATTCCGCATTCGTTATGTTAGGAGTACTGAACTATGGCAGATAAAAGAGATTACTATGAGGTCCTGGGTGTCAGCAAAAGCGCCACGGACGATGAAATCAAGAAAGCATACCGGAAACTGGCCAAGAAATACCATCCCGATGTGAACAAGGAACCGGGAGCGGAAGAAAAGTTCAAGGAAGTCAACGAGGCGTATGAGGTTTTGAGCGATGCTCAGAAGCGTGCCAATTACGACCAGTTCGGCTTTGCCGGCGTTGATCCTTCGGCCGGCGGTTTCGGCGGCTTCTCGTCCGGTTTCGGCAGCGCCGGCTTCGACGACCTCAACGACATATTCTCGTCTTTCTTCGGCGGCGGTATGGGCGGCTTCAGCAGCACCGGCGGCCGCAGGGCGAGCAATGCCCCGCGCAAGGGTGATGACAAGCTGATGCGTCTGAATATCTCTTTTATGGATGCCTGCTTCGGCAAGACCGAAACGATCAAGCTCGCGGTTGACGAACAGTGTCCTGACTGCAAGGGCAGCGGCGCCGCAAGTCCTTCCGACATCGAGACATGTCAGACCTGCCGCGGCAGGGGCACGGTGATCCAGCAGCAGCGTACTGCCTTCGGCGTCTTCCAGAGATCCGCAAGGTATGTCCGCACTGCGGCGGCAAGGGATATGAGAGAAAGACCACGGAAGTGGAAGTCAATATCCCGGCCGGCATCAACAGCGGCCAGCAGCTGCGCGTGCAGGGCAAAGGCGAGCGCGGTTATAACGGCGGCCCCAACGGCGACCTCTATATCGAAGTCTACGTTCAGCCGCATGAAAGATTCGAGCGGGAAGGAAAGAACATCTATCTTGAGATCCCGGTATCGGCAGTTGATGCCACCCTGGGATGCTCGATCGATGTCCCGACCATTCACGGCGATGTGACGATGAAGATCCCGGCCGGCACCCAGAACGGAAAACAGTTCCGTCTCAAGGGCAAAGGCGTCACGGATGTCCGCGGCGGCAGCAAGGGCGACCAGTTCTGCACCGTCAACATCAGAGTCGATGACAACCTTTCCCGCAAGGAGAAGGAATTATACAAACAGCTTCAGGAACTTCAGGGTACGCGCCAGGGAGAAAGCATCTGGGAACGCTTCAAGAAAAGCTTCTCCTGAGCAGTGAGTGCCTCTGAGACAGGAGGTGCAGACGATGAATATAGAACAGATGACAGAACAGCTCCAGAATATCATCATGCTGGCGGTCACATCCGCCCGCGAGAGGATGAACAGCGAGATCGCTGCCGAGCATATTCTTCATGCCATGGCAGAGGATGACGCACTGGACGGAATCTGGCAGCGGATCAATGTTGACAGAGATGAACTCGTAAAAGTCACGGAAGACGCGGTGAACAGACTGCCTTCCGTATCCGGAAACAGCGAACCCACTGTATCCAGAGAATTATCCCAGGGCTATACGAATGCCCTGCAGTATATGAAACAAAACGGCGACACATATATGAGCACCGCCGCTCTGCTGGTCGGACTGTTTGAGACAAATGCCGGCATCGTCGAGCGACTGAAGAAACAGTTCCGTATCGACGCGGCAATGATCCGCAAGGCAGAGGAAGACAGAAGAGGAGGTATGACCATGGATGAAAAGACCAATGAAAGCCAACTCGATGCATTGAGCAAATACGGACATGACCTTGTCCAGGATGTAAGAGACGGAAAAATCGATCCGGTCATCGGCCGCGACGACGAGATCCGCCGGGTAATCGAGATCCTCTCCCGCAAGACCAAGAATAATCCGGTTCTGATCGGCGAACCGGGCGTCGGCAAGACAGCCATCGTCGAAGGACTGGCATGGCGTATTATGAACGGCGACGTGCCGCTCGGCCTCAAGGACAAGCGGCTGATCGAACTGGACATGGGCGCCCTGATCGCCGGAGCGAAATACCGGGGTGAATTCGAGGAACGTCTCAAAGGCGTTCTCAAACAGGTACAGAAAGCCGAAGGCGGCATCATCCTGTTCATCGACGAACTTCACAACCTGGTCGGTGCCGGCAAGACGGAAGGCTCGATGGACGCCGCTAACCTTCTCAAACCGATGCTGGCAAGAGGGGAACTCAAGTGCATCGGCGCGACGACATTTGACGAATACAGAAAATACATCGAAAAAGACAGAGCACTGGAAAGACGGTTCCAGAAGATCATGGTCTCGGAACCGACCGTCGAAGACACGATCTCGATCCTCAGAGGTCTGAAAGACCGTTTCGAAAGCCATCATGGCGTCGAGATCAAGGACGAGGCGATCATTGCCGCGGCAACGCTTTCCAACCGCTATATCACCGACAGGTTCCTGCCTGACAAGGCGATCGACCTGATCGATGAAGCCTGTGCTTCCATCCGCGTGGAAATGGATTCCATGCCGGCGGAACTGGACGAACTTTCCCGCAAGATCATGACCCTGCAGATCGAGGAGACATCCCTGAAGGATGAAACCGACGAAAAGGCAAAGGACAGACTGGAGGAAATCAGAAAGGAACTGGCGGACCTCAACGAGGTCAAGGAAGCCAAGTTCTCCCAGTGGCAGGCGGAAAAGAAACAGATGGATGCCATCAAGGAATCCAAGGAACAGCTGGAAAAGGCGAAACTGGACCTGACCCAGGCCCAGAACGACGCCGACTACGAAAAAGCCGCAAGACTGAAATACGAAACCATCCCGGCACTGGAAAAAGCCATTGCCCAGGGTGAGAACAAATCCGATAAAAAGATGATCCAGCAAGAAGTCGACGAAGACATGATCGCCCGCATTGTCTCCCGCTGGACCCATATCGAAGTCTCAAGACTGATGAGTACGGAACGCCAGAAGATCCTGCATCTGAGCGATTATCTGCGGCAGAGAGTCATGGGCCAGGATCATGCCCTGCAGCTTGTGACCGATGCCATCATGCGTTCCAAGGCCAACATCCAGGACGAGAACCGGCCGCTTGGTTCGTTCATGTTCCTGGGACCGACCGGTGTCGGCAAGACGGAAGTCGCCAAAGCCCTTGCCCAGCAGCTCTTCGATGACGAAGGCAAGATCGTCCGCATCGACATGTCCGAATATATGGAGAAGTTCTCCGTCAGCAGACTGATCGGCGCTCCGCCGGGCTATGTCGGCTATGAGGAGGGCGGCCAGCTGACCGAAGCTGTCAGACGTTCACCTTACAGCATCGTCCTGCTCGACGAGATCGAGAAAGCGCACCCGGATGTGTTCAACATCCTGCTGCAGATCCTCGATGACGGCCGCATCACCGATTCCAAGGGTGTGACTGTCGACTTCAAGAACACGATCATCATCATGACCAGCAACCTCGGTTCCCAGTATGCCTTCGAGAAGGATCAGGATAAGAGGGAAGACCAGTACATGGAGGAAGTACGCAGATACTTCAAACCGGAATTCATCAACCGTATCGATGAAATCATCGTCTTCAACAGTCTTGATGACGCGGTTCTCGAGCAGATCGCCGACAAGTTCCTCAACCAGCTCAGAGCCAGACTCAGTGAGAAGGATATCCTTCTGGAAGTCACACCGGCAGCCAAGGGAAGAATTCTCGAATACGGTGTCGATCCGCTCTACGGCGCAAGACCGATGAAGCGTCACATCCAGAGAGAAATCGAAACAGCAGTCGCCAGGGCCATTCTGGAAAACCCGGATGTGCAGGGCAAGACACTGATCGTCGATGCGGATGAAGACAGCTACATCGTCAAGGTCAAGGAAAAACTGAACTGATTACAGAAACAACCGTGTGAAAACACGGTTTTTCTTATGTTCTGAATAAAATGTAACAAAAATGAAAATTTCAGAGTGACACAGAAAATGTTTCATTTTCATTGCATATTTTCAGAAAACCATTTATCATAACGCTAAAGCTGAGAAGTGGAGCAGTACTTCATGAAGAACCCGCAAGCGAGCCCCGGATGGTGTGAGGGGGCCGGGGGAACGGAAGGAACGTGCCATGGAGCAGGGTCTGCGAAGGATTCCGAGCAGATCACGCAGAGACCGCGTTAAGGGAAAAGAGTGTCCGGGGATACAGTATCTCCGGGAACAGAGGTGGCACCGCGCACGTATACGTCCTTTGGGTTGATGACGCAAAGGACGTTTTTCATTCAGGAGGAGAGAGAACATGAAAAAGGAAGACATCAAAAAGGTAGTGCTGGCATACAGCGGAGGTCTTGATACATCGGTCATTATTCCGTGGCTGAAGGAAAACTACAACAACTGCGAAGTGATCGCCGTATCCGGCAATGTCGGCCAGGGCGACGAACTGGAAGGTCTCGAGGAAAAGGCAATCAGGACCGGCGCTTCGAAGCTGTACGTGCTCGATCTGATGGACGAATATGTCGAAGACTTCATCATGCCGTGTCTGAAGGCAGGTGCGGCATATGAGGACTATCTGCTCGGCACCAGCCATGCCCGTCCGCTGATTGCCAAGGGTCTGGTGGAAGTCGCCCTCAAGGAAAATGCCGACGCCATCTGCCATGGCTGTACCGGCAAGGGCAACGACCAGGTCAGATTCGAACTTGCCATCCAGCATTTCGCTCCGGGCATGCATGTCATCGCCCCGTGGCGGGAATGGGATCTCAAATCCAGGGATGAAGAGATCGATTATGCCGAAGCCCATAATATACCGCTGAAGATCAGCCGTGAGACAAACTATTCGAAGGATAAAAACCTCTGGCATCTCTCGCATGAAGGTCTGGACCTGGAAGATCCGGGCAACGAGGCACCGATCACGAAGCCCGGCTTCCTCGAGATGTGCGTCAGTCCGATGGATGCCCCGGATACACCGGAAGAATTGACGATCGAATTCGAACAGGGCATTCCTGTTGCCATCAACGGCGAAAAGATGACACCGAAGGAAATCGTTCTCAAACTGAATGAAATCGGCGGCCGCAACGGCATCGGCCTGCTCGATCTCGTCGAAAACAGACTCGTCGGCATGAAGAGCAGAGGCATCTACGAAACTCCGGGCGGAACGATCCTCTACGAAGCGCATAAGTATCTTGAGTCGATCACCCTGGATAAAATGACCGCTCATAAGAAAACTGAGATCGCCCTGACGTTTGCCGACCTGGTATACAACGGACAGTGGTATACGCCGTTAAGGGAGGCGCTGAGTGCCTTCGTCGACAAGACACAGGAATGTGTCTGCGGCAAGACAAAACTGAAACTGTACAAAGGCAATATTCTCAAGGCCGGTGTCTGGAGTCCGTATTCTTTATACAGCGAAGAACTTGCGTCCTTCGGCGAATCGGATTACGATCAGACCGACAGCAGAGGTTTCATCAACCTGTACGGACTTCCCGTCAAGGTACAGGCAATGCTGGATAAGAAAACGAAAGGATAAGACTTATGGCTAAGATGTGGGCAGGAAGAACAGACGGAATTACCGATTCCGCCGCCGACGATTTCAATTCATCGATCCGGATCGATTCACGGATGTACCGTGAGGATATTGCCGGCTCCGTTGCCCATGCGGCCATGCTGAAGAAACAGGGCATCATCCCGCCGGAAGCAGCCGATCATATCACTGAGGGACTGGGCGGCATCCTGAAGGATCTGGAAAGCGGCGAACTGATGATCGATCCGAAAGCGGAAGACATTCATATGTTCATCGAACAGGTGTTGACCGAAAGGATTGGCGAAGAGGGCAAGATGCTGCATACGGCCAGAAGCCGCAACGACCAGGTCGCCCTGGATACAAGAATGTACCTGCGCACTCTCTCCGGTGATCTGACCGGAAAGATCGTCAGTCTGATCGAAGTGCTGAACAAAACCGCGGAACAATACAGCGATACGGTCATGCCGGGATACACACATCTACAGCGGGCCCAGCCGGTCATGTTCGGCCAGCATCTTCTGGCCTATGAAATGATGTTCCTGAGGGATATCGGAAGACTGCAGGATGCGGAAAAAAGAATGAACATGTCGCCGATCGGCGCCTGCGCACTGGCCGGCACGACCTACGATACCGACCGGGATTACGAAGCGCAGCTGCTTGGCTTCGACGGAATTATTCCCAACAGCATGGACGCTGTCAGCGACCGGGATTTCTGTCTCGAGATGCTCAGCGCGCTTTCCATCCTGATGATGCACATGTCGCGCTTTGCCGAAGAGATCATTCTCTGGTCGAGCTGGGAGTTCCGGTTCATCGAACTGTCAGATGCCTATACGACCGGATCATCGATCATGCCGCAGAAGAAGAATCCTGACATGGCAGAACTGATCCGCGGCAAGACCGGCCGGGTATACGGCGACCTGATGTCGCTGCTGACAGTGATGAAGGGAATCCCTCTGGCCTACAACAAGGACATGCAGGAAGACAAGGAGCCGGTGTTTGACGCCTTCGATACCGCAGCCATGTGTCTGGATGTGCTGACCGGCATGCTGGTGACGATGAAGGTGAATGAAGCGGAAATGCTGAAAGCCGCTCAGAGAGGCTTTATCAACGCGACCGATCTGGCGGATTATCTGGTACGCAAAGGCATGCCGTTCCGGTCCGCCTATCAGATCAGCGGCAGAATCGTTCATGATTGTATCGGGGAAGGACAGGTGCTGGAGTCCCTGCCGCTGGAAACCTACCAGAAATACAGCGGACTGTTCGGGGAAGATCTCTATGATGCGATCGATCTGAAAACAGCTGTCAACAGCCGCAGTTCGAAAGGCGGCACATCGAAACAGTCGGTCATGGAACAGATCGCCTGGGTCAAAGACCAGATTCAGAAAATCAGATAACTGATATATTGGAATAAACGTATAAAACCGTCCGTACAGCAAGCGTACAGACGGTTTTTGAAATCATATTTGTATCAGGTTTTATTTCTGCCTGCTGTCATCATCCTTGACAGCCGGCATCAGCAATGTCGTGACATCGACATCCATCGTATCTGAGAAACTCTTGTCAAACAGTTCGTCGATTGCGGCACTGACCTGCCTTGCGTCTTCGTCATTGGCCTGCAGAAGCTCGCGGATGCTTTCGGATTCCCTGCGGTCTTCCTCCAGAAGTTCCTTGACGTTGATTGAAAGTTCCTCTGTGTCTTCTCCGGCAAGCGGTGTGTCATAGCCGACGATCGGAATCTTGACGGTATCCTCGCGCACGGATTCCCTGACGGCGACGATGCGGGAGACCCTGACTTCGGCATTGAGCAGTCCGTTGAGAAGAACAAGGATACTGTCATCTCTTGTTTCTTCCTTGAATTCTTCCGGATTGGCAATGAAGCCGGATTCCTCTTTGCCGTCGTCGATCGTGACGGTAATGAACTTATTCAGATATGGTTTCAGATCGATGTTTGCCATACAGACATTATAACAGATTCTGCTCGATCCATTCAGCAACTGCTTCATCAAAACAGGAACCTGCTGTTTCATCTGCTTCATTTTTGACTTTTCCCATGGCATTCTTCATGGCGACGCTGTATCCGGCTTCCTTCAGCATCGGAATATCGTTCTCGCCATCGCCCATGGCAACGGTTTCCTCCTTCTTCACACCGGCCAGAAACATGACTTTCCTTAAAGCGATTCCCTTGGATATGTTGGCTGTCTGGATTTCGATCCAGCGGCTGTTGACAAAGGTTACGGTGAACTCGTCGCGGGGGATGTCGGAAGCGATCTGCCGCAAGGTGAAATGCAGGCCGGCAAAGCAGATCTTGCCGAGTTTATGATTGGGGAGATCGGAATAGTCGGTATTGAGTTTCAGCGGTTCCTTCTCGGCACGCTGGAAGAAATCGATGATCCGTTTCAAAAGATCGATGCCGCGGCGCAGGAAGAGGAACTTTTTATTGATGTAGTAATGTGACATTTCGTCGACATTCGCTTCAGCCATGACCGGAAAGCGGTCGAGGAAGGTGAGAAGCCATTCGATTTCCTCCTTCTTCAGAAACGGCTGATGAATATGCCGCTTTCCTTCCGGCAGATAGATGTCCTGGCCGTTCATGCAGATGGCGTAATCGTACAGTTCCTCGGGAACGATGCGCTTTACGCTGTAGAAGGGACGGCCGGTGCAGATGACGACGATGATGCCTTTTTCCTTCAGTTTTCGAAGATCTTCCGCCGCCCGGTCCGACAACGTTGAAAAACGGGACAGCAGCGTCCCGTCGAGGTCAGTCACAAACATGCGGATGCGGTCGTTTTCCATCTCAGAAATTATATAAAGTTTGTTTTAGGAAAACAATACAGTCAGTGTTATAATAACCGTGTTGTATTTTGCAAGGAGTTTATATGAGTGGAAAAGATATCTTCAATATAGCCATCGGCGTACTCTTCGTGATCGTCGGCATCGTCATGCTGCTGCGGTGGACAAGAGTGCATAAATATATCATGATCAAGGACCAGCAGTGGGGATACCTCAGAATTTTCGTTCTGTTCATCGGTCTTCTCAGTATCGCCACGCTTCTGATGAATGCCGCCAACAATACGACAAGCGACTATTTCCGTATCGGCGCGACGCTTGTAGCCGTTACCGCGTTCCTGGCTGTTCATGACGGTGTCGGAGAACAGGGTATCGTTTCCTCGGGTAAATTCATCCCCTGGGCTGAGATCAGATCATGGGATCTGAAAGAAGAGAAGAACTACGTTGCCGCATACTTCACTGTCGAATCCCAGGATGAGAAGAAGCCGGATGAATACACGACCAAGGAACTGGACTTCGCAAACGAAGACAAGGAATACCTGAAGAAGTTCCTGGAAATGAATGTCGGCCGCAAATACACAAGAATGAAGAAAAAGTCAAAGTAGTGAGTGAACAGGGGCTGTAACGAATAAGTGACAGTCAAAAAAGAATAAAAGCGTCTGGCCAATAAAGGACAGGCGCTTTTACTTGGTATAATTTGAGTATGCAAGCAT
>CACYXJ010000079.1 GCA_902778375.1 uncultured Erysipelotrichaceae bacterium
TTACCCGCATCCCGCTTCCGAACGATACTATGAACCTCTGGTCCGCCCGCAATACCGGTATGCACAGTGTTGATCGCCGTTATGATTCTTCTTTATGTGATTCCCTGTTCAGATACGCGTAAATGTATATCGCCGTAATGAACTGCCTCCGGTCTTTTTCGTTCCTCTGCCAATGGTACAGTTTCTCCTTGAATTCCTGATAGAGCCTCCTGTACTCCTCTGCCTTCTCGTCCCCTTTTTTCTTTGACGGCTCAAGCCGGGCAAGTAGATAGGCGAGGCGCGCCAGGTTGATCCTGTCATCCGCTTCCCTGAATAACTCGAGGATATTGTATAAAAAGGCCTTTCCTCTCTCAGCCGTCTCACTTGAGAACGAGAAGAACCCATAGAGCAGCTGGAACTTTTCCTCCAGCACTTCATCGATGAACTCGTCCCAATGGTAAGTCTGCCCTTTCTCCGAGAAGAGCGTGACCGCATTCTTTCCTTCCATCGATTTAGAGACATCTTCCAGATCTCCGGTCTGGGAAGCTATGTAAGAAATCGGGTACTTCTCATCGAACAATCCGATGCCGGCTGAAGTGCGCACCCTCTATCTCAACAAAGCATGCATCGATTCCATCGATGACTATATCGAAATTGCTGAAAGCAGCGGTATCAATGCCTTCATTATCGATATCAAGGAAAGCGACGGACCGGCGTATCAGTCTCCGGTCATCCAGCAGTACAGTCCTTCCTCCTACAGCGCCGCCTTCAATTCCTTTGACGCCTACAAGGCTGCTGTCCAGAAATGCAAGGACAAGGGAATCTATGTCATCGGCCGTATCGTCACCTTCAAGGATGACCTGTATGCCGAGGACCACCCGGAATACTGTCTTGTTGACAGAGGATCCGGTTCGCCGTATATGCTTGCCAGCGCCTACTGGCCTTCTCCGTACCAGCGCACGGTCTGGGAATACAATATCCGTCTTGCCATTGAGGCGGCTGAGGAAATGGGCTTCAACGAGATCAACTTCGACTATATCCGTTTCCCTGATATGATCGATCTCGAGATCGACAATATCGATTTCCGCAACGACTATGACGAAACGATGGCGCAGGCAATCAACCGCTATATGTTCTATGCCCGCGACGAACTGCATGAAAGAGGCGTGTACTTCTCCTGTGACGTATTCGGCGAAACATCCAACGACTATGTCACTGCCTATGGCCAGTACTGGCCGATGATGTCCAACATCGCCGACGTCATGTGCGCAATGCCGTATCCGGATCACTTCGACATTCACGACTACGGCATCGCCCAGGCAGTATGGGAAGTCCCCTATGACCTGCTGTATTACTGGGGATCCTATGTTGTGGACCGTCAGGACGAAACACCGAGTCCGGCCAAGGTCAGAACCTGGCTGCAGGGCTTCGATACAACATACAAGGAGCCGGAAGTCATGTACGGTGTTGACAAGATCATCGAACAGATCGAAGGTCTGTATGCCAACGGGCTCGACGATGGCTACATGGTATGGAACGCACCGAGTGAACTGTACCGCTACTGGGCATATGTCGATGCCTTCGAACCGCGTACCGGCGACTGATCAGAAAACAGAGATCTTCCTGAAAAACAGGAAGATCTTTTTCTTATTCATAACGTAAAAAGCACTCTTTCCAGAGTGCTTCAGCATCCTTTTTCTTACATGTCTTCCGGTGTCGTGATCTTGATGTTTGCGTAGCTTCCTTCCACTGTTTTGATTCTGACATCGGAGAAAGCTTCGACGACCGAGCAGTCATCCGTTCCGGTGAACTTTTCCGCTTCCGCTTTCTTCATGCAATCCAGCAGAAGATCGGTCCTGAATGCCTGCGGTGTCTGGGCGGCACAGAGCGTGCTGCGGTCGTAGGTCAGTTCAATGTATCCGTCTTCACCGACTTTCTTGATCGTATCCTTGCAGGGAACAGAAAGCAGCACGGCATCATCTGTCTTCAATGCTTTCTTGATCCGCTTCAGACTCTTTTCATCCAGATACGGACGGGCTCCGTCATGAACCATCACGTATTCGCCGATAGCCGCGATCAGTCCGTTGTATACGCTCTGCTGACGTGTCTTACCGCCTTTTGCGATGGTGATCAGCCCCGGCCAGTCTCCCTCCATATTCTGATAATAGGCCAGTGCTTCGGTAACAACGACGATCTGAATGCAGTCCTTATCCGCCTTGAAAATGTCTATGGTGTGATTCAGGATCGTTCTTTCATCCCGCATCTTTGCATAAACCTTGTTATATCCCAATTTCATTCTTGTGCCGCTGCCGGCAGCGACAATTACAGCTGTGTATTTCATCAACTTAATTTAAACATAATCTCCTGTATGATGCATAAAAAAAGTGATTTCTCACGAAATCACCGAACCCATGACACCATAGGACAATATTGTCATGATCACCGCTGCCAGGAAAATACCCAGCAGGATCGAGATGGATGCCTTCTTGAGATCCATGTCGAACACGGAAGCGACAAGACTTCCAGTCCAGGCACCCGTGCCGGGAAGCGGGATACCGACAAACAGCAGCAGTCCAAGGAAACCGTAGCGGTCGATTTTCGGTCTGTTCTTTTCCGCTTTGGCCATGATCCATTCCGCAACTCTGGACAGATGATGTTCGGACATCCAGTGAAGCACACTCTTGATTCCCCAGAGGATAAACGGAATCGGCACGATATTGCCGAACACGCACCAGAAGACAGCTTCCCACATCGGCAGTCCGAGCAGTCTCGCCAGCAGCAGGCCGCCTCTTTCCTCGATCAGCGGAATCATGCTGATCAGAAATACCGACAGCTGCGGAGACAGCATAATATGTGATGCCCACCAGGCAATAAAACCTTCCATACGATACCTCCGTAAATACCTGCATACTTTACCATAGCATTACAGCATTCGCAAATCATCACTGTATAAATTCATAACAAATAGTTGTTGACTTTCATATACGGCAGGGTTATTATAGATAAGCATTCGATGAAACGGGCCTGTAGCTCAGGTGGTTAGAGCGCACCCCTGATAAGGGTGAGGTCGTTGGTTCAAGTCCATTCAGGCCCACCATTCATCGAAATATGGGGTTTTAGCTCAGCTGGGAGAGCACCTGCTTTGCAAGCAGGGGGTCAGCGGTTCGATCCCGCTAAGCTCCACTTCGCAATTTTGGGGAATCGCTGATTCCCTTTTATTTATACGCTTTTTTGACATTCAGAAAGCATGCGTGCATATTGGCCGGGACCGACTTTTGGGACCGACTTTTCATTTCTCTGGCTTTCGGAATCAAAAATCCTATAAATAAACCGAACCAAACCAAAAGAAAGAGAAGAAAAAGAAAGAGAAATGAAGCTTTTGCCTGCATTTCTCACATTCTGCTATTTTTCTGACTTCTCTGATGCCAACTCCTGTATCGAATCCCATTACGGTGACGATAAACAATTTTGAAATTAAGATTCGAATGACTTGGACTTGGGGCAAATTGCCCCAGGCAGGAATTAGTATTTTTAGAGAACGAGGATGATTGATTATTTATCCAGAGGACGTTTTCAATTATCCAACCAAATTGAAAGTAACAATACGGATGGATAGAATCAGTTACCGTCTCGTCTGGCAGTCATACTGGCGATACTGATTGTCAGGTTTAGAATAAGATAAAGAAAATGATATAAGAATCAATGAGGATTTACTTATGGATTTTGGATTTGTTTCACATCACCTGATTAGCGCTGTATACCAATGTTTGCAGTATTCTGTTATATTTTGCTGTATTGCAGCTGGCAGGAAAGAAACAGACCGCAGGTCATATAATCGCTTCGCTGATCTTCTCTGTTTATCTTGTTGGAATACTAACGGTAACAGGAATTTGTATCCGAGGTTCTTTCTCCCCGACTATTGTCTGTATTGTCTACTTTCAGAGTTTTCAGCCTCGCCTTTGCATCTTCCACGGTCTCACCGTCCTTTGTGAGAAACTGATCGACGAATTTAACTACCCCTCCATATGTATACTATTGTACGGAAGTCAACAGAAAACAATAACCTTCTGTTGACCGGAATTGGTATTACATTGTCTAAGAAAAAAACTAATGCGATGATTCTTTTCACAACAATCAAGCGAGGAAGCCCGTCACTTCAGTGATCGGGAGGAATCGCCTGATTGTTGTGAGCCGGATGCCGTCTGAAGAGCAGTTGCTGCGGATGCTGGTGAGGATCGAACGTGCTCTGTCTGTCATTGCGCTTGCGCAGATGATCCTGACCATCATTCTGACACGGATAAAAAACGGGAAATGACGCAAAGCTGAGACACTTTTTGGGAATTCATCTGTGAGGGCGGAAGAGAAAACATGCATGACCGAGAATTGGCCATGCATGTTTTCTGGACAGGGAATGCTCGCAGCCACCGGTTCTTCAAAGACTGCAGGACAGGCGTTGCGCTTCCGGGATTAAGAGAAGAAACACGACAGAGGATCAGCGAAACTCAGCTGAAGAAACGCAGTCTGCCTGCAGACATTCAGAAATAGCCCCATTCCGCAAACCGTTCGAAGCCGCCATGATTGATCATAATATCCCCTTTAACTTCATGGACAATTTCTTCAAACGGTTTGACAAACTCTTCAGATCCGGACTGTATTACAACGGATTCGTCACCGATAGCGCAGAGGATTTCCACCGGATTGCCGGTTCGCTGGGCGAGGTTCCAGGCATAAAGATTCAAAGAGATATCAGCCTTGGAAAGATCCTTTCCCCAGAGACCTCCTCCGGTGACAGAGTCTCCCATATCAGAGCCAAGCTTCCGGTTGGTGGCGCCGCTGTCGGTATTCAGACCGCCGGTCCAGAATCCGAGCGGATTGATAGCTGTTCTGAAATCCGGATACTCATCATGGAGAAGGGCGGAAAGTTCATCAGAGGAGGCATTGCTCTGACAGATGACAAGACGTTTCTGATTCAGATCAAGAATATATTTTCCGTCCGTCGGAAAGACTTCATAAATGCGCCGGGCAATCCGGGACAGTTCTTTCTGCTCTTCGGTTACCGGGACTCCCCGGAAGATCCCGTTGTCGCCGCACCGGATCCGAAGTTTCTGATTGTCGGAAAGATGAGAATCCTGCCGGTATTCGGAATAATCGACAACAAGTTCCTCCCGTGTGATCCGCCGGACGATCATTTCAATTTCATAGTGCGAAAAATGTTCGGATGTTTCATTGATGATGTGACACAGACCGTGTCCCATCAGCACTTCCACGGCTACTTTCGGATTTTCAGATTTCTGATAGGCAAGATCCGTAATTGCGCCGGCAATCCGGTCTGCCAGTTTATCGGGATGGGATGGATTTACTTTTTCAATCATAGGATTCCTTTCTGTCAGACAGCGTACTCTGTCTGCCGTGTTTTTCCCCAGAAGACAAGCGAAATCATGCCGGGGCCGGTATGCGCGCCGATGACCGGATCAATTTCACCGATTTCGATTTCCGCATCCGGAAATTTCTCACAGACCATGTTCTTCAGTTCTTCCGCGGGTTCCGGTGCGTCCGCATGACAGATCAGG
The DNA here is from genome assembly GCA_902778375.1 of uncultured Erysipelotrichaceae bacterium. Taxonomy (GTDB): domain Bacteria; phylum Bacillota_I; class Bacilli_A; order Erysipelotrichales; family Erysipelotrichaceae; genus Bulleidia. The sequence goes on from CACYXJ010000079.1 coordinate 5,550, forward strand.
ACATACGGACCTTCTTCGGGCACATATGCATCTGACATCTTCCGCACCAGCACCTTCATGGCTTTCCGTATTCCGCGCTGACGGGTAAGCACCTGAAGCTTTCCAAGGCTGTTGATCGTAAGGACCGGCCGGATATGCAGAGCGGTGCCGACGGAAGCGGCTGCCGGAGAAACCCGTCCGCCTTTTACGAGATATTCCATTGTGTCGACCGCAAAGTATGCGCCGACATTCAGACGCCTGCTTTCGATCCAGGAAACCATTTCGTCATAACGCAGGCCGGTATCCCTCTCTCTGAGCGCTTCATGGACAAGGAAGCCCTGTGCTGTTGCGGCATTCAGGGAATCAATACAGGTGATGCGGACATCAGGGAAGGAAGCGCGGACATCGCATGCTGCAAGATTTGCGGACTGAAACGTGCCGGACAGCCCGGAAGAAAAGGAGATATAGATAATATCGGTTTTCTTCTCTGCATATTTCGAAAAATAATGAATATATGTTTCGGGAGAAATCAGCACGGTTGATGTCTGACATCCGCCTCTTTGGAGCGCATAAAATGTTCTGCACGTAATCTCTGACTGAGGGCCGCCGTAAACGTATTGTTTCCCGTTTACCATTACTTCCATGGGAATGATTTCAAACAGGGAGTATCGTTTCAGGAAGGTTTCTGCATGATCCGCGGCGGCGTCCGTCAGAATCACATAGTCATTCATACCTGCTTTGCGTTCTGCGATGCATTCCACATTTCATCTGCGACTGGTGTCCAGTTTTCCGCGTATGACTTTGTCTTCTCACAGAGGTGTTCTGCTGTTTCCGGTGACTGCAGGTCTGTGGAGTGGGCTTTTGCGGCACGGACCATTTCCGCAAGGCGTCCGGAATTCTCCAGCATTGGACAAGGTTTCAGCATGTTTTCATTGAACGGGATATTGTCATGGTACTGCATCATCATCGGACTCTGCAGGGCTTCCAGGAGACTCTTTTCTCGGATATTGGAATCGGAGTAATGGATGAATACACACGGATCCACATCCCCGTTGGCATTGATGTGCAGATAACGCTTTCCGCCGGCAATGCAGCCGCCGACAAATTCCGCATCATTCTGGAAGTCCATTGCAAACAGCGGTTTGGTTTCACGGTATCTGCGGATCCGCTCATACATACCTTTCCGCTGCTCCGGTGTCGGAAGAAGCTTAATGCTCGCATCGTTTCCAACCGGCATGTAATGGAAGAACCAGACAAAGAGCGCACCTTCACGGATCATAAAATCGTAAAATTCTTCCGAGGAGATGGACTCATAGTTCTGACTGGTATAACATGCGGAAATTCCGAACGGAAGCCGTTTCTCACGGAGCACGTTCATGGCATCCATAACATGACTGTAAACACCAGTGCCGCGTCGGCTGTCAGTGGCGCTTTCAAATCCCTCCAGGGATATCGCAGGCACAAAGTTGCCGACCCTGAGCATCTCATCCGCAAAGGCTTCATCAATCAGTGTGCCGTTCGTGAAGCAGAGGAAGACACAGTCATCATGCTTTTCACAGATCCGGATTAGATCATTCTTCCGGACAAGCGGTTCGCCTCCGGTATAGATATACATGTAGACACCAAGTTCCTTGCCCTGGCGGATGATGTCATCAATTTCATCAAAGGACAGGTTCAGTTTATTTCCATATTCTGCAGCCCAGCAGCCGGTGCAGTGCAGATTGCAGGCGCTGGTCGGATCAAGCAGAATCGCCCACGGAATGTTGCAGTTGTATTTCTTCCGGTTTTTCTCGAGTTCCGGCCATGAAGCGAGGTTTGCATTGAGAAAGAAGTTTACAAGCAGTTTTCTCCACACTCCCTCATCGAGATTCCGGAACAGGTTCAGCACATAATCATGGTAGGGGTGATCCTCATTTTCAATTACCTCGCGCACGGTTCTGATCTGTACGCGGAAATCATCCTTCGCAAAGCGGTCTGCCCAGTCAATGATTTTACGGGCGCCTTTTTCCGGATCCTTATAGATCTCATCGATCATGAAGTTGATTCCGTACTTTGCGACAAGTGCTTTGATATTGTTCATATATCCTCTGTCCTCCTGTTTTGACAACTGATGCCATTGCATTTATCATGGCATTACAGATGTAAGCTCTATTTCAATATATGTGCTCTCAAGCATGTGTGCAATGACAAAATCATGCGATTCTGTTGCGATAAAACAGTTATGAGGAAAGTGTAATGACAGGACAGAAAACGGAACTTGAAAAACGGAAAATCGTCCGGCTCTCCAACAAAGAGGCAAACAGACTTACGAAAGAGTGTCTGATTACAGCACTTATGGAGCTCCTGAAGAGCAAGGAACTTGACCGGATCACCGTCGCTGAACTGACACGAAAAGCCGGTGTTTCAAGAACAGCATTCTATTCGAACTACGATTCCATTCAGGATGTGCTTCACGAAGGGGTATATGAGTTCCTTTCAAGGTTGAATGATCAGATTCTGAATGCGATCAATCACGAAAGCAACATGTTCTTTCCGCTGATCAGAGGCATGCAGGAACAAAGTGATATCGTCAAACTGCTGAT
>CACYXJ010000080.1 GCA_902778375.1 uncultured Erysipelotrichaceae bacterium
ATGGTATCGTCTGATAACAAAAAAAGCGCATTTGAAGAAACAATGGACGGTCTGCTTGACACGGTCGTCAAGAATGCCGAAGAGATCGGCATGCCTCTCTTCGAGCAGGCTGCGGAACTGTTCAACGAGGCAGATGCCCGCATCTCGGCTTCCTTTGAAGCACTGAGCAAAGGCGAAGAGATTCCCGAGGAAGTGGAAGTTCCAAAACATGAAGGTCTTCCGGACTTTGAAGCCCACTCCAAGGTATGGGACCAGCAGTTCGATCAGATCGTCAGAAATGAACTGGGACAGTACAAGGTGTGTCCGAACTGCCAGAAGGTCGTTCCCTCTTCCTTCAATTTCTGCGACAGCTGCGGTACGAAACTGCCGGAACTGTCCGCTGCCTTCCGGATCTGTCCGAAGTGCGGTGCGAAGAATGACGCGCTGGTATTCTATTGTTCGCAATGCGGTGAACCGATGCCGCTGATTCCCGAAGCGGAAGAAAAACAGTAAGGATTCCTGTCATGAGAACCTGAATGGTTCTCTTTTTTTGTTTGAGATTATTACTGAATCATAAAAAATATCAAAAGCGGTATGCATGCACCGCCCTCTCCGTGTTTTAATAATTACATTAGAAGGGATTTGTCTATGAAAGAAACCCTGAACAACATACAGATCATTTTTACCGAAAACGATTCCGGTGCTGCCCTGGACATTCTTTCGTTTTTAAAGGAGAAACTGGGCAACACCCATGTGGCGCAGGACGCGGCGGTGATCATCGTCTCCGACGAGGCAACTGCCGATCCCGAGTGGCAGAAAGAGGTTCGCTCGCTGAATCCGGCGGTGCGTCTGATTCCGGCCGGCGCCATTGTCAATGCCGACTACAGCGATCCGGCAGTCATTCCTCCAAGGATCGAGGAACTGAACTTTATCCGGATCGATGAAGACCTGCATGACAATCTCTATGAATCGCTGACCATCGACACGGATTTCTATGACATCCGCAATACGGTCCTGGTCAACCGGAATTCCTGGGTTATCTCCGATTACTCGGATTCCTTCCTGATGCCGGATTACGGCCAGGTGAAGAAATGCCTGAGAAAGGTCAAGGAAAAAGCTGCTTCGGAAACAGATGAAGGCTTCCGCCAGCAGCTGCAGGAGATGGAATCCTATCTCGAGACTTCCCGGGTGTATTCCCGGAAGATCTTCATGCAGACGCTGCGGCAGAGACTCTCGCTCGGCGCGCTTGCTGTCGTGTTCGGACTGATGGTTTATTTCGGTGTGAAGATCATTTCCAACCTGCAGAGAGCCGCCAGGGAAAGCGCCCTGCTGGGCAGAGATCCTTCGCAGGCGGAAATCGCCGAAAACTTCGTACTGCTGGCGGACGGTGTCAACAATCCCTATATCGACGGCAATACCCGCGGTGCCCTGTATAACGAGATGACTTCCTATCTCGACAGACCATGGCCGACAACGCCGACGGGACTGAACTACAAATACCGCCTGTATGATCCGCATCTCCTGGAAAAGAACGAACAGTATCTGATGGTCATGACCGAAAACCGAACCAACCTGATGTTCGATACCTATACCGGAAAGATCGAAGCGGTTCTCGGTAACGCCAATACAGATCTTAAGGCGTACTACGTGGACAGCCTCAACCGTTGTATCTTTATTGTCAGAAATGACAATCATATACTCTTCGGTGATCCTGAAACCAATCAGTACCTGACCCACGAAGTCGAATACCCCTTCACCGGCAATACCGATATCCGCATCCGTACGACGGAAGGATATGCGACGATCTTCGACGACAAATGCGAATTCGTATTCGAGACCGGCGGCAATTACCGGCCGGTCAGCTATCTGATTCCGGAAGTCTTCCGGACCGATGATTATACGATTCATGATATTCGGATGTTCGAAAACGAAGGCACCATGGCAATCGAGATCGAAGGTGAAATGAATTTCCTGATCACCTCCTATGAAAGCGGAGAAATGCCCGGCTTCAACTCCGGCATCAAACCGAAGGAAGGCGTTACCGCTTCCGTTTACCGGAATACGATGGCCTTTGCGGATGAAAACGGCAATATTATCATCCTCGACCGGGAAAAACAGGAAATCAGAAATGCCGGTCTGAAACTGCCGGATGTCAGATTCATCACCCTGATGTCGGATGATGTGCTCGTATACAACGACGCGGTGACCGGCACCCACCTGTACGACTTCAGAAACGGAACAGATCTCGGCGAGGTCCTGTCCGGATTCAGGGATCTTGAATATCTCGGTGCCGGCAAATACTTTGTCTTCTGCTATGCCGACGGCGCCTATCACAGCCAGCAGGTCAACCGCATGATGCCGCAGACGGAAATCGACGAAACTGCCGTCCTCAAGCGTTTCAGCGGTACCGAACCGGCGGATGAAGGCTATCTGTACAATGTCCGCTATGGCGATGACCATTACGTGCATTACGACATGGATGTCTACGAGACAAAAGATCCTGTCAGGACTTCCTACATACTGGATGGCTCCGGCATGGTCTTTGGCGGAAGTGCCCTCAGCGATCCATCCGCCACAGTTCCGGAAGGCACAAAGTCGTTCTTCAAGGAACCGCTGACATATACCGGCGAGGTAACGGTCATCGGTCTGATCGACAATGGCTTCGGCATGGTGATCGGCACCAGTGACGGCCACTTCCGTGAATTCACTTTCGATTACAACGGCAGCTGGCTGGAAGATGCCTCTCTGGTACTGCCCAACCATGCGGCAGTTACCGAGATCCTGGAATGTGAAGACAGATACTGGATCAAAGACGCGGAAGGAAACTACTGGTATTCCCGGAAGAATTACCCGGTCCATGGTGAAAATCCCGGACTTGCTCTTGACATGATGAATGACAAGCTGAAGATACACGGATACTTCCCGCAGGAACTGCTGGATTCCATCGATCCTCAGACAGTGGAGGACATGAACCTGCAGGTACTGCCCGGAAGCGACGGAAAGGAGTGGGAATAATATGAACCATATCTTTATTTCCTATTCCCGCAAGGACTCGGAATATGTCAATGCTGTCACGGCACTGCTGCGGGAAGCAGGACTGTCCGTCTGGCAGGATATTTCCGGCAAGGGAAGCGGCATTCCCTTCTCCACCAAATGGTTCTCAGCCATTGAAGAAGCCCTGCACACCAGCGCCGGGGCTGTCGTCTTCGATTCCGAATACTGGCAGAATTCGATTCCCTGCCGCAAGGAACACGATATTGTCAAACAGCTCCATATCCCCTGCCATACCGTAAATGTCAGCCAGGCACTGCCGGCTGAGGATGCAGCCAGGGCAATCACAGCCTGGGCGAACACGGAAGTCTACGGACCGGAGGAAAACGAACTGCGGACATGGCTCTTATCTTCACTGAACGCCCAGCGCACCAGCCGTTCTTTGAACACCGGCATTCCCCATTGCAAGGACAAGGCCGAAGCGCAGCAGTTCCTGCAGCGTCTCGAAGCGGCAGGAAATCTTGCGAAAACGTATCATTTCGATACTGAACAGCCAAAACTGTACAAGGAAGTCGAAAGATTCATTCAGAAAGCAAAACGTATTACTCTCTGGGACAGGATCAAGAAGCCGCTGGCACTGGCCGCGGCTGCCCTGCTGATCCTCGGTATCGTTCTTGCCAATGTCTTATATTCAAAGGAACGCACCCGCACCAACCAGCATCTGGAAGCACTGCGCAGTCTGGACACAATCCACAGTGCCCTTGAGGCAAGCGAGACAAAAGCCCTGGAGCTGATGGTCAATGACAGCAGCAATTACGGTGATTATATCTACCTGCTGTTTGAGAACTACGCCGATGCCCTGGATTCCGTATTCCCCTGCGAATTCTATCAGGCAGGTTCGAAGGAAGCGGAAGCAGTCACGATGACCGAAGAGCAGATGTATACCGAAAAATATGAGCCGGTAACTTCCGGAACTTCCGGCAATGTGAAAATACTGAAGGAAAGCGGTATCGAAGGAGTTCCCAATGAAGCAACCGCCTTCACCGTAGCCTGCCCTCCGGAAAGCATGGCGATGCATGAGAGATTCCTTGCCCTGGCGGCCGGACAGAAAGTCTATGTCATTGACATGGCAAGCGGCCGTGACGCCGTGCAGCTGAGCGGATCATACCGTCATATTGAGAAAGTCCGCTTCGATGACAAGGGACGCATCTGTGCCGTCACGGATGCCGGTGACGTCTATGTATGGGACAATCCGATCGAAGCAATCATTCTTGAGAACGCACCGAACTGTGTGATGTTTGAACAGTATGAAAGTGCGGACGGCCGTTTCCTGGTTTCCTATGAGCCGGACGGAACGGTATATGTCAAAGACAGAGGGAATGACGGCATCATCTTCCAGTGTTCCTTGATCAGGGAACCGCTCAAAGGCATCTTCATGGAGGATGCGTCGAACCTGATCCTGGTCCAGGGCATGTCGGATACCTACTACCGTATCGATGCCTCGTCAGTCCTGAAGGATTACAGCAATGACAGCACCGTGCAGAAAGCGAACTACGACGCACTGGCAGAGGCACTGCTCGGACATGTATGCGATGACCTGCAGATCATCCGCAGAACCCAGCAATAACATTCATATGAACATAAAGAAAGGCATGATCGCTGACGGTCATGCCTTTCTTACTGTCCATGCTGTGACTGATTCCTACTGCCAGGAAATGGACTGGAGAATCTCCTCCGCTGTCGCCCTTCCCGTTTCGATCAGTTCCTTCCGGTAATAGAAATACAGATAGTAGAATACCTTGTCATGTTCAAATACATAGGATTCGCCGCACATGTCGATATCCTGGGCTGTATAGGTATAGCTGAAGCCGGCACCCTGGACACCGCCGCATTCCTTGACAAAGAATTTGTCGCGCTTGTATCCGTATGGCTTCATCGGTCTGGCAATCTGCTTTTCCATTTCCGTCGCGACATCCTTGGCGTTCAGCATGAATGCCTGGAAGCCGCTTGCCTGACGGAACGCGCCGTTGACGATCATGTGCCGGTCGTTATCGTTGATTGCCCATACCGGCGGACTGTCTGTCGTGTTCATCTGACTGATCTCTTCCCTGGTCAGTTCAGTGAATCCTTCCGGATAGGAAAGATACATCGTATTGTTGAGATTTAACGTTCCCATAATTATCCTTTCTCCCCTGTCATGCTGATACCTGGCAGAGAAAATGCCTCCTAAGATTAAAGTAGACTTCTTTCCGTTTCTTTTCAAGCAGCTGTAAGCAATTCAGATTCAATCGATGATTGCCAGTTCTTCCGCCAGTACGATCAGTGAGTCATCCGGTCCGATCGTTACCATGCCTGTCTTGTCCGGGTTGCTTACGAAAACACCGTCTTTCATATAACCGATCAGAATCTCATGTTTTTCCGCCACTGCTTCAAAGACTGACATGTACTCTGTTTCACCTTCATTTCTGAGATAGTATTTTGCCGGTTTCATATATACTTCGAATCCGTCGCTGTCGAGGATCTGATCGAACACACCTTTCAGTTCCCTGTTTTCGGCAATCTGGCTCATCAGCAGAGCGGCGATATTGCGGCTGATAATGAAATCACTGGAAATCTTTCCCTGGGCAAGCGTCTGATTCTCGACATTCCGCATCTCACAGGTGATACCGATATCGAATTCCGGATGATCACGCTTGTATTTCTGAATATACAGCAGCAGACGCAGGGATTTTTCATCCGCCTTGTTTCCGTCCGCCTCTTCACTGGACAGCATGATGACATAATTCGGCTGTGCTTCTTTCAGCAGTTCGCGCAGTTTATCGTAACTGTAGATGTTGTATTTCTCTTTCACGACCACATCCACACCGATATCCACGAGATCGGTAATATGCCGGTCGGTTACCCTTTTCATCAGGTCATCGGAATCGGCGGCGATATAGATCACCGATCCTTTTACCAGGTAGTATTTCATTTCCTCCAGGATCAGAGGAAGTTTCGTATTGCAGTCAGTGATCAGGACATTGATCGGATCGTTGCTGTATTTCTCAACCGGCGGATTGAATGAAGCTTTGATCGGATCGGTGAATCTGATCCGGTCGTCATCCGCTTCCAGAACGATCAGTTTATTGTTTTCTTCCAGTACGACCGTATTCGGATCGCCGATCATTACCTTGCCGTTCGCATCGACAGTTCCGACAGCAATGACATTGGGCAGACATCTGTTGATCTCACGGATCGTCTTGCCGCGCATGGCACTGAACAGCTGTCTGTCACTGCCTTCATCATTGACGATATAGAATTCATTATCGCTGAAATTGAACAGTTCCGAGAACACGTTCGAGAGTCCCGGCTGACGGCAGGTATGGGTTACGATACGGGAAATGGTTTCCTCCATCATCAGCAGTTCCAGCCTGTCCATCTGCTGCTTTTCGGAGTCGGTGCTGCGGGTGTCCTGGCCGGCAATTCTGGCTGCCCTCTCATTGATCTTTTCATTGATCGCTGCCGTGATATATCCCTGGAAGAGATTCTCCTCATTCATCATCTGCGTGCAGGCAAGGATCGACTTGATCGTGTCGAAATCCTTTTCCCTTGTAATGACCACAGCTTTGCAGGTGGTGATCGAGCAGCGCTGCAGATCGCTCAGACTGAAGACCGAGCCTGACCTGCATACGACTGTCAGATTGCCGGTATTGCCGAACCTGGCCTGGATCTTCTCTTCCATATCCTGTTTTTCATACTCATCCATGATGACGACGACATTCCGTTTACCGCTCTGATTCTCGTTGGCAATCATCAGTTCGGAAAGCACAATAAATGTCGATTCATTGAATCCGAGGATGACAGTATGCCCGCTTTCCATGACCGGTTCGATACCCCTGGCCAGATCCGACATCTTGCTGGTAATGCTCTCGTTTAAAAAGCCGATGAGCAATGCCATGAACAGCATTCCGACAAGCGTTGCCAGCAGCATGACGAACAGATATGCGGCTGAGCCTCCGTCCCCGGCAATGACACCCGGGTCAAACGTATGCAGCAAAGTGTTCCAGAGGGAAAATCCGAATGACATTCCCGTCGCTTTCATTACCAGCCAGGCAACGGCACCGAGGACCAGCACCAGTACGCCGGTAAAAAGGAAAAGCAGAAAAATCATCGATCCCGATCCTTTTGACATCCACAGATCAAAATAATAATGCAGTTTCTTATTCGACCTTCTCATAATTATCCCCTGTTGTTTTCTGAGTGTTCAGACTGTGATTTTCAATAATGGAACCATACCACTATTATAATCAACGATCATCAGGGACAGAATCATAAATTCCTTCATTATGGATCAATTCACAGTAAAAAGACTTCCCCTGCGGGAAGTCTTGTCATTCTCAGAGATATGTGACGGTTTCGTTCAGGTCTTTGCGGTTGGAATGATTCGGCAGAGGTCCTGCACCTTCGGCTGCGTAGCCGAGGTCCATGAACATCAGCACTTCCTCATTCTCCGGCAGTCCCAGGGCTTCCTTTGCCTTGTCAGGATCAAGGAAGTTGATCCAGCAGCTGTCCACGCCCTCGTCGGCGGCCGCGAGGATCATATGGGTCGCGACGATGGTTGCGTCCTCGGTTCCCGAATCCCTCTTCTCGCCGGGATAGGTAAAGACGTTGTCCCGGTCGTATGCCACGACGAGGACTGTCGGTGCGTTGTAGCGGCACGGTGTCACGGTGTCGATCTTTGCCAGTGCTTCCGGGCTCTGTACGACATAGATGTGCTGTTCCTGCAGGTTCTTGGCGGTCGGTGCCAGACG
>CACYXJ010000081.1 GCA_902778375.1 uncultured Erysipelotrichaceae bacterium
GCTGCCCGGCCGCCTTCCATTGTATCTTGAGGGCGTCTTTTCTTTCACTAGAAGGACGGCACCACGCGCATAGCACGTGGTATCATTCCTGAATGAAAACCCGGAAATCAGATTCCGGGTTTCGTCATGCAATCAATTGTTCTGTATGAATCTTGATGCGATTACATCAGCTTGCGGAACATTTCGCGGAACTGTTCCAGAGTAGCAGGTCTCGGGTTGCCCGGAGCGCATGCGTCTGCGGCAGCGGATTCGCACAGGAAGTCGAGGTCTTCTTCCTTGAGTTTTTCCAGTTTTGTCGGAATGCCAACATCAACAGACAGCTGACGGACTGCGTCGATTGCTGCCTTGCGGTATTCTTCCGGAGACATGCCTTCGGTATCAACACCGAATGCCTCTGCGATCTTCCTGAACTTCTCGCCGGTGTATTCCTGGTTGAATTCCATGACGATCGGCAGCATCATCGCGCATGCGACACCGTGCGGTGTGTCATAGACAGCACCCAGTGTATGAGCCATCGAATGAGCGATGCCAAGACCGACATTGGAATATGCCATAGCGGTGACATACTGTGCCAGAGCCATGCCTTCACGTCCGTCAGGATCATTTGCGACAGCCTTGCGCAGGTTCTTCGCGATCAGCTGGATGGCTTCCAGGTTCAGGCAGTCAGCCAGTTCCCAGGCAGCACCTGTTGTATAGCCTTCAATGGCGTGTGTCAGAGCGTCCATACCGGTGGAAGCAGTCAGACCCTTCGGCATGGAAGACATCATATCCGGGTCAACAACAGCGATATCCGGAATGTCGTTGGGGTCGACACAGACGAACTTGCGCTTCTTTTCAACATCGGTGATGACATAGTTGATTGTGGATTCAGCACCGGTTCCGCCGGTTGTCGGAACAGCAATCGTGAAGACTGTGCGGTTCTTTGTCGGGGAAAGTCCTTCCAGGGAACGGACATCGTAGAAATCAGGGTTGTTGACGATGATGCCGATGCCTTTGCCGGTATCCATCGAGGAACCGCCGCCGATCGTGATCATGAAGTCAGCACCGGATGCCTTGTAGGCGTCGACACCGTGCTGGACATTCTCGATCGTCGGGTTCGGTTTGATATCCGAATAAACGACGTAATCGATTCCGTTTTCCGCAAGAAGATCCGTCACTTTAGAAGTAACACCGAATTTGACAAGATCCGGGTCGGAAGCGACAAAAGCTTTCTTGTAGCCCTTCGCCTTGACAATACCGGGGATTTCTTTGATTGCGCCGTGTCCATGATAGGAAATGCCGTTCAAAACAAAACGATTTACAGCCATAATATATTATCCTCCTATATATTTTCGGGCCGGCCAGGCCCTTTAAAGCAATGTCATTTTACCACTATTTGTCTTCCCGGAAAATTGTAACGTTTCGTTCTGTTTTGCCGGATGAAAAGAAGTTCTGACTGTCAGCTTTCTGTATACTCCTTTTTCGCCAGCCAGCTCCGGAAAAGGCCGCCTTCGAAGAAGGAAATGATGATAAAGAAGATATCCGCAAACAGGATAAAGATAAAGGACGGAATCAGAATGCGGGTATATTTCTTTCCGCTGTGTGTTCCCTTGCTGATATGGCTTCCCATACAGGCAAGATAAAACAGTACGCCCAGATTGAAGAACAGGAGAAGTGCCGCATTCTCCCCGAAACTGATCCAGGCATCCTTCGGGAAAAAGTTGCCGGTATTAACCGCACTGAGCACTGTATTCAATACCAGCAGGGCAATTTCCACGAAAAACATGATCCGGGTGACATTCAGCATCACACCGCCGCCGATACCGACACCGCCGCCCCAGAACAGACCGGCACGGCTGCAGAAGTTTTCAAAGATCTGCATCAGCGGTTCGTTCTGTTTTCCTTCGATAAAGCCGTTGTTGGCAATACAGTAAACATTCAGCTGCAGACTGTTTTCCCGGCAGTAAGCTTCCATTTTTTCCATAAAGCGCAGCACATGGGAAGGAATGCCGTCCACATACAGGGGAAGACAGAATACAACTGACTTCGCATCTGTGACTTGTTCCAGAATACGTTCGTGATCCGCCGGTGTCCGCAGCTGCTCACTGACTTTTTCTCCGCCCACAAACATTTTCTGCAGGAAGAGGAAATAAGCTGATGCGCAGAATCTCTTTTTCGGACTGCAGTTGATGAATACCGTTTTCATAATTGTTCCTCCAGTTCCGAAAGATCCGCAAGAAACACGACTTGTGATCTTTCAAATCCGTCGTTGATTGCGTTGCGTTCTGCCAGATAGCGGAAAGTTTCCTTCTCCTGTTCAGTGATATCACCGTAGACGAACACCTTCCAGAGATCGTGTTTTCCATACCGCAGTGTATGATGCATCTGCCCGCCCCGGTAATTGCTGAAAGGTGTGGAGGTGCCGATCGAGCGATCCAGTACGTTTTTCACATTGGCACTGTATTCGCCATACAGATTCTTCGTAACGATCACCAGTTCGTCCGTCTGTCCGATCAGACGGCATACCTGCTGCAGTCTGTCTGTCATAAAGCATTCCGCCGGATGCTTCGTCCAGCAGCCGAAACAGCCCTGACAAGCGGCGTATTTCCCGTCTGCCTTCAGTACCTTGTCACATCTTGAGGCGAGCATTTCTTCATACTTCCCGTCAAGATCATGAATGATCACTCTCATTGTCCACTCTCCTGTTGTTTATGAATTTCTTTCTTATTCCGGAACGTTTCCAGTTCGCGGATGCAGTACTCACACCATTCCCGCTGCATTTTTTCATACATGCGGCCGAACTCGATGGTCAGTTTCCAGTAGATTGCCTTCTCCGGATGATCCACTGCCTGCCGGTACATATCAGCAGCCGCAGTCACCTGTTTACCCTCATCGGGGAAAACAGACGCATCCCGGAATGCCCGGAAAAAAGCGATGTTTTCTTCGACCGGCAGTTCGCCCATGAAAAAGGTCTTCATCAGAAACGGGTTCTTGAACCCCGGCGGCAGGTTATCATCCCTGAGCCACCGCAGCAGTTCATCGTGTCCTTCCGGCGTGATGGAGAAGACATTCTTGTCAGGCTTGCCGCTTTGCAAAACGTGCGTCTGTCTGATCCATCCGGCTTTCTCCATTGTCTGCAGTTCGCGGTAGATCTGACTGGTCTGTGCGGTCCAGAAATGATTCAGGGAATCCCTGAAAACGGTCATGATCTCATAGCCTGTCTTGCCGCCGTTGCTGATCAGACCGAGGATACCGTGTTTCAGCATAAACAGTTCTCCTTATATTCCACTTTTGGAATATCATACTGCCGATCGTTGACTATTTCAATAATTATCCGGTTAACAGTTGCATTCTTCCGCGAACGGCAAAGTGTTTATGTCCTGCAGGAAATTGCTAAAATGAGAACAGAGAGGTACAGACCGCTATGATCGCCAATTATCACACCCATACCGTACGGTGCGGACATGCCAAAGGAACCGACCGTGAATATGTCGAAACCGCCATTGCACAGGGACTGAAGACCCTGGGTTTTTCCGAACATGTCCCCATGCCCTTTCCGGACGGACATGAATCCCGCTTCCGGGTTCCCATCGCAAAACTGGATGACTATGTAAAAAGTGTTCTTACCCTCCGTGAGGAATACCGGAATGACATCGAAATCCATTTGGGTTTCGAAGCGGAATACTATCCGGATCTCTTTCCGGAAATGAAGAAACTGCTCTCTCCCTACCCGGTGGAATATCTTCTGCTTGGACAGCATTTCAACGACAGCCGGGAAGCCGTATACAACAGCCGGCCACAAAAAGATCCGCTTGCTTTGGCTGCTTATGTGGATGCAGTGATCGCCGCCATGGAAACAAGCTGTTTCACCTACGTCGCCCATCCCGATCTCTTCTGTTTCAGCGGACCGGATGAGATCTATCAGCAGGAAATGAGCCGGCTTTGCCAGAGTGCACGTTCTCTGGACATTCCGCTGGAAATCAATATGCTTGGACTGCGGGAAGGAAGAAACTATCCTGACGAGCGTTTCTGGACCATCGTGTCAAAGGAAGGATGCCGTACCGTTCTTGGCTGTGATGCGCACGCACCCGGAGATGTCGCTCATCCTGGCCAGTTGAAAGACGCCATGAATTACGCCGCCCGCTTCGGACTGGTTCCGGAAACTGATGTAGTTCTCAGGAAACCGTTCTGAGTCATATATTTCCGACAAAAAAAGGCCCCGCAACCGAATGCAGGGGCTTTTCATCTGCAACAGTATCTATTCGGAATCTTTCCTGACAAACCATACCGGGATGACAGCCGGAAGAGCTGCGATAGCAGCTGCCAGGAACAAGGTATACGGCGGCACAAAGTCAGCACCGTTCATTCCCATGGCATCCAGTCCGATCAGCAGGGAAATGATCGGTCCGACGATCATCGGAACCAGGACCATGAAGCACATGCGCACACCCTGGAAACGGCCTTCCGTACCTTCCGGAAGATAATCCTGGAAAGAAGACGTGAACGCGCCGGTCAGGGACAGAATACCGCCCATCATCAATACGCCGCCGGCATAAAGAATCACTGTTTTCAGCAAACCGTCTGTAAACTGGATTGCCCAGAAAGAAAGGATGCCAAGGATCATGATCGCCAGCAGCGGATAGTAGAAGTGCTTACGGCCTTTCTTATCGAACAGAATACCCATCACAGCGGTGAAGACAGCAGCTCCGACAATGATCACCGCCATCGGAATGACGAAACTGTCGCCGAGACCAAGCGTGACGATCAGGAAATTGATGAGATAGGAGAAGAATGTCTGCTGGGCGATGCCGACAATACAGGCCGCTGCCAGACAGATATAGATCATTTTGTTGTTTCGGATGACATCCCTGCGGAAGCCGTAGAATGTATCGCTGAGATAATTCTTCCCTTCCGCCTTCTTCAGATCCGGCGCATCCTCCAGTACAAACAGCGCCAGAATGCCGGCAGCGATCGGTATGATGCCAAGGACAATAAAGAAGCGGGCGTTGCTGGGATTGGCGGAATTGTACAGACTGCCAAGTCCCACAAATACGATCACCACGGCAATCACAGGCAGAATTGCAAGAATGGAATTCAGTTTGCCGCGGTTGGTCCTGTCAGTCACGTCCGCCACCCAGGCATTGAAAGCCGCGTCGTTGGATGTGGAACCGGCAAACGTCATCAGACAGTCGAAGATCACCAGCAGAGCGGCAATCAGTCCGACTTTCGAAGCATCCGCCTTCATCGGCAGCAATGCGAACAGCATGATGGTAAATCCCCAGAAAATGTAGCCGAAAGCAATGAACGGTTTCCGCTTGCCGGTCCTGTCGCTGAAACTTCCGGCAAAAACAGTCGTCGCCGTGGCGGCAACCGCCGAGAGAATCACCATCAGTGTCGTAACTCCATAGGACATGTCCGCCCGTCCGGAGTTGGCAAAAATATCCTGGGCAAACGTCGCAAAATACATATTCTCAACGATCCAGGCAATCTGTCCGACAAGTCCGAAAAAGACGGCCGAAAACCAGATCTTTCTGCCCAGCGGTGTAGATTTTTTTTCTTCCATGATCTTTCCCCTTTTTTAACCAAAATTCTGATGATAATCAGACCGATATCATATATTTCCTTACATACCATTTTATTCCTGTCCGGCAGGAATAAAAGAGACGTTCTTTCGGAACGTCTGCTGTTTCAATACTGTATTAATCTCATAAGCACTGTTCGCAGAGCTGTCTGACCTTTTCGTCATGAATGACAACACCCTTTTCTTTCAGTTCTGCGATTTTCTCTTTGAACTGCGGCAGGTATTTTTCGTTGGCAACAAGCATTTCATCCATCATTGCCATCGCACTGTGACCATGGCGGATCAGCGGATTGATCTGGAAAGCTTTCATCAGAGTGCCGTAATTTCCGGTCACTGCCGCTTCGATGACACATTCCTCCATCGCTTTCATGATCTGCAGCCAGCCTCTTTCCGACGGCTCGAAATCACCCCACACAAGCGACGAAGCACCGCCGGCACTGATCAGGGAACTGATCTCTACAATGCTGTCATACGGCAGACAGGAGACTGCCCCTTTGTTTCTGGTGTTTACGACCATGAGATTTCCGGTATTGTTGTAAATATTATGGATGGTTTCGCATGCCGCATCGCTGTAATAGGCACCGCCTCTTTTCTTGAGCAGTTCCGGCATTTCGTGAAGGGAAGGATCCTTGTACAACTCGAACAGTTCTTCTTCCACCTTTCTGACACTCTCGGCTCTCGTTGTGTGATTTCTGTATTCCTCCAGCTGATGCGCCAGCATTTCTTCATATAAATAATAGTAGCGGTGATAGCTGAAAGGTATGCAGTTCATCGCTTTCAGCTGTTCGGCAATGTAGTTTTCATCATGGACATTTGCCATGTTGGTTCTGTCATCCTTGCTTATTCCTGCCAGAATATCCTGTGTCAATTCCCTGCCGTTTTTATCCCAGATCCGGTGATAGTGAAAATGATTGAGACCGGCAAACCGCCAGGTATAGTCTTCCTGCTTTCCGCCGAGCATTTCCGGTTCTTCCTTCATGACGGTGATCGGTCCGTTGCATAAGCCGATACATTTTTCGAATCCGGCTCTTCTGATCACAGCTTCAGTGATCATTCCGGAAGGATTTGTGAAGTTGATCAGCCAGGCGTCCGGACAAAGTTCCCTCATGTCTTTCACGATATCCAGAATGACAGGAATCGTTCGGAGGGCCTTGAAAATTCCGCCGGCTCCGTTGGTTTCCTGACCGATCTGCCCATAGGAAAGCGGAATCCGTTCATCCTTGATTCTGGCATTGAGCAGGCCAACCCGGAACTGGGTCGTGACAAAATCGGCATCTTTGAGTGCCTCTCTTCTGTCCAGGGTAAGATGGACTTTTACATCATACGGCGAAGCATCCCACATCCGCTGTGCAAGAGCGCCGACGATCTTCAGTTTTTCCTCTCCTTCCGGAATATCGACCAGCCAGATTTCTCTGACAGGAAGTGTTTCATACCGTTTGATAAACCCTTGCATCAGTTCCGGGGTGTAGCTTGATCCGCCGCCTATGGTGACGATCTTAAGATTGTGCTTTTCCATATTCGAGCTCCTATATGTTTCTGATGTCATTATGACACAACGGAATAATTCCGGCATTTTCCAAGACCGGCAGCAAACAAAAAGCCGGAATGTTTCCGGCTGGATACAAAAAAGTGTCACGGCCGGCTGTCAGACCGGCAGTCCCAGGTAAGTTACAAAAGAAGCAGCAAGACCGAGTATAATTGCCAGGACCGGCATCCAGATGATTTCGGATTTCTTTTTTGTCAGCGCCATGATTGCACCGATCATTCCCAGAACAACACCGATCAGGGAAAACGAAAAACCGAACAATGAAGATACGATAAATCCGCTGATTTCAAGAACTGCCTGATTTGTCAGATGCACTGACCCCGAAGGATTTGCCAGAAAAAGCGGACTCACAGCACCGCTGATCAAAGCAATTGATGAGAATACCAGGGCGATGATCGACACAATCTTCGGTGCTGATGATTTTTTCTCAGGCTGAACAGGATCCTGCCAGTTGTTTTTGCCGTTTGTAAACTGTTGGCTCATATGTGTAAAACCTTTCCAGGTGACTCTCTATGATTTTGAAGAAGAATAAGGTGTTTTTAAACTTCAAGTTAAGAGAATATTATTTTGTATTTCGATGAATTTTACCCCATTAAGTACAGTTTTATTCCCACTC
>CACYXJ010000082.1 GCA_902778375.1 uncultured Erysipelotrichaceae bacterium
CGGATGCCGCCGCCGGCTTCTACCGGGATCTTCAGGATACCGGCTGCCGCCGTGATCAGTCCGGCATTTTCCTTTCTGCCGCTTTTGGCACCATCCAGATCGACCATATGTACATACTCCGCTCCGTCTCTCTCGAAGTTTCTGACAGTATCGAGGACTGACCCGGCAACGATTTCCTTTTTCTCGTAATCGCCCTGATACAGACGTACCGGGGCACCAGCTATCATATCTACAGCAGGAATAATGATCATACAAACTTGTATGATACACATGTACCTTGTCAGCACATGAATATCACAATCCTTTCTAAGCCTTTGAATTAGAATGAAGTAGAAACCTTTCTCTTATACATTTCTGTGGTTTATCTACTTCAAGGAGCGTGAGTCTATGGCTTCTTATCATTCTGTTCATAGCTGGATAGGTCTTTGTATCTTCATGTTTCGCAAGTTTACACGATAAGATCGCCATAGTTCAGACAAGGTTTCTGGAAAGGCGGTCTTTTTATGACCTTTTTTGTCGGCGTTGACATCGCCAAGTATGAACATGTCGCCACAATTCTCGATGATTCCACCGGGGAATTTCTGGTCGACTCTCTCCATTTCGACAATAATTCCAAAGGCTTTAAACTCTTATTGTCGAATCTATCCAAGCTGGACCGGAATGATGTTGTCATCGGCTTTGAATCTACTGCCCACTACCATCAGACCTTGTTCAGCTATCTGTCCGGAAAGAAATACAGGTGCTTTCTCATCAACCCCTTTATGACTTCCCGGTTCAGATCACTTTCTTTGAGGAATGCCAAGAACGATAACATCGATTCCCGTGCCATTGCCTCATACCTGTCGTTTGAATATCGTCATCTCCTCGAAGAGAATTTCTTCCTTAATGAACTGAAAGAACTCTGTATTCATCGTGACGCTATCATGAAGCGCTCTTCACGCCTCAAGATCCAGCTTCTCTCCTATCTGGACCGTGTCTTCCCTGAACTGGAATCTGTCGTAGATAAGCATGGCATTCATTCCAGGGCGATTCGTGCGATTCTCAAGGAGCGCCCCACAGCTGCCAGTATCTCTTCAACCAGGATCGATCATCTTCTGAAACTGGCTAAGGATGCCTCTCATAACAGATTTCCTCAAGCCAAGATCAAGGCGGTAAAAGAAGCTGCTATATCTTCCGTTGGTATCTCTTCTGATGCCATAGGTCTCAAGATCCGGCAGTCCGTTCAGATGCTCGAATCATTAGAAAAGCAGATTGATGAAGTCGAAGCTGCTATAACCAGTTCCCCAACTGTTATCGACTCTCCTCTGCACAAGGTCAAAGGATTGAATTCGATCGAGATCGCCTACATCATGTCTGCCATCATCAATATAGACCGTTTTGCGTCGCCTGACAAACTGATTGCGTATGCCGGGCTCGATCCCATTATCAGACAGTCAGGTACCTGGCAGGCATCTCAAACCAGGATGTCCAAGCGCGGCAATAAACTCCTTCGCTACGCTTTGATCTGGTCTGCCAACAACATTCGCAAACATCCTTCAAAAATGAAAGACTACTATGACCGCAAGATCGCTGAGGGGAAGTCTCATTACAATGCCTTAGGACACTGTGCGTCCAAACTCTGCAGATACATCTTCTTTATTCTGAATCACCCTGATGACGATTTCATCAACTGATTCCGAACGACAGGTTTTTCATAGAACTTCAAGATAATCTATATCTTCTTTGATTTACTTCCGTAAATCCATGTTTTCATAATGCCTGCTATTCTTTGTCATTTTGTGTTGACATTTTCATAGCTGGCTCCTTCAGGAAATAATCCAGGATCTTCAGTCCGTCCTCGGCGCTTTTTTCGGGATGGAACTGGGCTGCCATGACATGGCCTCTGACAAACAGTCCGGGCACCTTCACATCGCCGTAGAAGGAATAGCCTGCAAGATCTTTTTCGTCATAGTCCGCGGCATGATAGGAATGCACATAGTACACATAGGGAACTTCGGAAAGCTTCTTTTTCAGCGGATGGTCTTTGAGCACAAGTTCGTTCCAGCCGATCTGCGGTACCGGAAGATCCGTCTCAAGACGCTTGATCCGGCCTTTGAAATATCCCAGACCTTCATGGATTCCCTTTTCTTCGCTCTTTTCGAACAGCATCTGCATGCCGACACAGATGCCGAGCAGCGGTTTGCCAGTATCTATACACTTCTGTACAAAGGTATCGAGGTGGCTGTCCTTCAGGTTCGCCATGCAGTCGCCGAAAGCTCCTACCCCGGGCAGGATAATCTTTTCACACTGGCCGAGGGCATTCTCATCATCGCTGATCAGAGCTTCGGAATTCAGTTTTTTCAGGGCATTCTCCACACTGCGCAGATTGCCCATGCCATAGTCGATGATTCCGATCATTCAAGCATTCCCTTTGTGCTGGGAATCTTATCCCCACTGACTTTCACTGCCGCTCTTAACGCCCTGCCAAGCGCCTTGAAGATCGCTTCCGCTTTATGATGGTCATTGTTTCCGTAATGAACATTGACATGCAGGGTAATACCGGCCTGGAAGGCAAAGGCACGCAGGAATTCCTCTACTGTTTCGGTTGCCATCATGCCGATCTGATCGCGTTTGAATTCGCAGTTGAAAACCAGATACGGACGGCCGCTGATATCCAGATCCACGCTTGCCAGCGTCTCGTCCATCGGCAGTGTGAAACTGCCGTAACGGGCTATGCCTGCCCTGTCGCCGAGTGCTTTGCGCATGACTTTGCCAAGCAGGATACCGCAGTCTTCGATGGTATGGTGATCATCCACATCCAGATCGCCGTCTGCCCGCAGATACAGATTCATGCCGGAGTGAAAAGCCAGCAGTTCCAGCATATGGTTGAAAAAACCGATGCCGGTATTGACCGATGCTTTTCCTTCACCGTCAAGATTGAGTTCGCATTCCACCTGTGTTTCTTTCGTTTCTCTTTCCAGTTTTACTGACCGCATGTTTTTTCCTCCTCGAATTGTTTCAGGACTTCCAGTACCCGGTCGTTCTCTTTTGCGGTTCCGACAGAGATCCGGAATGTGTCGCTTCCCTCATAGTCGCGGATCACAATCGACGCATTGTCGAGCAGTTCCATCAGACGTTCCTTTTCGCTGCTGTAACCGTAGATGAAATTTGCCTGTGAGAGAATGTAGCGGGCTCTTTTACTGTCGGCAAGAGCTTTCTGCATCCGCCGTCTCTCTTCCCTGGTTCTTTCGATAAACGCTTCCGCCTCAGCATGATGTTTCAGGGCGATCACTGCCGCTTTCATGCTCAGGACATTCAGCGCATAGGGAACATAATTATCCTTCAGCGGTTTCATGTTTTCCGGACGGCTGATCAGAAAGCCGATCCGGATCCCGGCCAGTCCGTATCCTTTGGAAAGAGTCCGGGAAATATACAGATTGTCATATCTGTCCAGCAGACTGACAGCACTTTCTTCATCGGCAAACTCGATATATGCTTCGTCGACACATACCGGAATGCCGGTGAAACCGGCAATGATTCTTTCGATTTCACTGATGCTTAAGCAATGACCGCTGGGATTGTTAGGGTTGGAAAACATCACCAGGGAAGGTTTGACTTCTCTGCCGGTGCGGATGAATTCTTCAATATCAAGCGAGCCGTCCTCGTTGATGGTGTATTTTCTGACTTCCCCTTCATAGCTGCTGGCAAAATAATCATACATGGAAAAATCGGGATCGTATGTATACAGGATCTTTCCTTTGCCGAGAAATGTTCCGATCAGATGACCGAGAACCTGATCTGATCCGTTTCCGGCCAGCAGCATGTCCTCATTGAGACCGTTCACTGCGGCATATGCCTGCAGCAGTTCCCGCTGGCTGTTGTCCGGATAGCGGTTCAGTGTCAATGACAGAACAGCGTCCGCAACCTCCCGGAGATAATATTCCGGCAGTGCTTCCGAACGTTCGTTGGCATTGAGCAGGATTCCTTCCTGCTCAGCTGTTTCATATGCTTTGATCTCTTTCATTTCTTCATCCTTACTGCCGCCGCGTTGGCATGCGCCTGCAGCTGCTCTTCCATCGCCATGGTCATGATGTCGTTCCCGTACGCCTGCAGTGCTTCCTCGGTATAGTACAGGAAAGAGGATTTTTTGATAAAGGCATCCACACCCAGGGCACTGGAGAAACGGGCGGTGCCGCTGGTGGGAAGGACGTGGTTCGTTCCGCCGTAGTAGTCGCCGATCGATTCGCATGTGTAGTAGCCAAGGAACACCGAACCGGCATTGATTACCTGGTTGAGATACTTCATCGGATCAGCCACCATCAGTTCCAGATGTTCGGGTGCGATAGCATTGGAGAAAGCGATGCATTCCGCAATCGAATCACAGAGAATCGATTTTCCGTAATCTCGCAGCGATGCCTCAACGATCTCCCGGCGCGGCAGGACCGCGGTCTGGATCCGCAACTGATCATTGACTTCCCCGATCAGTTTTTCGGAAGTCGTCAGCAGGATCGCCGATGCCATCTTATCGTGTTCCGCCTGGGAAAGCAGGTCAGCGGCAATGAATACAGGATCCGCATTCTCATCGGCAATGACCAGGATTTCCGAGGGACCGGCAATCATGTCGATGTCCACCTTGCCGAACACCAGTTTCTTGGCAGCAGCGACAAAGATGTTGCCGGGGCCGGTAATCTTGTCAACAGCCGGTACCGATTCCGTTCCGTATGCCAGGGCGGCGATTGCCTGGGCTCCGCCGATCTTGTAGATTTCCGTCACTCCCGCTTCCTTTGCGGCAAAGGCGATATTGGGATCGATTCCTCCGTCCTTCAACGGCGGTGTCACCATGACGATCCGCTGTACGCCGGCGACTTTGGCCGGTATGGCATTCATCAGAACCGAACTGGGATATCTGGCAGTACCGCCGGGCACATAGATTCCCACTGCCTGCAGAGGCAGCACCCGCTGACCGAGATAGATTCCCATCTCCTTCTGCTGCAGATAGGAATTCTGTTTCTGGGCAAGATGGAAATATTCGATATTCGCCGCCGCCTTTTTCATGGCTGAGCAGAATGCCGGATCGCATTTGCTGATTGCTTCCTCGATTTCTCTTTCCGATACCCGGAAGTCTCCCTGTTCAATACCGTCGAACTGCCTGGTATATTCCCGCAGGGCTTCATCCCCTTTTTTTCTTACAGTTTCCACGATTTCCGATACTTTCAGCAGTATCTCGCCGCTGATTTCCTGGGTGCGGGAATCGAGAAAATCCCGCAGCAGTTTCGTGTCGTTCTTATTGATTTCCTTCAGCATTTCTGTTCACGATCCTTTCCAGATCGGTGATGAAGTTCATGACCTCATCCCGCTTCAGTTTGAAACTTGCCTTGTTGACGATCAGACGGGCACTGATACGGGCAACGGTATCATAAACTTCCAGACCGTTCTCCTTCAGTGTTTTTCCCGTTTCCATGATATCAACGATACCATCGCACAATCCCAGCACCGGCGCCAGTTCGACCGATCCGTCGATGCGGATGATTTCCACATCCATGCCGCGGGATGCGAAGTACTGTCTCGCAACTTCCGGATATTTGGTGCCGATACGGATATGTCCGCTCTTCTTCAGCGGATCGCATCCTTTCATGCCGCCGACAATGAACCGGCACTGACCGAACTTGAGATCAAGCATTTCATAATAGTCGCTGCCGCCTTCCATCAGGGTATCCTTGCCGACAATGCCGATATCAGCGACGCCGTGCTCGATATAGGTGATGCAGTCGTTGGCTTTGACCAGAAAATAGCGGATATCTTTCAAAGTATCTTCGAAGGCAAGGGCGCGGCCTTTGTCTTTCAGTTTTTCCACACCGTATCCGCATTCTTCCAGCATGGCAACCGCGGCTTTTTCCAGCCTGCCCTTGGTCAGGGCCACAGAAAGACTCATCCCTTCACCTCCATCTCTCTGGCATTCTCATCGGGAACCAGTTCCACCGGTCCGTCCTTCCGCAGTATTTCAGCATACTGCAGGGCTTCCCGGAGCTGTGGTTTGGGATAGACAAGTCTGCGCTTCTCTGTCCTGATTTCCGGCACGGCATCCAGAAGATAATCAGTCTTGACGCTGAACCCGATGGCAGGCATATCCCGGCCAACCTTTTTCAGAAGATCGTCATAACGGCCGCCGCTGAGCACTGCTGTGCCGATTCCCGGCACAAATGCTTCGAAAATGATGCCGGTATAATAATCAAGATGCGGAACCTTGCCGAAATCAAAGACAAAACTGCCGCCGTAACCGAGACTGTTCAGGTCTTCTTCCAGTCTGACGAATCTCTGCGCTTCTTCTTTCAAAGAGTCCGCAAAACTGAAACGGATGGCTTCCTGCAGGGCATCTTTGCCGTTCAGCAGAGGCAGGCGGCGGAAGAAACGTCCGGCATCCTCGCTGATGGCAAGAGAATCCAGTTTTTCCATCAGATCGGTCATCGCTTTTCTGTCTGTCAGATCGGCAAGCACGGCAGCATCTTCATGACGGATGCCTGCTTCCTTTACAGCCAGACGGAAGAAATTGCTGTTGCCGATTTCCAGTGTCCAGTTTTCTGCAGGAAGAGTTTTCATGACATCCAAGGCGCAGCTGAGCACTTCCAGGTCGCTGTCTTCATCCAGACCGATCAGTTCGATGCCGCAGTCTGTCACCTCGTTGCGCTTGCCGGCGAAATTCTGCCGGACCTTGTAAATATTCCCGCAGTAGGAAAAGCGGAACGGGCCGCTGACATTGCCGTACTTCGTCGCGCATAAGCGGGCGATCGGCAGCGTCATATCCGTACGCAGGGTCAGGATCTGACCGCTTTCGTCGACGAACTTGTACATCGTCTCTTCCTTCAGCGATGTAAAAGTATTCTGATAGGTTGCATAGAATTCAATCAAAGGGGTTTCGATCTTCTCATAGCCGTAACTGTCAAAAACCCGGCTGATGCGCTTCTCGAGATCCCTTTTGACTGCGCATTCCTGCGGGAACAGGTCCCGCATCCCGGATGGGATCTGCATCTGCTTCATAGTATCCTTGTATGATACACATGTACCTTGTCAGTACATGGATATCACAATCCTTTCTAAGCCTTTGAATTAGAATGAAGTAGAAACCTTACTCTTATAGTTCCT
>CACYXJ010000083.1 GCA_902778375.1 uncultured Erysipelotrichaceae bacterium
AATACAAGCTGTTTAAAATCGATATTGTTTTCAGTGCGGTTTCATGTGTCTTCAAAATCATGAATTCGCACATTTTTAATATCCTGGCATCATAATTCGGCTGTTCTTTTTCCCTTGTCAACGAAAAAGAGGACCTAACCCTCGTTGAATAGCTGTAAAACTACTCAACTGTTAGATCCTCTTTATTCGTCTTCCTCGCCGATACCGTACCACAGCAGTTCGTTGTATTTCCGGTTATAGTATTCAGCTTTCTTTTTGTTGATCCACTGTTCTCTCTGTTCCATAATTGCCAGCATCTCATCAGCAATCTCTTCGGCGTTGGTTGGTTTGGCCTTCTGCAGATATGCTGTCATCCGTGTGATCATCTTTTCCGTCCGCAGATTCTCAGCAATGACATATCCGAATTCCTTCGGATAACCCATGGATGAAATTGTTCTTACAAGTGCATCTACAGCATCTGCTTTTTCAGTCAGATTTCTGTTGTTTTGTCTTTTGATATCCATTTCTTTTCCCTGCAATCCCAGATTTCTGTGAAATCACTATTGCTTTCAATACTATTAATGATTGGTTCAAATAGTATTTCTATCAAAGCCAACACTTCTGCAAAATCAATCTGCATCAGCGTTCTTTTCTTTTTCACAAAGAAGTCCCATCTCCTTCGATGAATTTCGTTTTCTGCAAACTCATCCCGGAAAGCAACGATATCATTGTATCCTGTATTTCTGTTTTTAAATGTCAGATTTACAGCCTCTTTCAATTCTGATCCATTCAGCGAGAACTTTCCTGCGATAACATTGATATCATAATAGTCTTTATATCTGCTTGTTGCTTCTCCTTGAGAAACTACAGCATGGAACTTCTCAGCAAGTACAGAATAGATACTGTAAGCATAAAGTTTTGGAGCATCCATATCAAGCAGTACCGGGAAATCAATTGTCACTCTTGCCGGATAGATCACATCATCATAACCGACATCAATTGAAACCGGAATTCTTGTTCTGTCGAGATATGCCATAACCGAAATATTGACACCGTGTATCTTTTTGAACTCAGTGATGTTCCTGACCGTCAGAGTCGTCAGATCATATCTGAGAGCATCGTCACATTCGATAGAAAGAATTTCTGTAAAAATCTTTTTCATCTCATCAGTTCTGTTGGATATGTCAAATGCAAGAAGATCTATATCCTTGGTGGTTCTGGTGAATTTACCATCGAACAATGCATAGAGAAATATTCCGCCTTTGATTGTAAAGCGTTCATTATATGGTGAAACTGACAGCCGGTACAGTGTTCTTTCAAATCCATATGTCCACAAAACTATCTGGAAATTATTACCTTTCGCATCTAATCTGCCTTTCAGCCGATCTTTGATTGAATCCGCATTGATCATATCAGCACCTCAAAATACCGGCGCAGGATTTTTTCGCATTTCATCGGTCTTGAATAGCGTATCAGTTTATTCAAATCTCTGTCACTTCTCTGCAGATAATTTGTCAGTACTTCCTTCATTTCTTCAATTCCGATTTTTTCTCTGTAGAAGATAATATCGATTACAGTTTTCTCAATATCATAGATTTGAAAATCATTCATGTCTTCCCAAATGGTCTGTATGCCCAGTTCATGCCTTTGATCGGTGTAATAATGAATATTCATCAACGGCTTTTCCGGCATCGTGGACACCTTTGCTTTTCTTGGAATCGCGACATCTACAGCTTCCGGCATGTAATTTGTCAGATCATAATACGATGCTGCGCTTAGCAGGCATATAACCCCGTTCGGCACAAATGCCTTTACGTAATAAAAGTCCGACTCTTCACCTTGATACTCATTGTTTTCATAACAGTTCTTAGTCAGTTTTGTAAGAGTGCCACTGTCAGCCATTTTTCTGATCAGATATTGAGTAAACCCTTTTTGTCTCAATTCCTGCGCAGTAATAATCTTCTGTTTCTCAGGAATCATTATTTCTTTCATATACTTCCTCGATTCATTTTATATCGGCGTTTTTATTATTTGCCGAATTTCAATTATATTATAAACGATAATAATACTTTTGCAATATCTGATTAAGATTGATTATTTCACAGTAATGAAAAAACGAATCATTAATGCCAGGATGGCACTGATATGATTCGTTTTCCTGTGAATCTCAGAGTTGTTTCTGAATTCTTAGATAATACTGTTTCCCTGCTGTGGCTTGGCTGCTTCGATTGCTTCTCCGGCACTCTGCACACGTGCTTCAGCCTGTGCTTCCTGCTGCTTCATACGCTCTTCCAGAGCCAGTTTATCCGCTGCTTTCTGCAGTGCGGCAATACGCTTTTCTTCTTCCCTCTGCTTGACATAACTGCCGAGTTTGAACGATGCGCTTAACAGCATGAAGCCGACAAGCATTGCCAGCGTTGCCCACAGCATCTTCTGCAGTACGCCCAGGGAACCCTGTACGACAGAATTGTTCATCAGTACATGGAACAGGTTCTTATTGATGGTGTATTGATAAAACAGAACCAGGAGGCCGCCCACGATCAGTACGATAGCCACCCACATAAGAATAGTTTTGATTGTTTTCAGCATGTATTTCTTCCTCCCTCAGGAATATACTCCAGTTTTCTTTGTATGAGACTGTGTACAGTAATTATTATACATAATCAGAACAGGTGCAGAAAGGAAAACTGCCGTTTCCGGCAGTCTGTTGAATCATTATTTGGAAGGATCTTCTCCGGCGATGAAGGTGCGGATATCTTCGCACAGTTCCTTGACATTTTCTTCACCGATATAGATCATATGGCCTGACTTGTAGCCCTTGACACACACTCTGTCCTTCGGCAGTCCGGCATGATCCAGTGTGTGGTATACATAACCGAACTCAGTACAGAGGTCATACCAGCCGTTGGCAAAGAAGACACGCATGCCCGGTCTTCTGGTCATGGCATTACGCAGCTGCTGGCCGGTCGTGCCCATGGATTCTTCCTTGTCCCAGGACTTGTAATACAGTGTCATGTTGACATAGTTGCGGTCCAGCTTGACATTCAGCTTCGGAAGCAGGTCACCGGTCAGTGCGGCATAGAAATATGCATCATAGCGGTCAGCTGTGGCGTCGTCCCAGAGGCCGTCCTTCTGTTCGACAACTTCCGGTTCAAGCAGCGGTCTTGTCATACGGCCGTCATAGCGGGAAACACCCTTGCCCTTTCTCTTGAGGACTTCCTGACGGTAATCATCATCGTCGATCTTGAGACCATGACGCTCGAGATATTCTCTGGAAACACCGGTATAATATGTCACCTTCTCAATGACCTTTTCCTTCTCATCTTCCGGCAGGGATTCACCGCGATAGAGAGCCAGCACATAGTCTGTATCAGCCCATTTCTTGGCTTCTGCGACGAATTCCTCGACCGGCTGATCACTTGGATGGTTGTGGAACCAGTTGACGCCCGCATAGGTCGGGAAACCGATGACAGAGGATTCTACCGGCAGATTCTGACCGAAGTATTTTCCTACAGTAACTGTGTTGCCGATAAAGACAATACCATCAAAGGCAACACCGTAGCAGCGTTCCTTGCCGTTTGTGGCAGCGATGCCGGCAGCGACAGCGGAACGGGTGCAGCCATAGCTTTCACCTACCAGGTATTTCGGGCTCAGCATGCGGTTGTAGCGGCGCAGCCATGCTTCGACAAAGTTCAGCAATGCTTCCGCATCCGGTTCGATACCGAGGAAGTTCTTTCCCTCTTCTTCATCGATCAGAACGCCATAGCCTGTTCCGACCGGATCAACGAGAACGATATCCGCGACATCCAGGAGGCAGTCCGGGTTGTCGATAACTTCATAAGGTCCAAAAGCACTCGGACGGTCAGGTTCGCCATAAGCCAGTCTTCTTGTACCAAGGAAACCGGCATGGACATACATCGAGGAACTTCCGGGTCCGCCGTTATAACCGAAGATGACCGGACGGTTTGTTGTATCTTCGACATCGGTACGGAAATAGGAATACGAGAAAATCGAAGCAATCGGTTTGCCGTCCTTGTTGTAGAATACATTGTCCTCACTGACGGTGTGATAAGGAATCTCCTTTCCCCTTAACGTGATCTTGCCGTTGGCTTCAAAGCGCGCCGGCTTGAATTCATCGGCTTTCATTGTTTCAGTTCTGTACATTTCATTTTCTCCTTATGCCTACTATCATACTCTTATTATTGTCATTTCTCACATGCAATGATCAGAAG
Source organism: uncultured Erysipelotrichaceae bacterium (assembly GCA_902778375.1). Taxonomy (GTDB): domain Bacteria; phylum Bacillota_I; class Bacilli_A; order Erysipelotrichales; family Erysipelotrichaceae; genus Bulleidia. The sequence goes on from CACYXJ010000083.1 coordinate 4,212, forward strand.
GAATGATCACTCTCTTTCCTGCTTCATGCACATTGGAAATAACAGATGACCGTCCGTATTACAGACGGCCATCTGTTTTCTGTCATTTATTACCGTTTGACCAGATCCGGAACAAAACCTTGCCTATGATCTGTCCCTGTGCAACACAGCCGATCACGGTATTTCTCGAGTCAATCGATACGCTTCTGTGGTCACCCATCACAAATATCCGGGATTCAGGAACTGTATACGGGAATGTAATATCCGTATGCCCGTAAGCTTTCTCGACAAGATACGGCTCATCCAGCAATATCCCGTTTACTGAAACATTCCCCTCCAGATCCAGATTCACCGTGTCCCCGGATACAGCAATCACCCGTTTGACAAGAACCGTGTTGTTGTAATAGAACGCACAGATATCGCCCGGTTTCAGATCTTTCTTCTTGAATACAAGCAGCACATCATTTTCATTGTACGTCGGCTCCATGCTTGAACCGTCGATCCTGAGAACCGGAAGAACATACAGCGTCAGCAATGACACCACCGCCGCTACAACGATCAGAAGAGAAACGGTACTACGAAAAGAGAAGAATGCCTTCTCCTTATTCTGTTCCCGCTGCAGTTCCTCTTCCAGTTCCTGCATCGTATAGGCAGTGCATGTTTCTTCGTTGATCGGCATATTTCTACTCGTGTTTCTTCGCTTCCTTTGCCAGTTTTTCAATCAGCTTATGATACTGTGCCAGCGTCTTCCTGGTGCTGGCAAGCAGCTGGTCCATATACCTGGATGCTTCGGTTATGGTTTTCGCCTCTGTCAAAGGTTTTGTATGGATCTGCCGTTCCATTTCCGCAGCATCTTTCAGAGCCTTGTTTTGTGCCAGGCTTTTTTTCAGTCTGTCCTGCAGCACACGCAGGGAAGCAGCATTCTTATCATCCTTTTCCTGCAGTTCCTTCTTCAGTTGTTCAATGACTTCGTCTTTCTCCTGCAACTGTTTTTCCAGTTGTTCCATCCGCTCCCGTATTTCACCGACAGCCTTGCTCTGTTCCACCAGAATTTCCAGCAGTTGAGAACGCGTCATTTTGCGCAAAGGTTCAGTATTCTCTGACATTGATTAACTCCCTCATTCTGATGATTTCTCACCAGAAATTACTGTTTACCGTTCCATCATAGTAGATTCTTATTTTTCCTTCAAGAACCGGAAAAGACAAATGGTCACCTGGGGGCAGATGACCATTTATCTTCTATGTTATTAACAGACTTGATCTGTAATAACGACTGTTTGTTCCGTATTAACGGTAGCTGTATCTCTTCTTCATGAAGAAGGCTGCCAGTGCTACCAGCATCGATGTGATCAGGCTTGCTGTCCATCCTGCTGTATGATTCGTATCACTGGTATTCGGTACTACGGTCTTCTTGTCCACCATCTTCAGTACCTGGACTCTTCCATCCGGTCCTGTCGTGAACTTGATGTCTGCTGACTTCTCATATCCTTCCGGAGCACTCAGCTCTGTCAGTGTATATGTCGTGTCAGGTACCAGACCCTGGACTTCATGGATACTTCCGTCTGTCGTCCATTTGTCGATAATCGTTCCTTTGCTGTCCTTGACTGCCAGTACGGCACCATTGACTGCTTTGTCCTTATCATCGACCTTCTTAACCTTGATATCGATGTAGGTATTGGTGATTGGTACAGCCTGGATCAAGGCACTGTCAGAAGAAGCCACGAGGTTACCGTTGTCATCAAGTTCAACTTTGAATGTGACAGTGTGCTCTGTCTCATCGTAAGTCATCTTCTTGTCGTTGCCTTTGAGCTCTTTGACGATGTATTTGTACTCACCAGGTTCTGTGAATCCCATTGCACCAAAACTCATCGTATGATTGTCTGTATCTTTCGTGATCGTGATGCTTGTAGTCTTTGGCATTGGTGCGTTTTCCGTTACCTTTGTTAACGTGAATGTGAATGCATCATCATTTGTCCAATTACGTCCATCAAGCTTCTTCTCAACAAGGATCTGACCATTGACAATTAATGTGTTGGTAAAGTCATAGGTATTTTCTATAGGAGTCGCTGTAACTTCAATGTTTCCTTTACCGTCATCCTTCAACTTAACTGTGATCGTATACACTGTCTTATCATAAATCATCAATTGTTCATCACCGGTTTTTTCTACAACTTTGTAAGTCTTTGTTGTCTCAAGATAATTACCAGATCCATCTCTTTCAAGATCTTCTTCAGTGTATTCGATCTTACTAAAGCTATAGTTACCTTTTGCATCGTTTGTCACATACTCGATCAATTCATTTTTGGAATTATACAGTTCAAATGTGAATTCGCCTTCCTTCAACTTACGGTTCTTGAGAGTTTTTGTTCCGCTGAAGGTGATATCACCCTTAGTACTATAAGTGTTGACGAATTTGACTTTCTCACCATCACTGTACGTCTTCTCAATATACAGCTTACCGTTCTTCTGGTCTGTTACCTTTACCGTCACTGTGTGCGTCTTCGTGTCAGGTGTTGTGCCTGCCATCGTTGCTGTCTCTGTGACTGTATATACGAACGTTTTACTGTCTTTTCCTTCAAGATCGCTCAGATCATATGTAATCGTCGCAAAACTGAAGTCTGCTGTATTCTGACCAGCTGCCAAAGCAACTGTCTGTGTAGCAGGATCCGGCAGCTTTCCATCTCCAGTAATCGTAACTGTAAGCGTGTCTCCTTCGGCGAACTTTCTGTTCTCAATCACTTTAGTTCCTTCGATGTCAACAGTTCCAGTCGCTGAATACGTGTTCGTTACTTCTACGGCTGTCTTGCCTTCCGGATAGTTCGTCACTGCGGTTAACGTGCCCTGGCCGTCGTCTGTCACTGTTACTGTG
>CACYXJ010000084.1 GCA_902778375.1 uncultured Erysipelotrichaceae bacterium
TGAACTGCCCCATTGAAAATGGACAGCTATAAAAAACCGGTAAAAATCCTCTTGTACAATGACAGTACAGGAGGATTTTTGTATATGGCAAAGAAAGGGACAAAGCATAAAACATACTCTCCGGAATTCAAGAAAGAAGCAGTAGAAAGGTATCTCTCAGGAGAACTTGGAGGCTGTAAAACAGCGACTAGAAGACTGGGATTAAAATCCGACAGACAATTACGTAACTGGGTAAAGCTGTACCGCAAGGATCCAGAACTATTGAAACAGGATAATCGAGGAAAAGCTTCACTGAAAGATGGCGTACGTAAAGGAAGACCAAAGCAGGTCAAACTGGACGAATTATCCAAAGATGAACAGATCGAATTCCTGAAAATGGAGAATGCGATACTAAAAAAAGCGAAGGCTCTCCGCAAAAACTACGGAGAGCGCTAAGATATATGATCGTCTATGATCTGAAAGAAGAATACACGATAACCAGGTTGTGCAAATATCTCAATGTATCAACCAGCGGATATTACCGGTGGCTGAAACTGGGAAGACCGATCAGGTATTCATTCGATGAGGTGCTGGCAGACATGATCGAGGAGATCTTCTATGAAACATATAAGGGATACCGGTTCATCCGAGACGAGATCATACGCAGATATGGAGTGATATATAACGATAAAACGGTATATAAATACATGAAAATACTGGGACTATCCTCTCCGGTCCGGAAGAAACGATACCAGTGCTGCACAAAGGAAGAACCAAATGAAAAAGCGAGGATCGTCTGCGAAAACTTCCTCGCCCGTAACTTCACCGCTTCGCGACCCCTGGAAAAGCTCGTGACGGATGTCAGTTACATATACTGCCAACAAGGTCGTATGTATCTTAGCGTGATCAAGGACCTCTATGACAATTCGATTATAGCCTATCAGATATCAAAGTATAATGATTTGAAGCTTGTGATGGACAATCTCGCCACGGCAATCGGAGCCAAGTGGAATCCCACCCGTTTTTGTGTGCTCCACTCTGATCGGGGATTCCAGTATACAAACGAGCTGTATATCAAGTATCTAGACTCGTATGGTATTACCGTCTCCCATTCCCGTAAAGCAAACTGCTATGACAATGCGTGCTGTGAGAACTTTTTCGGACATCTTAAAAGTGAATATCTTGAATTACACAGTCTGCCAAAAGCCAATGAAGAACTAATACAGATGATCGATCAATACATTTATTTCTATAACTATGAGAGACCACAGAGAAAACTAAAAGGTATGACTCCTATGGAATATAGGAATGCATACCTTAATAGTTAAGCCTCGGCTTTTTTATACTGTCCCACTTTTGCGGGGCAGTTCATGCGGGGCAGTTCAAAAGTGCCGGCCTTTTTTTCTGACTGATATGCCCTTGTGATAGAATAGTCGTATCAGAATGGAAGGTGCCTGATGAAACGGCATGTTCTGTCTGCTGAAGAGGTGGAAGTCTATGATTGTCTATATCATTCTGTCCATAGCTGTATTTGCGGCAGGTATCATCTTTGTCATTCGCCGGCATCCCGATATCCGGTTTGCCTCTATGGCACTGACACTGACAATTTCACTGGCATCGGCAATACTGCTGTATCCCTATCACCGGGCAACTCTGGATCCTTTGCTGGCCTTTCTTTCCGCCATCAACAGCGGTCTGAGAATCGTCGCCATGGATGTCGAGCCTGACGCGGTTCCGACCCTGGCGTTAAGCAGCGGACTCAGCACGGTATATCAGAGCCTTCTCTATGCGTATTATGTCCTGGCACCGGTATGCGGATCGATTTTCGTTCTTTCCGTTTCCAAATCATTGCTGGACAAGATCGTTCTGCGGCGGGCGGAAACCGTGCATGTCTTCTCCTCACTGAACCGCAACAGCATGGAACTGATGGAATACATGGCCAATGAACATCCGGATGAAAGGATTATGGTGCTGGATCAGGAGAAGGGCGAAGAAGATCTTATCAAAAGAGCCAGCGTGATCCGCACGATCTTCTGGAAACGGGATCTGGAAAAAATGAAACTGCTGAAGGATACAAACTATGTGTTCTATCAGATGGATCCGGACGAAGACGAAAACCTCAACGCATTCATGAAACTGTACCGCTTTGTCAGCAGTCAGCCGCAGGAGATCGTCAACCGCACCGATATCAAATGTTTCGCGGCTGCGGAGTCCCGCGAACTGATCCGCAGGATCGACCAGTATCTTGCCCGCAACAAAGAAAAAACCGTCCGGGTGTCGTTCCTGAACGTGCAGAATAACCAGGCTTACTATCTGTTCCATCAGCTCAAGGATCTGATTCCTTTGCCGCAGGGACATTTCGAACTGGCAGTGCTCGGCGCCGGATCGACAGGAATGGCAATTGTCAGAACCGCGCTGTGGCTCTTTGACCGTCAGGACTGCGATCTGGTGATCCATGTCGTGGACCGCCATGCCAGGGCAATCGCTTCAAGGCTGAAACTGTCCTGTCCGGAAATCCTGAATGCGGATCTGGAAACCTACTTCGACGGAACAGGCGGCACGGAACGCAATTATGACATCCGCTTTTACGAAGAAGACACGGAAGGGTATGGACTGGAAAGAATATTCGGCGAAATGGATGTCCATCCTGATCTTGTCGTCGCGACATGCGGCGAAGATGTTGCCAACCAGCGGATCAGCGAACGGCTGAGAAAAATCCTGTGTAAGAGAAACGATACGATTACCTGCTGTCCGATCGTTGTGCGGATCCGCCGTGACGAGACGTCCGAAGTGCTGAACGAGACAAACGAACCGGATTCGAACGTGTACTATTTCGGCAACCAGGCGGAAAAATACGCGCAGGTCTTCGCCATCAACACGATCCTGGAAAAGATGGCTGTCAGGATTCACATGGCCTATCTCAACAGTGATTCCGATGATATTCAGAAACTGCTGTATGATACCGGCTATTACACACTTGCCAATCACGAGTCATCGCTTGCCCTGGCACTTGCCATGGAATACAAGATCAAATACATCCTTGCCCAATCTGATGCCGGAGGAAAAGACAAGCGGACTGTTCTGCAGGCATATGTCGATGATGATGAAAACATGAAGAAACTGTGCCGGCTGGAACATCAGAGATGGAACACCTACCAGCGCTTCTGCGGCTGGACACAGCCGAGCTGGCATCAGACGGAACTGATCGCGAAAATGCACAACGACGGAAAGAAGATCCGCCATGACCAGCTGCTGCTGCATCCGGCAATCGTCGAAAACGACGAACTGGCAAAGGCAGAAGAAAAAGCCGATGCGATCCTCAAAACGATCCGGGAAGATTACACACCGACCGATTATGTCAACAAGGATGCCTATATCCTCAAACGCATCCCGCAGATCGCAGCGGAAGAAATACTGTAGCAAAAAGCCAGTCAGATCTGACTGGCTTTGTTCGTTCAGATGTCCTTGAATGCTTCCTTCAGTTTCGCAAAGGAGACTTCGCTCAGGTCATGCTCGAGCTTGCAGGCGTCTTCTTCCGCCGTTTCCTCGTCGACACCGATGCTGACCAGCAGGCGGGTCAGGAACTGGTGGCGTTCGTAGATTCTTTCGGCGATTTCCAGTCCCGGCGGAAGCAGATGCAGTTCACCGTTTTTATCCATGGAAATATAGCCGTTTTCACGCAGCTTTTTCATTGCCACGCTGACACTTGCCTTGGAGTAATGTTTCAGTTCCGCAATGTCCACGGAATGGGCAACACCTTTCTTCTCCTGGATCCTCAGGATGGCTTCAAGGTAGTCTTCAGCAGATTCATAGATAGGCAGTGACATAGTGCTTCCTCCTTTAAATCCTATTCTAAATCATTTACCGAAAAATAAAAGGCAAATGCTGAAGACATGGGAATCTCGACCGGAATACGGTAAGATATAAATATGAAAAAAATACTTCTTTACGGGATGAGCGAGCCGGATGCCGATCTCTACCAGACGATCGCCATCGGTCATGACATCGCCATGTATATCATCAATGACAGCTGTCTGGATGTGAAGGTCGCAGATCTTTTTCTGCTGAACGACGATCTCGACAGCATGCACGCGGAAACACAGGGACAGTACATGCTGCTGGACGGAATCAGCACCGATGATCTTCTGGCGCTGCTGAATGCTTTCAGAGAGCAGGGGAAACCGTTTGAAGGCATTGTCATTACCCGCACCAAGGTCAATGAAGTCTGGACACTTTCCCGGCTGCTGGAGGAAGTCAGACGCGAGCATGCCCTGATGGAGACCCTGAAGGAACTGGACAGCCTGCTGGAAGACTGCAACGGAATCGATCTTTCGGCGATGAAGACAGAAGACAGCAACGAACTGAAGCAGGCGCTTGTGGAAGGATATCTTCTGCTCAAGGACGAGGATCAGGATATCGAAGAAGCAAGAGAAGCTGTCAGAAAACTTCGCAAGGCAATGGAGCCGGCAGTCAGGATCGTTCATTGAGAGGCGGAAAACATGGAAGAAAGAATCTGCGTGATCGGCGGATCGAATATCGATATCTGCGGTGCGAGCATTGAACCGCTGCGCAACTTTGACTCCAATCCCGGCATTGTCACTGTCCGCTACGGGGGCGTCGGCAGGAATATCGCCCAGATCCTGGCACTTCTGGAAACAAGGGCACAGCTGGTTTCGGTCTTTTCCTCGGACAGCTACGGACAGATGATGAAAGCCGATTGTGAAAGCATGGGAATCGATACCTCTGCCAGCGTCGTTACCGGTGCCTATCCCAGTTCGATGTACATCGCCATCCTCAACAGCAACCACGATATGCAGGTGGCGATGAGTGACATGCGCAACCTGAGGGAAATGACTCCGGCGCATCTGGACAAGGTGCTGTCAGGTCTGACAAAGAATGATATGATAGTCATCGATGCCAATCTGGATATGGAATGCATCCAGCACATTGCCGGCAATGCGCCATGCCCGATTGCGGCTGATCCCGTCAGTGCATCCAAGTGCACAAGACTTGCCGAAGTACTCTCTTCCATCAGTATCTTCAAGCCGAACGTATATGAAGCCGAACAGCTCAGCGGTATCCGCATCACCGATGTTGAAAGCGGCCGCAGATGTCTGGACTGGTTCCTGGACCGGGGTGTGAAGGAAATACTGATCTCGATGGCGGAACAGGGAGTTCTTCTGGGAACAGATAAAGAAAAAACATGGTTTACCCACCGGCTGATCGATCTGGACAATGCGACCGGCGGCGGTGATTCGCTGCTGGGAGCGTACCTGGCTGAACGTCAGCGGGGAAGGGGAACGAAAGAGGCAATGCGCTTTGCCATCAGCGCTGCTGTAACGGCAATTGAACAGGATGCTGTCACCAGACGCAGTCTGAATCGCGGACAGCTGCAGGAAGCAATTGCCGGTATGGAGATCAGGGAGGTTGATTTATGCTGATCAGAGTCAATCCTGAAGTAGAACAGGCATTGAAAGATAAAAAACCGGTGGTGGCACTGGAATCCACCATCATTTCACACGGCATGCCGTATCCGCAGAATGTCGAGACCGCACTTTCAGTCGAGAAGATCGTCCGCGAGCACGGCGGTGTTCCGGCTACGATCGGCATCATCGACGGCATCGGCGTCGTCGGAATGAACCGTGAGGAAATCGAAGAATTCGGCCGCCGCGGCATGAGCATTCCGAAAGTATCGCGCCGCGACCTGCCGGTGATCATGGCGAAGAAGTCATGGGGTGCCACAACTGTAGCGACAACGATGATCATTGCCGCCCTGGGCAAGGTGGAATTCTTTGTGACCGGCGGCATCGGCGGTGTGCACCGCGGTGCTGAAACGACATTTGACATTTCCGCCGATCTGGAGGAACTGGCCCGCACCAACGTCACTGTGATCTGTGCCGGTGCCAAGGCGATCCTCGATCTGCCCAAGACGCTGGAAGTTCTTGAAACAAAGGGCGTTCCGGTCCTGGGTTATCAGACCGATGAACTGCCGGCTTTCTATACCCGCACTTCGGGACTGAAAGTTGACAGCCGGATCGACACACCGGCGGAAGCGGCTGCCATCATCAGAGCCAAGAGGGAACTGGGACTGGACGGCGGTGTGCTGATCACCAATCCGATTCCTGAAGACCAGTCGATGGATCCGGATTTCATCAACGGTTATATCGATCAGGCAATCAAGGAAATGGATGAGAAGGGAATCAAGGGCAAGGAATGCACACCGTTCCTGCTGGCAAGGATCGCCGAGATCACGGAAGGCAGTTCACTTGCGGCGAATATCCAGCTGATTTTCAACAATGCCGCAGTAGGCACTGAGATAGCAAAGGAATATTACAGGTATTGATTATGGAGAAAAAGAAGAGGACTGTTGCGGAACCCGTAACCAAGGACATGCTGATCGCAGCCCTGAAGAAAATCGGTGTGAGCGGAAATCAGATCATTGAAGTTCATTCCAGCCTTTCTTCTTTTGACTATATTGTCGGCGGTGCCCGCACGGTCGTGGACGCGCTGCTGGAAATCTGCGGCGACGGCGGCACGATCCTGATGCCGACGCAGAACATCGACAACAGCGAACCGAGCGACTGGCAGTATCCGGGAATCGAACCTTATCTTTATAAGAAGATACGCAGTGCCATTCCGCCATACGACCGCAGACACGGCAATATCCGCTATATGGGCGAAGTTCCCGAGAACTTCCGCCACCGTGAAGGTGTCGTGATTTCCTCCCATCCGGCAGTCAGCTATGCGGCATGGGGCAGATATGCCAAACTGCTGTGCAACCGTCAGTCGGTGCACTTCCCGCTCTCGGAGGAATCCCCATGCGCGAGACTTTACGAACTGAAAGGTTCGGTACTGCTGCTGGGGACGGATTTCGACACGTGCACATGCATGCATCTGGCCGAGTACAGATGCGACTGCCGCCCGGTCAAGATCTGCGGTGCCAGTATGAGCCAGGACGACAAGACGGTATGGAAGAAGTATCTGGATCTTGATACCAACTGCGAATCATTCATGAAGGTCAAGGCGATTATGGCCAAGAAGAACATGATCCGCGAGACCACGGTCGGCGGCGGACACATCATGTATTTCTCCGCTTCCAACGCAATCGACGAGGCAACCCGTTACTACGAACGGACTGTTGTATATGATCTTTACAGATAAAGCCGGTCAGCCGGCTTTTTTCTGAAAGGATTTGCGCTTTCGACAGGATTCCGTAAAATATATAAAGGAAAGAGAACAGAAAATGCTCCCGGAAACAGGCAGTTATGTATATATACAGAGCTATAAGCATGACGGAAGCCTGCACCGCACATGGTGCAGGGGTTTTGTTCTGGAAGCCAACGAGGATTACATCGTTGCGGTTACCGACAAGACGTGGGTCATTGAAGCCGACGGCAGAAGATGGCTTACGCGGGAACCGGCAGTCTGCTTCTTCTATATGCATGCCTGGTTCAACGTGATTTCGATGATTCGTATGAGCGGTATCTATTATTACTGCAATATCGCTTCGCCGAGTCTCTTTGACGGCGAAGCAGTCAAGAATATCGATTACGATCTCGACGTCAAACTGTATCCTGACGGCGGCTATCAGATTCTCGACGAAAATGAATATGCCGAGCATTCTGCGCAGATGGAGTATCCCGAAGAAGTGAAGCAGATCATCGAACAGCAGACAGACGATCTGATCCACCGCATGGAGCAGGGAGCTGATCCGTTCAATGAGGAATGCATCGAACGTTATTACCATCAGTATCTCAGCATGACAAGCTGAGCGCCGCAGATACCTTCACATGCTTGCAGACAGTCCGGAAACGGACTGTTTTATTCTGCGAAATTTCTTTACATTTCCGCCGTTTGCGATAAGATGTTCATGCACGCTTCAAGCCTGAAAAAGAGGCTGGAAGAGAGTGTAAAAAATTATTTGAAAAAAGTTTTAAATAGTTGTTGACATCGATGGAATCGCGAGTTAACATAACAAAGCACGCTCGGTGAGGGCGATGCAGAAGATCTTTGAAAACTGAATAGGAAAAGACACATTACAAACGTCAAGAAGTTTATGTAAGAAAGCGGGACGGAAGAGTCTCGCAAAAAATAATGAGCAAATCAAATGAAGAGTTTGATCCTGGCTCAGGATAAACGCTGGCGGCGTGCCTAATACATGCAAGTCGATCGCT
>CACYXJ010000085.1 GCA_902778375.1 uncultured Erysipelotrichaceae bacterium
GCTTGCATACTCAAATTATACCAAGTAAAAGCGCCTGTCCTTTATTGGCCAGACGCTTTTATTCTTTTTTGACTGTCACTTATTCGTTACAGCCCCTTTTGATCTGTGGTACGGGCTGAAAAAGTCTCATCAGAAGAATCAATTTGCAGGATTCTGTGACTCTTTCCGGGCGATATTTCTTTCTTTCCTGAACAGAAGCAGCAGGAATATGAGAAAGAAAATTCCTGCACCAGCCATGACGTCACTGATGAAATGCTTGCCGGCCATGATCCGGGAGAAAGCCACCAGTACAGTAAAGGCCAGAGAAATCACAAGGAGCAGAGTACGGTTCCATGAGCGCTTCGGATACAGTTCAGGCAGCAGTACAGTCATGAGACTGCATGCAGCGCTGAAGGTATGAGCACTGGGGAAGGAACGGTATAGATCCCCGTCATTCCTGAAACCGGAGACGGTCAGCCAGCTCTGAAACTTCGCGCCTTCCTGAAGAATGGCGAGATAACGCGGTCTGCTCCAAACATGCTTGATCAGCTGCACCAGCAGCGTTCCAGACAGCGGAGTAAGTATCCCGATCATTAACAGTATCCGGTTTTCTTCACTGTCCTGCGGAAGCGGAATACGGATCACGAGACAATAGAACAGTGCAGCCAGGAGCAGGGTGAAACACCCTTCGATGACAGGACTGTCATGCGGAATGACAACGATCCATCCGGCAATGAAGCAGAGCAGGAAAGAGAGAACATCCACATACCATCTGGGCTTGCTGAACTGATTGAGCGCATGTACACAGAAAGCCGGAATGAGTACCACGATGCGCTGTCATTGTTTCGGAAAACGAAAGATCATAAGAAGACAGCAATATAAGCAGAATGATATATACAGCGGCAGCAATCGCAAACCGGATGTTCCTTTTGGCAGACATATTATTTCTCCATTTCCAGACAGAAACCATTATACAGGGATGCCGGTGCAAGCATGAAGCGATATCTGTAAATCAGACAAAATATCAACTGGCAAATCTGAAGCTGTCTCATCATTCTCGTCATCGAGCGGCCGGTTTATAAATGCAATAGTGATCAAAAGGATTCAGAGTATATAAAGAAAACTGAAAAAGCGCATAAATAAAGGGGTTTTCATAACCCCTTGTTTTTTATGGTGGACGCTACAGGGCTCGAACCTGCGACATCACCCCTGTGAAGGGTGCGCTCTCCCAGCTGAGCTAAGCATCCGTGCAGGAAAATTATAGAGCGGGAAAGTGAAAATTGCAAAAGGTTCCGGCAGTTTCTGCAGGAGGAACATATATTGCAGGTTATAATAATAAAAGAAAAAAGCAGGTATACAATATGGAAATGTTTGAAATGGAATGGTTATACCGTATTTCTGCTGCGATTGCGGCAGGTGTTTTGATTGGTTACGAAAGGCGCAACAGAGCCAAGGAAGCCGGCATCAGGACCCACTCCATGGTGGCGCTTGGTTCCTGTCTGCTGATGCTCATTTCAAAATACGGTTTCCGCGATATCGGAACCGGTGATCCGGCGAGAGTTGCTGCCCAGGTCGTTTCCGGTATCGGTTTTCTCGGTGCCGGCGTGATCTTTGTCAGACATGACGTCGTACAGGGTCTGACAACGGCCGCGGGTATCTGGGCGACATCGGCACTCGGCCTCTGCTTCGGTGCCGGCATGTATGTAATGGGTGCGGTTGCCACCGTGCTGATGGTTGTCGTCCAGCATCTTTTCCGTCTGTTCCTACCCCGCAGCAGTATCAATGTGGTGCTGGAGATGAAAGTTTACATGACGGAAGACGGCGGAATCAATGATGTTGTGGAGGTTCTGCATAAGCAGCATTTTCATCAGACCGGTGAAAACAGGTTTACTTCTGATGGAAGAGGCGGCTGGGTTCTGATCTGTGAAGTGGCGACAAGTTCCGGCGGCAGACCGGAAGAACTGCTGAAAGAACTGAACCGGAAAGACTGCATCGTTTCCGCTGAAATCATGTGATTGGAATCAGAGGATAATATGAAACGCGACTATGACATTATCATCATCGGCGCCGGTCCCGGCGGCATTTACGCGTCGTATGAATTCATCAGGAAAAACAGCGGTAAGAAAATCGCTGTCTTTGATGCCGGTTCCTCCTTGTCCGGCAGACATTGTCCGATCGACGGCGTGAAAATCAAGAACTGCGTTCACTGTCCGGTCTGCTCCATCATGTGCGGCTTTGGCGGCGCCGGTGCTTACAGTGACGGCAAATACAATATTACGAATGAATTCGGCGGCACGCTCTATGAGCATGTCGGCAAGGAGAAGGCGACGGAACTGATGGAGTATGTCGATCAGGTCAACTGTGAAAACGGCGGCGAAGGCACAAAGCTGTATGTTAATGACAATATTTCCAAGAAGAGGTTCCTGGAAAACGACCTGCATCTTCTTTCCGCCAAGGTCAGGCATCTCGGCACTGACATCAATCAGATCGTTCTGGCCAATCTGTTCGATTATCTCAAAGACCATGTCGATTTCTATTTCCGCCGGCCGGTCGAAACTGTTGATCTTCTGGAAGATGGCGGCTTCCTGGTAAAGACGGAAAAGAAAGACTATACGTGTGATATCTGCATCATCTCCACCGGCCGTTCCGGTTCAAGATGGATGGAAAGTCTCTGCGATCATCTGGATATCGAAACCAAGAGCGACAGAGTGGATATCGGTGTCAGGGTGGAACTGCCGGCAGAGGTGTTCTCGGATCTGACCGACATCCTGTATGAATCCAAGATCGTTTACAGATCAAAAAAATACCAGGACCGGGTCCGCACCTTCTGCATGAATCCGCACGGTGTCGTCGTCAACGAAAACAGCAACGGGATCGTGACTGTCAACGGCCACAGCTATGAAGATCCGCAGCTGCAGACGGACAACACGAACTTCGCACTCCTGGTATCCAATCACTTTACCCGGCCGTTCCGCTATTCCAACCAGTACGGCGAAAGCATTGCCAGGCTTTCCAACATGCTGGGCGGCGGTGTGCTGGTACAGCGTTTCGGGGATCTGATTCGCGGTCAGAGATCGACCGAAGACAGGATCGAAAAAGGCTTCATGCGGCCGACCCTGAAAGCGACGCCGGGCGATCTTTCCCTGGTCATTCCCAAACGGCAGCTGGATGACATCATCGAGATGATCTATGCCCTGGACAAGATCTGTCCGGGAACGGCAAACGAAGACACCCTGCTGTATGGTGTCGAAGTCAAATTCTACAATATGGAAGTGGATGTCGACGAAAACCTCGAGACAAAATACAAGGGACTCTATGTCATCGGTGACTGTTCCGGCGTGACCCATTCCCTGTCGCATGCGTCTGCTTCCGGTGTGTATGTCGCAAGGCATATCATGGAGCTGGAATGAAAAACAGGAAGGTACTTATGATATTGCTGGTTATTCTGGCGGTGCTCTGGTTTGTCTTTATGGAACTGAACCAGAATTACTGGCCGGGAAGAGTTGCTTCAATACTGCTGTTTGTTATCTTTGGCTGGCTTCTGGCGAAAAACGGGAATGCCGGCTTCTTTATGAAACTGCTTCTCTGGTGCGGTCTGTTTGTATCATTGATCCTGACATCAGTGCTGACACCGGCACCGCTGAAGAACTATCCGGCTGTGGATCATAAAGACCCGCAGTATACGGAAACGGTTCATGTTCATGACGGCGATCTGCAGGGTGTATATACCGAAGACGGCAAAGTGGAGATCTTTACAGGTATTCCCTATGCCATGCCGCCGACAGGTGAGCTGCGCTGGAAAGAACCGCAGGATCCGGAACCGTGGGACGGCGTGAAGATCTGCAATACATATGCGCCGATGAGCATGCAGCCGCAGAACAGTCCTCTCTTCAGTACCCTGGCGTCGGTCATCGGCTATCATGACTATAAAATCAACTGGGGCAATACCGCCCGCTATGCCAACAGCGAGGATGCGCTGTATCTCAATATCTGGAAACCGGCAGGAGAAGTTCACGATCTTCCGGTCATGGTCTATGTACACGGCGGCTCGCTGCAGACCGGTCAGCCCTGGTACGCCGATTACAGCGGCGAAGGGCTTGCCCGCAAAGACTGTATCGTTGTCAATATGGGATACCGCCTCGGTGTCTTCGGCTTTTATGCCGACCCGCAGCTGCAGGAGGAATCGGGGAACCATACCACCGGCAATTACGGGCTGCTCGATCAGATCAAGGCCCTGGAATGGGTCAGGGACAACATAGCCGCGTTCGGCGGCGATCCTGACAATGTCACACTGGCCGGTGAATCTGCCGGCGGTGTCTGCGTCAGTGCCTTGTGTACTTCACCGCTGGCAAAAGGACTCTTCCGCCGCGTCATTATCGAAAGTTCCACCTGCAGTGCCCCGCAGCCGGCGCATTCTTTCCGCAGTCTGGAAGACGGTTTTGCCACAGCAGCGGAAATACGCGATGAACTTGGAGTAAGTTCCCTGGCGGAACTCCGGGCTCTGCCGGCGGAGAAACTGGTCGGCTATGCCGACAGATGCCATCATCTTACGGTCGACGGATATGTTCTGACAGAAACACCGTATGAATCCTATATGCGCGGAATTCATAACGAAGAGGCCGTGCTGCATGGATTCAACAGGACGGAAGGGGCGCTGTTCATTATCCTCGACAACGCGAAACTGAAGAATTATGAAAGCAAGGTCCGCGGTTTATTCGGCGAGTACGCGGACCAGGTCCTGCAGCTTTATCCGGCCGCGACAGATCAGCAGGCCAGAGACAACTGGATCGAAATCTATTCAACGGTTTACTTCAATTACGGTCACTTCCAACAGACACAGCTGTCCCTGGCAAATGATATTCCGGTGTATGAATACTTCTTCACGAAAGACAATAAGAGACTGGGATACAACCATGGCGGCGAGGAGGTCTATTTCTACAACAACATTCCTGCCGGCGACAGTCATTATGATCAGAGCGATCATGACCTCGCGGAAATCATGAGCGGGTATTTCGTCAACTATCTGCGCAGCGGTGATCCCAACGGGACAGACTTGCCAAAATGGCAGGCACAGACCGACGCAGAAACCGTCCTGGAACTCGGCGACAGTATCGGTACGGTCAAAGATCCGTTTTATGAGCTGGACCAGATCCTGCAGGAAATAGGCAGATAAAAAGTTCATTTGCTAAAATACTTTAATAAGGGGAGTGAAAGTATGTTAAAAAGATATATCCTTTTTCTGAAAAAATACCCGGTGGTCAACGCGGTGATCGCGGTTGTCTATGCGATGGTATGCATCAAAACCATCAAAACAGAATCTATGTTTCAGATGTTCATTCTGAGAACACTGCTTTGCGGCGCCATGGCTTTTTTCCTGTATCAGCTTTCCGGCGACAAGACACTGGCTTCCAGTTACAATTCGACCTGGTACTGCATCAAAGTCGGAATGGGCTTCTGGATCCTCGCCCTGCCGCTAGGCGTTCTGGCTTTCATAAACAGTTCGTCATATCCGGTTGCGGATAATATTCCGATCAGGACAATCACGGTTTTCCTGGCATTCATGTTTGTCGGCCTGTTCGAAGAAATGGGTTTCCGGGCGGTAATCAACGATGCCCTGATTTATCAGTTCCGTGACAACAAGTACCTGTTTGTCATCATTGCTGTCGTATCCTCACTGGTTTTCGGTGCCTGCCATATTGTCGGTGCCGACCTTTCCAATATCGAAGCCTACGGTCCTGCCATCGGCAAGATCATACAGACCGGTGTGATCGGTCTGTCGCTGCTTTTCCTCTACTGGAAGACGAGAAATATCTGGGCCTGCGGTGTCATCCACGGCGTCTTTGATTTCATTCTTTCAATCGACAAATGCTTTTTCGTGAAACCGGAGCAGGCCATGAACTATGTGGCGACAGGCGAAGCCGGCAAGATGCAGATGATCATATATGCCGTGATCACGCTGGTGGAACTGTTTATTTTCTGGATGATCTACCGGAAGATCGGCAAAGAGATCGATTATGAGAAGATCCGGAAAGAATGGTAATTGAAAGACGGGAGAAGAAAAGATGAGCGGATTCAGGCAACTGACGAGAAAGAAACAGCAGCTGGAAGAAGGGGAATGCATCGAACTTCTGAAAAACACAAAAAGAGGCGTGCTGTCCGTTCTCGGTGACAATGGCTATCCCTATGGAACTCCGATCAATCATTACTACAATGAGGGAGACGGAAAGATTTATTTCCATGGAAATATGTCCGGCCATAAAGTGGATGCGATGAAGAGATGCGACAAAGTATCCTTCTGTGTTATGGACGATGGATACCATAACGGCGACGACTGGTTCCTGACCGTCCGCAGTGTCATCGCCTTCGGCCGCATGGAGTTCATAGAAGACCGGGATGTGCTTCTGGATATCGCCCGGAAACTCTGCCACAAATTTACAGACGACGAACAGTATATCGAAGACGAGATCCGCAATTCCGGTCCCCGCACACTGATGTATGCCATGACGGTCGAGAATCTTTGCGGCAAACGGGTTTCGGAACGTTAGCAGAATATAAATAAGGTGATAAATTCATCACCAAATTTATCACCTTATTTGTTACAATTTTGGCGAGGAGGAGTCCTTATGACCAATATTAAACCTGTTTCTGAACTGAGGAATTATTCTTCTCTGCTTGAAGAGGTAACACCCGGAAATCCGGTATATCTGACAAAGAACGGACATGGAGAATATGTTCTGCTTTCCATTGAGGATCAGGAGATCTATGAAAGGAATAAAGCGGCTGTCACATTTATGTGTGAAATGAATAAAGGAATTCTGGCCGGTGAGCGGGACGGATGGCTGACTTCTGATCAGATCAGAAAAGATCTGAAAGAGAGAAGAGATGGCTAAGATTTTGATATCTCCGGAAATCCGTAATGATCTGATCGGCATTTCAGATTATCTTTCTTATCTGACGGATGATCCCGAAAGGGTGGATAAACTGACAGAAAGCTTGCTGGATGCTGTTGATCAGCTGGCTGTGTTTCCGAGAATGGACAAAAAACTGTATCTACCCGGCGGTGAAGACAGTGGATACAGATGCGTTGTACACAAACAGTACATGATTGTCTATATTGTCAGGGAAGAAACTGTATATGTTGCCAGAATTGTTCATACATCAAAGGATTATCTGCGCCGTCTTTTTCCGCGCTTCAGCAGTGATAAACAGTTATAATCAGAAGCTGAAGTGAAAAGTTAACTTCCACTTTCAAAAACGTTGAAGGAAAGAAGAAATAACTCTTACAGAAACAGTGCAGAATGAAAGAAAACTGCACTGT
>CACYXJ010000086.1 GCA_902778375.1 uncultured Erysipelotrichaceae bacterium
GTGTGAAGGCGCGTATCTGGAAGACGGCAAAGGTCTTTCCGTACCTGATATGCTGCTGGGCGGCGACGTCAACACACCGCGTACATTCCTGCCGGTGACTGACCCGAACGCTTTCTATCCTTCTCATGAAGCAATCGACTTCTATCATCATTACAAGGAAGATATCGCTCTGTTTGCCGAGATGGGCTGGAATGTATTCCGTCTGTCGATCAACTGGGGCAGAATCTACCCGAACGGCGACGATGACGAACCCAATGAAGCAGGTCTGCAGTTCTATGACAACGTCTTTGACGAGTGCAAAAAGTACAATATCGAACCGCTGGTAACGATCTGCCATTATGAAATTCCGTGGGCAATCGTCACCAAGTATCACGGCTTCTACTCCCGCAAGACGATCGACCTGTTCGTCAAGTACTGCGAAACGCTCTTCAAGCGCTACAAGGACAAGGTCAAGTACTGGCTGACATTCAACGAGATCAACACACCGCTGATGGCCCTCGACGGCGGCATGAGCAACATGTACAGCCTCGGTCTGATGGAAGATGAGGACATCAATGCCACCGAACCGATCAAGCTGTCCGACATCAAGAGCGTTACCCAGCACAAGTGGCAGGCTCTGCATCATGAATTCATTGCCAGCGCCAAGGCTGTCAAGCTCGGTCATGAGATCAATCCTGACTTCATGATCGGCAACATGATCTGCCACATCACCCTCTATCCGCTGACCTGCAACCCGGATGATCTGCTGCAGACACAGTATGAGGACTCCCTGAAGAACGACCTGTGCGGCGACGTTCATGTCCGCGGTGAATATCCGCCATTCGTGAAGAAGATCTGGAAAGACCAGGGTGTCGATCCTTCCTTCATCCTGCCGGGTGACGAAGAGATCCTCAAGGAAGGCAAAGTCGACATGTACACATTCTCTTACTACATGTCCAACTGCGTCACGACCGCCAAGGATGCCGAACAGACCGCCGGCAATATGTCACTGGGTGCCAAGAACCCGTATCTGAAAGCTTCCGACTGGGGCTGGCAGATCGACCCGACCGGCCTGAGATGGACGCTGAACAAGCTGGCTTCCCGTTATCCGGGCGTTCCGCTGATGGTCGTTGAAAACGGCTTCGGTGCCTTCGACAAGGTGGAACCGGACGGATCCATCCATGATCCTTACAGAATCGACTACTTCCGCGCCCACATCAAGGCCATGGGCGAGGCAATCGATGACGGCGCGCCGCTGATCGGCTACACGACATGGGGACCGATCGATCTGGTATCCGCTTCGACCGGTGAGTATGCGAAGCGCTACGGCTTCATCTATGTCAACCGCCACGATGACGGAACCGGCGACTTCTCGAGATCCAGGAAGGATTCTTTCTACTGGTACAAGAAAGTCTGCGAGAGCAACGGCGAAGACCTCGAATAGATGATGCACCTTAAAAGAGACAGCGGCAGTCATGACTGCTGAAGTCTCTTTTTTCGATTTATAATGTATACATGCATGTATGCTGCCGGAACAAACCGGGGAAAGGAGTATCATGAAAAAACTGATTGCAGTCCTGCTGGTCCTACTGATCATCATGCCTCAGGCAGGCTGTCTGGGCGGACACAGGATCACTGTAACAAAAGGCAAGGAACTTCTTGACACCTGTCCGCGATCCGCCAAGGAAGGAGAAACCGTCACAGTGCAGACGATGGTGATCACCGAGGGCTATGTGATCATCAAAGTTGACGGTGTCACTTATAAAGAAGAAGGACCTGGTACGTTTCATTTCGTCATGCCGGATCACGATGTTGAGATCACGATCCATGCGATCGTCACCGGAGGCGCATGACAGAAAGACATTTCCTGCCCTGAAATGTATTCCTTTATAACAGAATACCTCCCTCTCCTTCCTGTACAGTTATTCTGTGCAGAAAGGAGATTTTCCTGTCCGGAATTCAGACAATGGAAATGCACTCCCCTGCCTTGCTTTTCTTTCCTGTCCTTCAACTGTTCAGAGAAACGGTAATATGGTAAATTAAAAGCGGAGCAGATACCTGCATACATACGCATGCAGGTATGCATCAGCAGATGCTTCATGCATGTTTCAGTTCGATGCTCCGGAGGTGATTCCTATGACTGACAGAAAAAAAACTTCAGCCCGGCAGCTTCCTTCCGGAATGACATATGATGCCGACGGGCGGATCTGCTGGACATATGTCCAGGATATCCGCAGACATCCGATGACATTGTATGTTCTGGAGGAAATGATGATCGGCGCCGGTCTGGCATTCGCGATCATCGCCGTATTCAACGGTTATTTCCTGTTTGCCCTGCAGATCTTCCTGGCAGCCGGCGGAGTGCTTGCTGTTGCCGGTCTGGTCGGCTGGCTGATCTGGAGCTTTGCATGCAAAGGAAAATATGTCATGACATTTGCCATGAACGACGAACAGATCGTCCGCACATCCCCGCCCGGAGTCACCGGAGGAAGAGACGGCGGCCTGTATGTTACCCGGTATAAGAATGTCCGCCGGCTGCGTTCCGTTCCCGAACACGACATGGTCGGCGTGATGGGACCGTGGAGTTTCCATCAGATCTATGCCGCGCCCGAACAGTTCCAGTTTGTTCTGGATTACATGACTGCCCGATGCAATAAAGCATCGGTTGAGCAGTAAGGGAGGCCGGTATGGAACTGCTGTCAATTTTCGGAGGGATCGCACTGGTCCTGATCATCGGGTATATCGTCAGCGTCATGGGCCGTGCCCTGATGAACCTGGCAAGAAACCTTTTGATTCTGATACTCGCTTCCGCTTTTCTGCTGGGTCTGTCTTTGATGTTCGAAATGTTTTAACTGGAGGGATTTTATGGATTTCATTACTATTCTGGGTGTCATTTTTCTCGTCATAATTGTCGGTTTTGTCATTAAGCATATAGGCGGCGCGCTGGTCGGAGCAGGCAAGAGCCTCGGTATAATTCTGCTTGGGGCAATTCTGCTTCTGGGCCTCTGGGCACTGTTTATTATCATGGAGATGTGAACAGGAACCGGTATGATCCGGACTGTAAACCGAAGATGCAGTATTGATCTGCATCTTTTTGTTTTCGTCTTTTTCGCACATCCTGTCCATTTCTTCTTCAATTCCGTTAATATAGAAACCGTGGGAGGTGCATCCATGAAACTGATCAAACCGGTAAAAATGCCGCATGACTTTCCGATGAAAGAAGATGATCTGAACCCCTTCAGCCAGTCTTTTCTGGAGGCTTCCTTTGATCTGCTTTCCGGCTGGCTGCCGTATACAGCGGAAGAACTGCTGGCGAAATACCGCGAAAAGGATCCTTCCTTCCGTTTCTCCCTGAATGTCATCGATAAAAGAATATATGTGCTGTTTTCCCTTCCCTGGCTGGACGAAAACGGACAGCAGGTTGCCGGAACAGTTCCCGAACGTGCGCCGGTCACACTGCTTGTCGGACTGGTCTATGACAGAAACAGGGAAGTGATCGCCGACCTGGCTCTTTATCACCTCGCGGCATCCGACATGCATAACGAAAAGATCCGCAGTGCATTCGAAGCGGAAAGCGACTGGCTGTACTGGCAGTCGTATATCATCGATGAACTCTGCCTGATGGATCATGAACTGAAACAGGATGAGGAAGTACTGATCTACACCAATGCCTATACCGGCAAAGACGAAAGGCAGAAAGGCATCTTCCGCAATCTCATGAATCTTTCCGAATCCTTCTTTGCCAAAGAAAAAAGCGGGCTCACCCTGTATTCGGTGATCTCGCTTGACCCCGATGTTGCCTGCTATGGCAAGGACAGACTGGATGAGCCCTATATCTACAGTATGAAGGATGAACCGGTACGTCTGCTGAATGCCGAAATCATCCGGAAGCTCGGCTATACGCCATTGAAACTTGAAACCGATGAGGAAGTCGAAGACGGCAGCCTGCTGTGGTTTGCCTGGAAAAAGACCACCTGGATCGATCTGAATGAAGAAGGCTGATTGCTCAGCCTTTTTGCTTACTTCTTTCTGCTGTTGTAATCGCTCTCGATGTCTTCGCACCAGTCTTCTTCGACCTTGCCTTTGGAGCGCATGAATCCGACTGCCTTGGAAAGCGATTCATAGACGATCTTCGTGCCGGCGGAATCGGCGTGGTAGTTGACCGCGTTTTCCTTGCGGATGCCGATATGTCCGGCGGTTTCAACAGCGTCGATGTTGGCGCCGACGAAGAGGAATTCCCAGCCGTACTTCTCTTCCTGACGGCTGATCATCTTTTTCACTTCCGCGCTGCTGTACTGGCGGGAGGCATTTTCCATGCCGTCGGTGGTGATGATAAACATCGTGTGGGCGGGAACGTCTTCCTTCCGGGCGTATTTGTGGATGTTGCCGATGTGATGGATCGACCGGCCGATGGCATCCAGCAATGCTGTCGTGCCGCCGACTTCATAATCCTTATCCGTGAGGTCCCTGACTTCTGCAAGAGGAACTCTGTCGTGAAGCACCTTGAATGTATGATCGAAGAGGACGGTGGACACCAGGCACTCCCCTTCCACGCCGCGCTGCTTTTTCAGCATGGCGTTGAAGCCGCCGATCGTGTCGCTTTCCAGTCCGGCCATCGAGCCGCTGCGGTCGAGAATGAATACCAGTTCGGTTGTCTTGTTTTCTGTCATTTTCTGAATCCTCCTTTATTTAAAATGTGACCGTACTTCCTTGTACGGTCACATCTTACTGTTTATTGAAGGATCATGTGTCGCCTGCAATGCGACATTTGATCAGACACCGAGAGTCGGCTGGTCAAAGGCAAACAGGGCGTCGTTGATATCGAAGATATTGTAGTTTCCGTGGGAAATGAAATACCTAACGATGATGTCCGATTTGCTGGAATTCGACAGGGCAAAGCCGGCCTTCATCAGCATTTCCTCGCACTCTTCTTCCGGCAGCTGCAGGGCGATGGCAAAGGCAAGAACCGTCGGCTTGCTCGGCTTGTAAAGCGGATTGGAGCGGATCTTGGAGAACAGCTTGCGGTCGATGTTGGCCTTCTTGTAGCATTCGCTGTCGCTCATGCCGGATTCATCGATCTTTCTGAGAAGCATCTCGGAGAAACTCTCGTCGATGATCTTCAGACGGTCTTCCAGGCTTTCCTCCTTCGCCGCCATGACAGGTGCGTATCCGACGGCCTCATCTGCCTCACAGGAATCAGCAGCCTGTTCTTTTTTATTCTGGCTGAAGAACGGCATGGAGAATTCATGCCGGGCATATTTGCTGCGCCGCTTTCTTTCACTGATGCTGTCGGTATGGGTATCGACATAATTCTGGTCGATATATTCCTGAATATCAGTATAGATCTTCGAACTGAGCGAGAACGCCGCGGCATCGAAGATGACGATATAGACAAGCATGTCATGATCCATGACGAAAGATGTGATCTCTTCGGTCGCGACTTTCAGGGCTTCCCCTTTCGGATAGCCGTAGACGCCGGCCGAGATCAGGGGAAACGCCACCGAAGCGCATTGATATTCCTTGGCAAGAGCCAGCGAATTGCGATAGCAGCTTCTTAACAGTTCCTCTTCATGATGCTGGCCGTCACGATAGATGGGGCCGACCGTATGGATCACATACCTGCATGGCAGGTTATAGCCTTTGGTGATCTTCGCCTCACCGGTTTCACAGCCGTTGAGCGTACGGCACTCCTCCAGCAGTTTCGGACCGGCAGCCCGGTGGATCGCACCGTCCACTCCGCCGCCGCCGAGAAGTGAATTGTTCGCGGCGTTGACAATCGCATCGCATCTGACTCTTGTGATATCGTCACGGATCAGTTTCAGCGGCATTCACTCTCACCTTTTACAGACCTTTCATATGCTGCATTTCCGCACCGCAATGCGGGCAGCGGGGTTTTTCAAACGACGCTTCGAAGCCGCACTGGGAACATGTGCAGCTGCGGGAATACATATATCCCGTGATCGAAGAAGGGTCCTCTATCTTTTCGTGGATCCAGTGCGGGACCTGATTCTGGATCGCTTCCAGGGCGGATTCTCCCCTGTTGACCTTGATACCTTTCTTTTTACGACTCATTTCATACCTCTTTGACTTTCCGGCAGATTTTCATTGCAGGTTCTGCCGCAGGAAAAAAGGAAATACATCGCGCTGCCTGTATTTCCCCGTGTTTCTGCTATTTCTTTTGAAAAGGATTGGTAAAGACTTTCTTCAGCGGTTCGATCAGCTTTTCGCCGTCGTTCTGCCATCCTTTCACAGTTTTCTTATTACAGTACGGGCACCTCAGGGCACGGTCAGGAATGCTTTTTCCACATCTCTTACACTGCATGTTC
>CACYXJ010000087.1 GCA_902778375.1 uncultured Erysipelotrichaceae bacterium
TCAGAATATGCTCGCCGTCAGGTTTGACATAATAGGACCGCCTGCCTTCCGGATGATCCAAGGAAGCGGCATAATCCTCAGCAGAAGCAGATGTTTCCACAAGTTCAAAAGAACCGATACCGAGACTGTTCGCATAGTTTTTCAGATCTTCTGCTGACCATTCATTCTGACTCTGTACGCGCAGCAGAAATCTCATCACATCGTTCATGTTCCTGTCACTGTTCTCAGAAACCTCTTTGCTCATCCGGGATGTCATCAGAACGGTAGACTCCAGCATGGATGTCTTTTCGATCTGATGTTCCATGTCCGAGGTCCGGTACAGTGAAAAAAGCGGCACGGAAAGAACAACAGCAGTTATTGCAGAAACAAGCAGAAGTATGCCAAGAACAACGGGAAGCTTAACTTTTACCTGTCTATTAGTTTTGTCCTGTATATCTGTCATGATTTTTTCCTTTTGACTTCTTTAGAAAATATTATAAACCAAGAATCTATATGCTTTCTACTGTACAGCGCTATCAGGACGAAAAAAGAAGGGCTCTCACCCTTCTCTTTCTTCCCCCAAGTCAAACCTGGGTTCTATTATGCCTGAGCCAACCTCAGGCTTTGTCCCTTTAATTCTGGGCTTCTTCCCGAACTTATGATGTCCGTTCATAGCCCCGCAATCAGACGGGCACTTCACCGGAATTCTCCGGCTACTTGCCGTAGCTCTTCACTATGGCCTTCGGCAGAACTCTCATTCTGTCACCGTCCGGTATCTCTCCGAACACTCTCCGGCCTCTCGCCGGATCTCTTGCCTGGCGCTCATCACGCCCTGCCTTCACCTTCGCTTTCGCTCTGGTTGCCACCGCTATCTCTGCGGCTACTCGCTGGTCTTTCTCCAGCTCTCTTGCTCGGAGCTCTTCACTCCGCGCCTTCACTCGCGCTCTCGCGCTCGCTGCCACCGCTATCTCTGCGGCTACTCGCTGGGCTCTCCCCAACTCTCTCTTGCTCGGAGCTCTTCACTCCGCGCCTTCACTCGCGCTCCCGCGCTCGCTGCCACCGCTATCTCTGCGGCTACTCACTGGGCTCTCCCCAGCTCTCTCTTGCTCGGAGCTCTTCACCCCGCGCCTTCACTCGCGCTCTCACGCGCGCTGCCACCGCTATCTCTGCGGCTACTCTCCAGCTCTGACGCTGGATCCTTCGCTCAGTCTACCCTGAGCTCTTTTGCCTGGGGCTCCTCACCCCCTGCCTTCACCTCTGCTTTCGCTTTGGTTGCCACCGCTATCTCTGCGGCTACTCACCGGCCCAACCGCCGGCTCTCTTGTCTGGCGCTCATCACGCCCTACCTTCACCTTCGCTTTCGCTCTGGTTGCCACCGCTATCTCTGCGGCTACTCTCCAGTCTCTCTCTGGATCTTTTACCAAGAACTTCCGGCTTGCTTCTCCAGTTCACTCTGCCCTGTTTCTGCCTGCCTTTCGCTCTCAGCAATTCTTTTATACACTCGCCAAAAATACATGTCAATGCATCCAAAATTATTTTTTTCTGTTAAAAAAAATCTTTATTTTGCTTAAGAAAAATACTTATTTTATTTAATATTCAGCCCTGTTTTTCCGGCTGAAAAGCATATACATTCAGGCATGAAAAAAAACGGCCTTATATCTATATAAGAGCCGTTGGTATTTATTCTACAAGTTCCGCCAGTTCCTTGATCAGGACTTCTGTTTTCTCCCAGCCAAGACATGGATCGGTAATGGATTTTCCGTATTCCGTTCCTTCTGTTTTCTGATTGCCGTCAAGCAGATAGCTTTCAATCATCAGACCTCTGACAAGACTATGAATATCGGAAGAAATATGACAGCTGTGCATGATGTCCTTGGCGATACGGATCTGTTCAAGATAGCGTTTGCCGGAATTGGCATGGTTGCAGTCAACGATGACAGCCGGATTCTGCAGCTGTCTGCTGTCGTATTCCTGCAGAAGATGCATCAGATCTTCATAATGATAATTCGGAAAACTGTTGCCGTGTTTGTCGACATAACCGCGAAGTATGGCATGCGCGAACGGGTTGCCTTCGGTACGTACTTCCCAGCCGCGGTAGACAAACTTCTGGGGACTCTGGGCAGCGGTAATGGAATTCATCATGACCGAGATATCGCCGCCGGTCGGATTCTTCATGCCTGCCGGTATGCCGATACCGCTGGCAACGATGCGGTGCAGCTGGTCTTCGACCGATCTAGCCCCTACCGCCACATAGCTTAAGAGATCGGAAAGATAATAATGGTTTTCCGGATACAGCATTTCCTCAGCACAGGTAAAGCCGGTTTCCCGGACAACTCTTGTATGCATGTCGCGGATGGCGATCAGGCCTGCCAGCATGTCTTCACTCTTGTGCGGGTCAGGCTGGTGCAGCATGCCTTTGTATCCGGTGCCTGTCGTTCTTGGTTTGTTGGTATAGACGCGCGGTACCATGAAGATCCTGTCGATGACCTGATCCTGGACCTTGCGCAGTCTGTGCATGTATTCCAGCACCGCATCCTCGCGGTCAGCGGAACAGGGTCCGATGATCAGCAGCAGTCTTCTGTCCCTGCCCTCGAAAATATCCCGGATGATCCTGTCTCTTTCCGCCTTGATTTTTCTGATATTGTCATCGATGGGATACTCCTTTTTGATTTCCTCCGGGGTGGGAAGTCTGCGGATAAATTCCATCGCCATGATTTCTTCCATAAGCTGTACTCCGTTTCTGTAGCGGTTTCTATTATATGCCTATTTCCGGAATCATGAAAACACAATACACAGCAGAAAATGCTATACTTCTTTTCAAAGGAGACAAAATATGAACACAACGTATGAAGAAGAACTGAGAGATATGGCCTGTGATATCTGGGACCATCCGGAACCGGCGTTCCAGGAGTATTACAGCTGTAAGAGACAGGCGGATTATCTGCGGGAAAAAGGCTTTGAAGTCGTCGAGAATATCGTCGGCATCAAAACCGCCTATATTGCCAAATACGGCAGCGGCAAACCTGTCATCGCCCTGCTTGGCGAATATGACGCCCTTTACGGTCTCGGCCAGGCTGCGGATGTCGCGGAGAAAAAGCCGAACGGCCAGGAAATGGGACATGGCTGCGGCCATCATCTGCTCGGTACCGGCTGTGTCGGCGCGGGTCTTCTGATCAAGGACTGGCTGGACGAAAAGAAATGCTCCGGCACGGTGCTGGTCATGGGCTGTCCGGCGGAAGAAGCCGGATCTGGCAAGGCCTACATGGCAAGAGACGGTGTCTTCGACGATGTCGATATTGCCCTGGCCTGGCACCCGGGCGACGTTACCCAGGTAGGCACAGGTTCCTCCCAGAGCTGCATCGCTGCCTATTTCCGCTTCTATGGCAAGGCAAGCCACGCAGCCGGCGATCCGGAACTGGGAAGAAGCGCGCTGGATGCTGTGGAACTGATGGATATCGGTGTCAACTACATGCGTGAACATATGCCAAGCACCGACCGTGTGCATTACGCGATCACAAATGCCGGCGGCAGATCCCCGAATGTTGTCCAGGCGGAAGCGGAAGTATACTACTTCATCCGTTCGATCACCAATTCCCGCTGCCAGGCACTCTATGACAGAGTCATCAACATCGCCAGAGGCGCTGCCCTGATGACCGAAACGAGAATGGAGATCCATTTCGACGAAGCCCTCAGCAACACCCTGCCGAATTTCGTTCTCGAAGACCTGATCGAGCAGTGCTTCGATGAAGCAGGAATGATCGAATACACACTGGAAGATCTTACCTATGCCCAGAAATTCAAGGAAAAAGGCGAACCGATCACCAAGGACATGATCCGCTCCTACGTCATCAACAAGGATGAAGTATACGAGAACATGAAGAACAGTCCGGTCAATACCGTGTTTGTCCGCAACGCCCACAGCGAGGAATGCGGGATGGGATCCACCGATGTCGGCGATGTCTCATGGGTCGTTCCGACCGCGACATTCAACGTCGCTTCCTACAGTTACGGAACACCCGGACATTCCTGGCAGCTGGTTGCCCAGGGCAAATCGGACATTGCCATCAAGTCGGTATATAAAGCGGCGGAAGTCCTCGCCCTGGCTGCCGAAAAGATCTATGAAGATCAGACATGGATCGAAAAGGCAAATGCCGAATTCGCCAAGCGTACAGCCGAAGAAAAATACAAGTGTCTGATCCCGGGAGATGTCAAGCCGCATATCTCCGGCGACTGCTGAGCATAATGAAAGCACGGATGACCGTGCTTTTTATTAATCTTCTTATTTCAGATCGACGGTGAATGTGTAATACTCACCGGTTTCGCCGTTGTCGAAGTATTCCTCGAAATAGACCATGCCCTGCGCATCGTGGGTCTTCGGCAGTTCGTAGACCAGATCGCCGGTAACCGTCTCGTTGATGCCGATGAAGTATTCCTCTTCCAGCATGTTTCCGGCACGTTTTTCAGCTGCTTCATGGGTAATCGGGAAAGAACCGTCCTCATCGCCCTGGCCCCACCAGAGAATGAAGTCGGTGTCGAACATCGGCAGCGACTGGCGGATCGTGTTGTGGATCGTCATATTGACAACGCAGAACTCATTTCCTTCCGCCGGTGTCATGCCTTCGTAACTGTCGGTCATATAGGCGCTGTTGACAGTCATGTCAAAGAAAGCTGTCGAAATGGTATCGCCGACATAACCGTCCAGCAGTTTGCCGCTCTGGCCGTCCTGCGTCTGATCGTCAACGGGATTGTTCTGAATCTCCTGATAGGCATCTTCCTTCACATCATCATAGTCATAGCTTTCCTGTTTGTTCAGCATATTGGCAACCAGAAGAGCGATCGCCATGACCGCAACGCATCCAAGGCCGAGCAGGACAGCCAGCATCGGGTTGTTTTTCTTTGCTCTGCCGGCGCCGACGTTTGGCTGCAGATATGAATAGTCCTTTTCCTGCGGCTGCACTGGTGCTGCCTGCGGCCGGACAGGAGTTTCCTGTACCGGTGCCGGTTTTACCGGTTCGTCGGGAATATGGATCTCGCGGAGACATCCGCAGAAGACACATCTGTCTGTTCCTTCGTTTTCCGCCGTGCAGTGCGGGCAGATCCACTTCGCTGCCCTTGTTTCTCTTTCAAACTGTTCGCTCATAGACTGTTCATACCTCCGTTTCAATATATTCAGGTCTTTCTTTGTTTGCTTGTACAGTTCGCCGTCATAACCGGCAACCGGAGAGTATCCGGCTTTTCCGATCAGTTTCAGCAGGATGTTTGCCATTGCTGAGGCCGGCATCCCCTCCTTGCCGTTTTCCGTCATCAGTTCGAATTCCCGGCCGTCGATATCGATGACTTTGACAGCTCTTGTATGTGATATATGTATACCGTTGAGCCGCTCATGATGATCACCTGCTATTCATTCTACCACTAACCGGCCCCTCATTCATTGAAAAGAAAAAATCTCCCGCGGGAGATTTCATTTTGTATTTCTTACAGCTGGCCGTTTCTGAGAAGATAGATGACATAATCGTTGCCGTACGGCATTCCGTCCGGTGCGATGAACAGATTCTGTTCCTGATCACCGAAAGCCGGAATGAACTTATATCCTCTTTCAGCAAAGAACGCCTGCATTCCTTCGATATCCAGAAGGTCATTTCTGTTTTCGTTGACTTTGATATACGGTCCGTATCCCTCAGCGGCAAGCGCCAGCATCAGATCGCATGATTCATTGATTGTTCCGCCCCTGATCTGTTCGATCTGTTCCGGTGTCAGTTCGATTTTTTTCGGCATTTTCAGTTCCTCCGTTTTCTTCTGCTCCTATGGAGCTTCTCATTATAGCACCCTCATCATACCAATCAAGATGATATTTGTAAAAAAAACCATCCTCGTCAGGATGGTTTCTTGCTTACTTTCTCTTGAAGAAGCCAGGAATGATGCTGTCGCTGTCATCGACACCGAAGGACAGA
>CACYXJ010000088.1 GCA_902778375.1 uncultured Erysipelotrichaceae bacterium
GTCAGTGACGATAACTACCTTGCCCTTGCTTGTCATGCCGGCCACAAAATTGGAACCGACAGCAGCTTCATCGATGTCGCTCCAGCCGGAAACATCGGCCGGGGAAGCATCGGTCAGGCTGTAGGACTTGACAGTGCCGCTGGTGGTAACCAGAAGAATCTGGGAGTCGCCGATGGCCGCACTCTTGATACCGCTGATCCCGTCGACCTGGTCGGCACCTGAAGCATGGACAGTACCGTCGGAACTGATGCCCAGGGTCACGGCATTGCCGGCATACAGGGATGTGATATTCGCCCAGCCGGAAACCTGACAGCCGGCATCACTGCCGGTGCAGAGCACTTCTCCGTCCTCGGTCACTGCCGCAGTATGGGTACGGCCGGCAGCGATCCTGACAGCGTTTTTCCAGCCGGAAACAGTACTGTCGTCGTCGTTGGTCACGACCGTCCCGTCGCTTTTCAAAGCAACCGCATGCGAATCGTAGGCACTGACCTGGACTGCTCCGTCAAACAGGTTCTTGTCGGCAAACTGGCCGTTCATCTCCAGTTCGCCGCTCTTTTTGATATACAGGCTGTATGTGTCGCCAAGCGCCAGGCGGTTGACACCGCTCAGGGCAACTTCGTTTTTGCCGCCCCTCAGCAGGAAGATCAGGCCGAATACCAGAGCCAGCGCCGCGGCAGCGACACCGGCAATGATCAGCGCGGTTTTTCTTCTCTGTTTCTTTGTCGGCTTGGCAGGTCTTACGATCGGTCGCGACTGGGTCATTTCCATCGGTGTATCGTCGACGATCTGGTTGGCAACGGTCGGCTGGAAGTCCAGCGTGTCGATCGTCTCCACCTGTTTTGTGGTGCCGAGTTCCGCCACCGAGTTCAGATTCATCGTCTTTGTTTCTTCTGCCGGCGGATTGATAAACGGAATCTCGACGCTTTCGGTGGAGACCTGCGGAAGTTCGGGTTCCACAGTATTGTCCACCAGCATCACGACCTTGATGCCGAAGATATCCGCCATTTTTTTCAATGACTGGATGCTGGGAATGGAGGTTCCGTTTTCCCAATGCATGTATTCCGCCACAGGTATATTCATTTTTGCGGCAATATCACCCTGGGACAGGCCCAGCTGTTTGCGCATTGATGTCAGTTTTTCAGGGAGTCTGTTAGCCATGAATTTCCCTCCTGTGCTTAATATTGTACGTTGTAACTATCCCAGATTCAACACATTCAGCGTGCTTCGCAGGTATAGTAAGATGCCAGTTCCGCCTGCATTTTTTCATCAATTCCGAACCGGGCTTTGAAGTAGGTTTCATAATCTCCGTATCTGTCCCTGATTCTCTGCAGCGACAGTTCGGCATTCTCGCGGTTGACCCCTTCCACACCCCGCAGGGAATGGCGAAGTTCCTCGTTTTCGCCGATGAACGCTTCCATTTTCTTCAGGAACCTTTCGATTGCGGCCGTGCGGTAGTCATTGGTCAGTTCATAATCATCCAGAGCTGTCTGTTCATCAACACCCAGCAGGATAAGGATCAGTACCGCCGCGATGCCGGTGCGGTCCTTGCCGGCCGTACAGTGGAACAGGATCGGTGTTTCCTTTTTCTTTATGGCTTCGAACATTTCCACATAGGCTTTGGTAAACGGCAGGTTCCCGTACATTATTTCCAGGAAATCCTTCCCTTTCTGATCGGAAAAATCCGCCTGATCGATCGCTTTCGGAGAGAAATCCACCGGGTTGCCTTCACTGTCCGTCAAAGCATTGATCTGATGATATACAGCACCGTGTATTTCCGGATCCGGCAGCTCCCTGACTTCCGTGTCGGAGCGGAAATCGAAGATATGACGGATGCCCAGACTTTCAATAAACGCCAGTTCTTCCGCGCTCATTTTTCCCAACGGTCCGCTGCGGTAAAACTGGCCGTATCTGACGATCCGTCCGTTTTCTGTCACATATCCGCCGAGTTCACGGAAGTTGTGTTCTTTTCTGATATCCTGCATTCTCATTAGACAATTCCTCTTATCCGCATTATATCGGATTCCTGAATTGAAAAGAAACTTTCTTCCGGAAGACTATATAACTCTTGAGGAGGAAAACACTTCGCAGTCTTTGTGATACGTATTATTACGTGTTATGATATAGGCGGGTGTTAACAGGATCATGCCAATGACACCCAGGAAGATGATACGGCTTCTGAAAAAGAACGGGTTCATCGAAGTTCCGGGCGGAAAAGGATCTCACAGGAGACTGTTCAATCCCGAAACGAAAACCACAATCGTTGTTCCTTATCACTGTAAAGATTTGAAGAAAGGTACGGAACTCGCAATTCTGAAACAGGCTGGTTTAAAGTGATCCAGCCAGAACCACAGGAGGTTATTGCAATGTCAAAAGTCAGTTATCCTGCTGTCTTTCATAAAGAAAATGTCGGATACTGGGTGGAATTTCCTGATCTGCCCGGATGTTTTACGCAGGGAGATACACTCGAAGAAAGTTTCCGGATGGCGATCGATGCGCTTGTACTGTATCTGGATAAAAATGACGAACTGTTTGATAGGATAATCCCTCAGCCGTCTTCCGCTGATGCCGTTATCGGTAATTATCCGGATGAATGCGTCATGCTGGTGCCCGTTGATTCCCTGGAATATGCAAGACAGCATAAAACAAAAGCCGTCAAAAAGACATTGTCCATTCCGGAATGGCTGAACGATCTGGCTATGAAGGAAAATATCAGTTTCTCTTCCGTCCTTCAGGAAGCTCTGATTGAAAAACTGCTGCATAAATGACAGACCCCCCATCCTTTATTACGTAATCATATCCAATAAAAGCGCCTGCCCTTTCTTGTGAGCAGACGCTTTATTTGTTTTCCGGACTGTTTCCGAACCTTTACAGTCCATTTACACATTCCTGATCAATCAGTCCAGATCAGCTCCGTTGCTTTCGCAGACCTTCTTGTACCAGTAGAAGGAATCCTTGCGGATGCGCTTCATATCCTTGAGGTCGAATTCATCGCGGTTGATATAGATGAATCCGTATCTCTTTGTGATGCCCTGGTGGGTGGAGATCAGATCGAAAGCGGACCATGGCGAATAGCCGAACAGCTGCACGCCGTCGGTAATCGCTTCCTGGCAGGCCTTGATATGTCTTCTCAGGTAGTCGATACGATAGTCGTCATGAACCGTGCCGTCTTCTTCCAGCTTGTCGACAACACCGCAGCCGTTTTCGGTAATGATCAGCGGCAGATGATATCTTTCCCAAAGCTGTCTCAGGGTGATGCGCAGACCGGTCGGGTCGAGACCCATGCCATAGCTGGTATGTTCCTGCAAGTCGTTTTTCACGGCGCAGCTCATACCCGGATAGGTCAGCAGTCCGCCCATGAAGTTGACGGTATCGGACTTCAGTTTGAGGCCTTCCTCTTCGCTGATGTATTTCACTGTACCGGCGCCGTAATAGTTGAAGGCGATAAAGTCAGGATTACCGTTTCTGAGATCCTGCAGATCCTGCTCGGTGATTTCCGGGGCAATGCCCTTGTCCTTCCACCAGTTGAACAGTGCTTCCGGATAGGTTCCGAAGACAGCCGTATCCAGGAATAGTCTGTTGCGCAGCTGGTCCCAGTCCATCGCTGCCAGGTTGTCTTCCGGCGCGGATGTTGCGGGATAAATGGCGGTGATGTTCGGTGCCGGTCCGACCTTGGCGTCGCACATTTCATGGCACAGGATCATGGCCTTTGCCTGCGCCACCAGCATGTGGTGGTTGGCCTGCCACTGTCCCTTCTCCGAGCCGTACTGGGCACCCTGGAACAGCGCCATCATGTTCTGTTCATTGATGGTCAGGAAGTATTTGACCTTGGAGCCGTATTCCTTGTAGCAGACACGGCAGTATTCGACGAAATCGTCGACACACTGACGGCTTGCCCAGCCGCCGTACTTGTCCTGCAGAACCTGCGGCAGATCAAAGTGGTACAGGGTAACAACCGGTTCAATGCCGTATTTCAGACATTCGTCGATGACGTCATGGTAGTGTTTTACTGCCACTTCGTTGACTTCGCCGGCTCCCTGGGGAATGATTCTCGGCCAGGCGATGGAGAAACGGAACTCTTTGAAACCCATTTCCGCCATCAGGGCAATGTCTTCCCGGAAACGGTGATAATGATCGACACCGTCGTTGTAGTTCGTTGTTCCTTCCGGAATCGGTGCCGTGTCGGAAACACTTAACGTGCGTCCGTCTTCAAGATACGCACCTTCGCACTGGTATGCGGAGGAGGAGGCTCCCCAGAGGAATCCCTCCGGGAACGGTTTGAGTGTTTTGTAGTCCATATGTCTCCTTTATGCGAGGTCTTCGCCGTTTGTCGCAATGACTTTCTTGTACCAGAAGAAGGAATCCTTTCTGCTTCTGGCCATCGAGCCCTTACCTTCATCGTCCATATCGACATAGATGAAGCCGTAGCGCTTTCTCATTTCGCCGGTACCGGCAGAAACAACGTCGATGCAGCCCCATGTCGTGTAACCGATCAGATCGACACCGTTGGCGATCGCCTTGTCCATCGCTTCGATGTGCAGACGGTAGTAGTCGATGCGGAACGGATCATGGATCGATCCGTCTTCCTCGACCGTGTCATAGGCGCCAAGGCCGTTTTCAACGACCATCAGCGGCAGATGATATCTGTCATAGATCATTTCCAGATAGTACTGCAGACCGTCGGCATCGGTAGCCCAGCCCCAGTCGCTGTACTTCAGATATTCGTTTCTGGCACCGAGTGAGAAGTTGCCACCGACCATGTCGGTAACCTTGTGGGTCGTTACCAGGTTGGACATGTAGTAGCTGAATGTGTACATGTCAACTGTACCTGCTGCCAGGTCTGCCAGGTCTTCTTCGGTGATGTCCAGTTCGACATTGTGCTCGTCCCACAGTCTCTTGCAGTAGGAGCCGTATTCACCCAGGCACTGCACGTCGGAGCAGTAGAAGATGTTCTGTTCCCAGATATGACGGCATTCAAGAATGTCCTTCGGATCGCAGGTTGCCGGATACCAGGTAATGCCGCAGATCATGTTGCCGATCATGTTGGACGGATCGATGGCATGGCCGATCTGGACTGCCTTGGCACTGGCGACAAACTGATAATGCAGGTGCTGGTAGGCGTTCTGATAATCTTCATCGGTATGAGCGCCGCTGACACCGAGGAACTGGATCGTGTTGTTGATTTCGTTGAAGGTCAGCCAGTTGTGAACCAGGCCCTTGAATTCGGTAAAGCAGGCTGTCGCGAAGCGGACAAAATGCTCGATCGTTTCTCTGTTCAGCCAGCCGCCGCAATGTTCTTCCAGATACAGTGGTGTGTCGAAATGCCAGATCGTGACCAGCGGTTCGATGCCGTACTTGTGCATTTCCCTGAACATGTCGCGGTAGAATTCCACGCCTTCCTTCAGCGGTGTCTTTTCCAGACCTGTCGGGAACAGTCTTGACCAGGAAATGGACATGCGGAACTGTTTGAATCCCATTTCGCCGAACAGGGCGATGTCTTCCTTGTAATGATGATAGCCGTCGACAGCGTCGTGGTTGGGATAATGATACTCGTCCAGGACTGCGTAGCGGGCGCCTTCCGGCAGCTTCTGACCTCTTGTCAGTGTGCCGTGGTTGCCGTCCTTGTCAATGGCACGCACCGTCCACTCCGTTTCGCCGTCGTAGGTCACGCTGATGTTCGTAAATGCGTCATTGGCAATGGTTACGCCTGTGGCTTCCGGCTCATCGCTGCCTAACTGCAGATAGAGTTCGCTCCGCTTCTCGGCGGCAGGTTTCAGCAGTACGGCATAGTTGCCGCCGCCGTCTATAATCGTTGAGCCGTTGGCTGTTACGGTTTTCGGGGAGATGTACAGCTGGAATGTGAAGGGGTTGTGGAAAACAGGAGGTTTTAAGCGAGGGGA
>CACYXJ010000089.1 GCA_902778375.1 uncultured Erysipelotrichaceae bacterium
CGATCCGAAAGACTACATGGACAAGAAAAAACTCGAACATGTCTTCAAGGAGTTCCGGGTTTCCAACTATACCGACCTGATGTACGGCATTGCCGTCAAGTCGATCAGCACGACCAAGGTGATCGAGCGTCTGACCAACCAGAAATCGCGCATTTCCGAAGACGAGGCACTGAGCCACATCTTCGCCCGCGAAGCACCGAAGCGCACTTCCAAGAGCGGTCTGGTCATTCCCGGCATCGACACGATGAAGATGTCGCTGTCGCATTGCTGCAAGCCGGTCTACGGTGACGATATCGTCGGCTACATCACCAAGAACGAAGGTGTCAAGGTGCACCGCCGCGAATGCGCCAACGTCCAGGGTGTCAAATCAAGAATGATCGACGTTTACTGGGACGAGGGCGACACGGAAAGATACTATGATTCGGAACTGGTGGTGCGGGCATTCGACCGCAGCTTTCTGCTGACCGATATCGTGACGGTCGTCTCCCAGTGCAAGGCGCCGATGGAGGCGGTCAACGCCACTGTCGACCATGAGACCCTGACCTGCACGATCAAGATGACGGTAAGGGTCCATGATCTCGAACATGTCAACAATGTCATTGCCAACGTCCGCAAGGTCGAATCGGTGCAGTCTGTCGTCCGCACCGCGCAGTGACGCTTGTTTAAACCCGCAAATGGGTCTATAATGTCTGCGTTATCAAAAATTCAGTGAAGGAGAGATCCCGCTCAGGACTGGTACAGCGACAATGGTACGGTGAAAGCATTGGCAGAAGCGGACGGGAAAGACACTCCGGAGAAGATGTCCTGAATCCAGTAGGGACATACGTATTCCGCGTTAAGGAAAAAGGGCATGCGAAAGCATGAACTAAGGTGGTACCGCGCGCAAAGCGTCCTTGGATGAGGACGCTTTTTATTTAAGGAGGAAGGAAACATGAACTACCAGACGCCAAGGGGCACATACGACATTCTGCCGGAGGAAATCTCAGCCTGGCACGATGCCGAGGAGAAGATCCGCCGCATTACCGAACTTTACCGCTACCGCGAGATCCGCACGCCGTATTTCGAGGACACAAAGGTATTCAAGAGGGAAAACGACAGTTCCGACATGGTCAACAAGGAAATGTACACCTTCGCGATGGGACAGGAATCCTACACCCTGCGGCCGGAAGGAACCGCCGGTGTCATCCGCGCCTTCGACCAGCACAAGCTTTACGGGGCGATGGAACTGCCGGCCAGATTCTGGTACCTTGGGGCGATGTTCCGCCACGAGCGTCCGCAGAAGGGCAGACAGCGCCAGTTCACCCAGTTCGGCATCGAAAACATCGGTGCCAAGTCACCGGAACTCGACGCCGAGACGATCGCCCTGGGCTATGACATCGTCAAGGCCATGGACATTTCCTCCGTCAAGGTGCTGATCAATACCCTCGGTGACGACGAATCCAGAGCCGCCTACCGCGAGGCTCTTAAGAAACACTTCGCGCCGTACCTCGGCGAACTGTGCGGCGACTGTCAGAGAAGATATGAACAGAACCCGCTGCGCATCCTCGACTGCAAGGTCGATCATGACAGGGACTGCATGAAGACAGCGCCGAAACTCAGCGAATATCTCAACGAGGAATCACGTGCCTATTTCGATCAGGTTCTCAGATGCCTTGACGAGCTGGGCATTCCCTATGAGATCGACGAACGCCTGGTCAGAGGTCTGGACTACTATACCCACACCGTCTTCGAGGTCGTCTCCACCCGGCCTGATTCCGGCGCCCAGGCGACGGTCTTCGCCGGCGGCAGATACGACCACTTCGTTTCCTACTACGGCGGTCCGGATCTTTCCGGCATCGGTTTCGCCATCGGTATGGAACGCCTGATCGCCCTGGCGAAAGAAGAAGGCCATGCCTTCAGGGAAGAACCGGCATGCACCGCCTATGTCATCGGCCTCGGCCAGGTGGGAAGCACGGTACTGAAGACAGTGCAGGACCTGCGCAAAGCCGGCATTGTCGCGGAAGGCAACATGGTCCCCCGCTCGCTGAAAGCGCAGTTCAAGAGCGCTGACCGCTCAGGAGCGAAGTACACCGTCATCATCGGTGAGGACGAAGTGAAGAACGGCACCTGCAACGTCAAGCTGCCGGACCGCAGCCAGGTCACGGTCAGCCTGAGCGAGCTGCCGTCATATATCAAGGAACAGGGAGGAAACAACTGATGAAACGCACCCATGGATGCGGCGAACTGAGCCGCGGAAACGTCAATGAAAAAGTCACCCTGATCGGCTGGGTGGCAAAACGGAGAAATCTCGGCTCGCTGGTATTTATCGACCTGCGCGACCGCTCCGGTATCTGCCAGGTCACCTTCGATGAGACGATGGCCGCTAAAGTTCAGGAAGTGCGCAGCGAATTCATCCTCCAGGTCAGCGGCACGGTACAGATGCGCGGCGCCGCCAATCCGAAGATGAAGACCGGCGAGATCGAAGTCCTGGCGGAAGACGTCATGATCGTCAACCGCGCCGAGACAGCGCCGATCACGATCGCCGACGATACCGACACCAGCGAGGACAACCGTCTGAAATACCGTTATCTCGATCTGAGAAGACCGGTTCTGCAGCAGATCCTGATGCTCAGACACAAGGTCTGCATGATCGCCCGCAATACCCTCGATGCCGAAGGCTTCGTGGAAGTGGAGACACCGATCCTGGCCCGTTCGACACCGGAAGGGGCAAGAGACTACCTGGTGCCTTCCCGTATCTACAACGGCAAATTCTGGGCTCTGCCGCAGTCGCCGCAGATCTACAAGCAGCTGCTGATGATCGCCGGCATGGAAAAGTACTTCCAGATCGCCAGATGCTTCCGCGACGAGGACCTGCGTTCCGACCGGCAGCCGGAATTCACCCAGATCGATATCGAAATGAGCTTCGGTGACGAAGATACTGTCTTCGCCGTCGTTGAAAAACTGATGCGCGATATCTTCAAGGGAACGATCGGTGTCGACCTCGAGGAACACTTCGTCCGCATTCCCTATGCCGAATGCATCCGCCGCTACGGCACCGACAAGCCGGACCTGCGCTACGGCAACGAGATTCAGGATCTTTCCGGTCTTTTCAGGGACACGGAATTCCAGGTCTTCCGCAATGTTCTCGACAATAACGGTGTCATCGGCGCCCTGCGCTTCGAAAACGCCGCTGACAAATACAGCCGCAAAGGTCTTGATAAACTGCAGGATTTCGTCAAACACGGCTTCAAGGCCAAGGCCCTGGCTTATCTGAAGATGGAAAACGGCAGCCTGAGCGGATCGGTCTTCAAGCCGCTGAGCGAGGCGGAAAGGGAAGCAATCGTCAAAGAACTCGACATGCATGACAACGACCTGGTGCTGATCATCGCCGATACGCCGAAGATCGCCCTGAGCGCGCTTGGCGCCCTGCGTGTCAGACTGGCGAAGGAACTGGATATTATTCCCCAGGATGTCTACAAATTCCTGTGGGTCACGGATTTCCCGATGTTCGAATACAGCGAGGAAGAGGAGAGATGGGTGGCATGCCACCATCCGTTCACGGCTCCCAAGGCAGAGGATGTCGGCAAGCTCTTCAGCGATCCCGAACATGTCAGCTCCCGTGCCTATGACCTGGTTATCAACGGCTATGAACTGCTTTCCGGTTCGATCCGTATCCACGACCAGGATCTGCAGGAGAAGGTATTCGAAGCCATCGGCCTGACGATGGAATCGGCAAGACAGCGCTTCGGCTTCTTCCTTGACGCCTTCAGATACGGCACACCGCCGCACGGCGGCGTGGGCATCGGTCTCGAACGTCTGGTCATGGTTCTGGCCGGCACCGACAACATCCGCGATGTCGTCGCCTTCCCGACCACAAACAGTTCCTTCGACATGATGAGCGAAGCGCCGAATGTCGTCGACAAGGCCCAGCTCGATATCCTCGGTATCGAAATAACCAAAAAAGATAGCGAATAATATATGAGGTGTCAAGACTGTAAATGTCTGACACCTTTGTTTTATAATGAAGTTGCCGGAGGACCACATATTTTTCCTACATTTTGATATAAGGGAATTCTGACTGGCGACTCCCGTGTTGAAAGCCCGGTACGGCCGGGAATCCTGACGGACGACCAAGAATACCCACCTCTACATAAGAGGGAACATATCACACCTTCGGCATTTTTAAATGTTACAATTCACAGCCTCTGTGAAAACCATTAATTCACATTGAACGGCCAGTGTTTTAAAAAATCCAGATTGTTTAGTGTCTTCCGGGAATACTCTGAAGATAATGTTTTTTACCTCAGCCATGTTT
This sequence comes from uncultured Erysipelotrichaceae bacterium, assembly GCA_902778375.1. GTDB lineage: Bacteria > Bacillota_I > Bacilli_A > Erysipelotrichales > Erysipelotrichaceae > Bulleidia. The sequence continues at coordinate 4,295 of CACYXJ010000089.1, forward strand.
TTGCGATTTTGTCGTTGTCTTCATCATTCCATTTTGGTTCCTTTGACAGATACAGACAGAGATGATAGACTTTGACAAACATTCAGAATTGTTTTGCATTATACAAGACAGGGAGGCGTGATTATGGAATCCAAAAATGCGGAAACACCGGAATTAAAGAAGGAAGATCTGGAGGAGGCCAGCGGCGGAAAGAAGATTTATTCATATACGTACGGCGGTTATATCTTATGCGACGGCTGCGGAGGCAAGGATTTTGAGGATGCGGGTTTTGTTTTTGACGGTCCGAATGATGGGCACTTTGATTACAGGTGCACCAACTGCGGCAGAATCCTTCATTACAAGCAGTCCCGCGGTTATTATTTTTAATTCAGAGCAATCCTGTATTAACTATCCCGATAATTTAACTGTTCGAAGCCTTTTGCCTGTTACTTTAACGGGCTGTGAATGGTAACTTTTAAATTGCTTTTTGCCGGCAGGTATATTGAAACTTTCGGATAAAGAAGATAGAATAAACACGTTGTAAAAAAGGAGGTGTTGCTATGACAGAATTCTGGGCTTCACTTTTATGGTTTATCGGCGGCGCGATCGTTTCCGCTCTGGTCACATTCTTCCTGACAAAGAAGTATTTTGAAAAACAGCTGAAAGAGAATCCTCCGATCAACGAGAAGATGATCCGCGCCATGTTCATGCAGATGGGACGCAAGCCTTCCGAGGCGCAGATCCGTCAGGTCATGAAACAGATGACGAAGTAGTTTCCGACAAAAGACCCGCGGGGTCTTTTTTCGTTGTGCCGGCAGTGTCTTTTTTTCACTGTTAGGCGGGAAGGATATGTATTTTTGTCCACTAAAAGAGTATAATTAAACAGGCAATAAACAGGAGGACATAATGAGTACAGAAAACAAACGGGTTTTCGAAGCCATGGATGGAAATACCGCGACTGCCCATTCCGCGTATGCGTTTACGGAAGTTGCCGGTATCTATCCGATCACGCCATCTTCACCGATGGCAGAGCACATTGATGACTGGGCAACTGCCGGCCGCACCAATGTGTTCGGCGACAAGGTAAAAGTTGTCGAAATGCAGGCTGAAGGCGGAGCTGCCGGTGCGGTGCACGGTGCTCTGCAGGCAGGTTCTCTGGCTGCTACATTCACAGCATCCCAGGGTCTTCTGCTGATGATTCCGAACCTGTATAAACTCAAGGGTGAATTACTGCCGGGTGTCGTACACGTAGCTGCACGTTCCCTTGCCACCCACACATTATCAATCTTTGGCGATCATCAGGACGTCTATGCGTGCCGTCAGACCGGTATGGTCATGATGTGCTCGCACTCCGTCCAGGACTGCATGGACCTGGCCGGTGCCGCGCACCTGATCGCGATCGACGGTGCTGTTCCCGTCATGCATTTCTTTGACGGTTTCCGTACCTC
>CACYXJ010000090.1 GCA_902778375.1 uncultured Erysipelotrichaceae bacterium
AATCCCTGTCAGGAAAAACTGGTTGCCATCCTCGGTGAGGATGTACTCGACAGAAACGGTGATATCGATCCGAAAAAGATGGCCGCTGTCATTTTCAGCGATGAGGAAAAACGGCTGGCTGTCAACGCCGCGGTTCATCCCTTTGTACGGGAAGGCATGAAAAGATTCTTTGCCAATCATGAAAACGACGCATTTGTCTTCGCTGAAGTGCCGCTTCTGTTTGAGGCCGGTTGGGAAGGCGATTTCGACGAGATCGTCCTCGTGACATGCGACAAAGAAACAGCGGTGCAGAGACTGATGGAAGACAGGGACTACACCCGTGAGCAGGCTCTTGAACGTTATGAGAGCCAGATCGACCCTGAAATACAGAAGACAAAAGCCGACCGGGTCATTGACAACAGCAGCGATCTCAGGACGCTGGATCAGAAGATCAATGCCTGGATCAGGGGACTGAGAGAGGAGATGCGCAATGGAAGTCAGAAGCCGTGATACCTACCGGATCGAATACAGCGGCGGTATCAGCGAAGAGATCGTTCTTTCCCTGATGCAGCTCTATCAGCCTTTGATCGGTCCGGCAGCGGCCAACCTGTTTCTGACCATGGCGGCCGAGGGAATGCGCCAGCATACCCTGGAAACCCACAGCCGTCTGTTCTCACTGTGCGGTATCGATCCGATGGAATTCGACCGGGCCTGTGCCAGGCTCGAGGAATATCTGCTGCTGAGGGTCTATTGCCGCAAGGGCGAAAGCCGCGACCAGTATATCTATCATCTCAACGTTCCGCTCAACGCCGCGTCGTTCATGCAGTCCAGCATCTACATGTCACGGCTGCAGAAAGCAATCGGCCAGAAGAACATGGAGACGACGGTTTCCCGGCTGAACGACAATACAGTCAGCACCCAGGGCTATCAGGATATCACCCGTCAGGTACGCTACAGCGAAGAGGAACTGCATGAGGAATCTGTCTATACGACGGTGCAGCCGCGCTACCGTTTTGTCGAAGATGACACATCGATCAATTTCGACTACGAACGGTTCATCGCCTCCACTTCGCCGCTGGTATTTCCGATGGAACTCAGAACCAGGGAGAATCTCGCACTGATCGGCAAGCTGGCCACGGTGCACGGTCTTTCCGTCGACCGGATGCGGATCCTGATCAAGAAGTGCGTCAATCTCAACACGATGGAATTCGACGGTGAAAGACTGCGGCTTCTGGCCGAGAAGAGCACGCCTGATGTCAAAGGCGGCAAGGATGTCTACAGTCTGCCGCCGGCATCCTTCCTGCAGGCAAAGCAGAACGGTGCCATGGTATCCCTGCCGGACAGGAGGATCCTCGATCATCTTGCCATCGACATGCATTTCAACAACGAAGTGATCAACATCATGATCGAATATATACTCAATGTTTCCGACAACCAGCTGCACAGCCGCTTTGTCGACATGGTGGCTTCGGAATGGGCCAGGGACGGCATCGCCACCCGCGAACAGGCACTGCTGCAGACAAAGAAGCAGCCCAGCTATAAGAGCAGCGGCCGCAGAGTCACGATCGACGCCCCGGACTATATCATCCGGCAGATGAACAACGAACTGCCGCAGGAAACGAAAGCCAGCAGGGAAGATATCGAAAAGATCAAGGAACTGCAGGCGAAGATGAAGGACTGATATGCAGAAGACAGACTTTAAAATCGTACAGAGCGAACAGCAGATCCGTGACACGGAAGAGCTGAAGAAAAGACTGAAGAATGACGAGACGGTACTGAGGATGCTGAAACTGCAGCAGATCCCGGAACGCTGCCTCGAGGTTTCGCCATGGAAAATCGAAGAATGGCGCATCCGCTACCAGCCCTGTGTCGGCTGTACGTCCCTTACTGCATGCAGGCAGGAAAAGAAGGGCTATTACAGCGCACTGACCTATGACGGAATGCTGCAGAATGTCATCATGCCATGCGCATACATGCGTCAGCAGCTCAGCAAAGAGAAGCATCTGGAAAACTATCTGGTATCCGATCTGCCAAAAGCCTTAAAAACTGTTTCCTTTAAACGGATTTTGGCGGATAATGAGAGTAAGGAATATCTTTCGGTTCTCAATGAGGCAATCGAAGCATCCCATCATTCACAGGGTCTCTATATCCACGGCACGCTCGGGTCGGGGAAGACATATCTTTGCGCATGTGCGTGCAACGATCATGCTTCAAAAGGGGAGAAGGTCGCGTTCATTCATTATCCTTCCTTTACCCAGCGGATGGCATCGCTGGTCCGCAGTGACGAATACCGGGACGAGCTGAAGCGGCTGATGTATGCCGACTTCCTGGTAATCGACGATATCGGAGCGGAGAACTGCACGGAATGGAACCGGGATGTGATCCTGATGCCGCTGCTGAACCACCGCTATGAGGAAGGTCTGGCAACGTGGTTCTCATCCAACTGCGATATTCCCAGCCTGCAGAGGCATTTCACATTTTCAGCAAACAACCGCGAGGACGTGCTGAAAGCAGAACGTATTATTGAGCGGATCAGGCATATGGCAAAAGCCGTTGCCCTGACCGGCAGGGACCGCCGGCAGCCGCTCTCTCAATAAATCATAGACGGCTCTTGACAGGGACCGTACGGAGGCAGAAAAATGGTCAGAAAAATTGGTGTTTTAACTTCAGGCGGCGATGCGCCGGGCATGAATTCCGCAATTCGTGCTGTTTCAAGAATCGCCCTTAACAACGGGGTTGAAGTTGTCGGTGTCCGCAACGGCTACCGGGGACTTCTGGAAGGTACTTTCGTACAGATGGAACGTTCAACGGTGTCCGATATCATGGACCGCGGCGGCACATTCCTCGGCTCGGCACGTCTGCCGGAATTCAAGGAAGAAGCGATCCAGAACGAATGTATCAAAAACATGAAGAGAGAAGGCATTGAAGCTCTTGTTGTCGTCGGCGGCGACGGTTCCTACCGCGGCGCTCTGGCTCTGACAAAGAAGGGCATCAACTGCATCGGTCTGCCGGGAACGATCGACAACGATATTCCGGGCACCGACTTCACGATCGGTTTCGATACCGCTCTTCGCACCTGTGTCGAAAACGTTGACAAACTGCGTGACACATCCAGTTCCCATCACCGCTGCTCGCTGGTGGAAGTCATGGGCAACCGCTGCGGCGACCTTGCCCTGTATACAGCGATCTCCTGCGGCGCGGAAATGGTCATCTCGCCGGAAACGGGATATAACGAACTGGAAACACTGGAAAGACTGCGCTATCTCTCTGATGCCGTGCGCAAGAATCATGCCCTGGTCATCATTTCCGAGAAGATCTGCGACGTCAATGCCCTCGCCAAGAAGGTATCCCTGAATACGAACTTCAGCGGCAGAGCTACCGTTCTCGGTCATATCCAGAGAGGCGGCACTCCGACTGCTACCGACCGTATGCTTGCCAGCCGCATGGGAGAAAAGGCTGTCGACCTTCTGATGGAAGGCATCGGCGGACACTGTGTCGGCATCATCGACAACGAAATCACCTCGATGCCGATCGACGAAGCTCTCGGCAACCAGCGCAAGAGCCGCAAGCATCTCTACAGACTGTTTGACAGACTCGTATAAGATTCACCCGGAAATACGCCGGATGAAACCGTTACAGGCAGAAAGATCTGCCTGATGCGGGGAGAAGATCATGGAAGCGCATGAGCGTTTTCATATCGCCCTGCAATGACTGTCTGATCAATGACGGCAATATGAAACTGACCGTTTATCCATAGTCAAGGAATATATTTCAGGAGAAAGGGCAGTCCTTTCTCCTTTTATCTAGGAGAGTGAATATGAAACCAGTAACGATCATTTCCTACGGGCATGCCTGTTTCAAGGTCATCTGCGGCAGTGACAGCGTCCTGTTCGATCACTATGCCGATGACAGTGTGCCGGGACTGAAACTTCCGGCCGGCATTTCGGCATCGAAAGTATACTGTTCACACGGTCACAGCGACCATAACGCCCGCAGTCTGATCACGGAAACAGATCCGCTTTCCGACCCGTTCCACGCCGTATTCCTGAGCGTTCCTCACGACGATGCGGAAGGGACAAAACGCGGTTTCAGCGATATCACGATACTGGATGCGTGGGGCACGAAGATCGTTCATTTCGGCGATATCGGAAGACTGCCCGAGGATGATGAATATGAAAAGCTGAAAGGTGCGGATATCGTCATGATACCGGTCGGCGGATTCTATACGATCGATGCCCGTCAGGCCGCTGCCATTGTCCGCCGTCTGCATCCGAAACTGACGATATTGATGCATTACCGCACGGATACCAGCGGGTATGACGTACTCGCGCATATCGATGATGTCCGCAAAGCATTCCCGCAGACCGAAGTGCTGTCACAGAGCGGAATCACATATGACGGAACGGAAACCGGCCGTACAGCCGCCTTGGCACCGCAGCAGTAAATAATCATCCGCTTGCATGCAGGACAGACATTTTCAATAATAGAAATATAGAAAAATGCAATTGCATCTTGCCAAAGCATATACTGTCGGGTAATATGAAGTGCTCCGGAAAAAGCACCATGCGGAGCAGGAACAGAAAGGAGTACAGCCTTATGGAAAAAAAGGAACTTCATGAAGAGGAACTGAATGCTGTCAGCGGCGGTTATGATGCCGAATGGGAAGAACTCAAGGCATGGGCTGTCCGCCATAATCCCGATTGGGAAGGAAGGGATCCATCCACGGTCGGTGACGGCGCTGTTACCCGCTGGCTGTTTATGAATATTCCTGAATATGACGGTTACTGCCAGCCCGGAGACCACAACGGTCCGATGACATATTTTGTGAAAAACCTTAATGTCAATACAATGACACACGAAGAGATAATGAGTTTTCTGACTGAGAAATACGGAGCCTGAGGAAACAGGAGATGGAGGAAAAATGACTGTTAAAAGAGTAAAGGCAAGTGAACTGACAGAAGAAGAGCTGAAAGAGATTGCCGGCGGCCGCTTCAATTTCGACACAGACTACGATATGGCGATGCGGGCAGCAAACATCAAATGTCCGATCTGCGGTTCTGAAGGAACACTGCGTTCGCAGATTCAGGGCTTTGAGGGCTACAGTGACGGCAGATGGGTCGCTGTTGACACCTGTAACTGCACCGTCTGCAATACCCAGATCAACCTGTATCCGGAACTGAACCAGATGGGTGCCGTGGATTTCAATGAGGAAACCGGGGACTATAACGAGACGATGTACCCGTATACCTGGCATTGATCGCGGCAAACCTGATACATCAGATCGTGTTTGGAGACTGACCGATATTGAGCAGACATATTGATCTGTTATGGAGGAAGAAAAAATGGAAGATAAAAAACTGACAATGAAAGATGCGGAAAAGGTATCCGGCGGAAGCTTCAGTTTCGATACAGAGTACGAAGTGAGAATAATCAACGCCAATCTGGAATGCCCGGCATGCAAGGCAGCCGGCACGCTGAACTCGGTAGGTCATATATGGGAAGGCTACTCTGACGGAACAAAGATTGCTGTAGACCATCTGATCTGTTCCAGCTGCGGTGCTTTTGTCGCCCTGTTCCCGGAACAGGGAGAGATGTGCCTTGTTGATAAAAAGGGTGAATACCTCGACGAAAGATATCCGGCAGTTTTCTGAGGGATACCTTT
>CACYXJ010000091.1 GCA_902778375.1 uncultured Erysipelotrichaceae bacterium
GTAGTTATCGTCACTGACGATGAGGATCTGAAGGAAAAGGTCGAAAGCTGGTCCGATATCCGCTATATCGCTGCCAGCGGCAACACGCTGATCGCGGTGGACAGAGCCGGCACGATGCACGGCGCCGGTGACAACAGCCATGGCCAGTACGTGGACACACCGTCTTCCGACGACAAGGACAAAGACGCGAAACAGCTGGATATGGTCAAGGATATCAGTTTCAGCGAAACCACGGCCAATGTCCAGATCAAGTGGAAAACCGTCAAGAACGCCGATTACTATACTGTGAAAGTCGAACCGGCGCTTTCCATGGATATTCCCCAGACTTCCTCCACCAGCGTCTCGATTCCGGCTTCGGAATTCAGCGACGGAGAAGTCTATCAGGTAACGATCACCGCTTATTCGAACAACAGCGACAAATACGAAAGCAGCGAACCTGCTGTCGTCAGCTATACCTTCAAGTCACGTACCGTGACCCTGGACACACCGTCCAATGTCACCTGCGAAAGCACGGCGGACAACTGGATCGTGCGCTGGGAACCGACAGAAAACGCAACCTATTACATGTTCTCGCTGGATGGCCAGGACGCAGTCCGGACCGAACAGAACGCATTCTTCTTTGAACATGCCGGATTCATGGACCAGAGCCTGCATACCGTCAGTATTACGGCCTGCTCGGATTCCTCCAGCTATTCCGACAGTGTTCCGGCAGAAGTCGAACTGACTTACCAGCTGCCGAGCTTCAGCGTGACGCTGAACTTCGATGCCGACGACGGGGCTTCATTCGAGCACCGTGTCGTCATCGTCAAAGCCGGCTCCCATACGCTTTCCGAAATCGTCACGCCTGATCTCTATGATTCCGCAAACTATCAGCTGAGCAATCCGGACAGGAGTGTGGATGTCTACAGCGACTACAGCGTCGACGTGTCCCTGACACATATCGGCGGCTCGCAGGAAGAAGGAGGGGAATAAGATGGAGAAAGTCTGGTATTATATGAAAAGCGACCGCCAGAAATACGGTCCCTATACTGACGGGGAAATCATCGGCCTGATCCGGCAGGGGACCCTCGGTGCACAGGACTATATCTGGATGAGCTATCTGGAAGCCTGGCTGAATGTGGGAAATTCCATTTATTCCATCTACCTTCCGAATAAAAAACCGCAGTAACAGTACAAAGATATTCAGCCGCGGCTGAATATCTGTTTTTCACACGAACAGCAAACACGTTCATTCTGTTCTTTCACAGTACAGGATGAAAAACATAAAGGAGTTATGCATGACGAAGCTTCGTATCCTGGTGCAGGACTTTATGAATTCCTTCCGGACCATCCTGCTGGGTTTTCTGGCTTTGATTCTGTGCGGCGCCGGGCTTCTGTGCCTGCCGGCCGCAACAGCCACCCATCAGAGCGTTCCGTTTCTGAACGCCCTGTTTACTTCAACATCCGCAGCCTGTGTGACCGGGCTGGTCGTTTATGACACCGCGACGCAGTGGTCATTTTTCGGCAGGACAGTGATCCTGATTCTCATTCAGGTCGGCGGACTTGGCGTAGTCACGGCGTTTATCGCAACAATGATCCTGACCGGCAAAAGAATCGGTCTGATGCAGAGAATTGCCATGCAGGATGCCGTGTCGGCACCGCAGCTGGGCGGCATTGTCCGCTTTACTGCCTTTTTCCTGAAGGCGACATTTATTATCGAATTCATCGGGGCATTGTTGCTGCTGCCGGTCTTTGCCCGGGATTTCGGTTTTGTCAAAGGACTTGGCTTTGCTGTCTTTCATTCCGTTTCGGCTTTCTGTAATGCCGGATTCGACCTGATGGGAGTCGTACGCGGCCCGTTCACCTCTCTGACCACGTATGCCGACAATGCCTGGATCAATATCGTCATTTCGCTGCTGATCATTATCGGCGGCGCCGGTTTCCTGACCTGGAGGGATCTGATTGAAAACAAGTTTAAATTCCAGGGTCTCAGACTGCAGACAAAGCTGATCCTTGCCACGACAGCAGTCCTGCTGACCGTTCCGTTTATCTATTTCTTCTTTCTGGAATTTGATGCAGTCCCGATGAAGGAAAGGGTACTGATGTCGATGTTCCAGACCGTGACACCCAGAACCGCGGGATTCAATACGGCCGACTTCGGAGTCATGAAAGAAGGTACGCTTCTGATCACGGTTCTTCTGATGATGATCGGCGGCGCTCCGGGTTCCACAGCCGGCGGTATCAAGATCACGACGATCGCTGTCATTTTCCTCTCCGCCAGAACCTATATGAAAGGCCGGGAGAACACGAATGCTTTCCGGCGGCGTATCGAACCGGCAGCGATTCATAATGCCTATACATTATTTGTACTGTATCTGTTATTGTTAATAGCGGGAACGATCGTTCTTTCGGAAGTCGAGGATATCTCGATCATGCCGGCGATGTTCGAATGCGCTTCAGCCCTCGGCACAGTCGGTCTGACGACCGGCATCACACCGGGACTGAGCACGGTATCGAAGATCATACTGATCTTCTTCATGTATTTCGGAAGAGTCGGCGGACTGACCCTGACCTATTCGATCGTCTCTCTTACCAAAAAGGAAACAAGCAAACTGCCGGCGGAGAAACTGACAGTCGGCTGAACAGGAGTTTAAAAATGAAAAATGTACTGGTAATCGGCGCCGGAAGATTCGGACGCTACACAACCATCAAACTTCATGATCTCGGCCATCAGACGATGGTCATTGACAAGGATGAGGACCGAGTCAACAAGATTCTTCCGTATGCTTCGGATGCCCAGATCGGCGACAGTACCGATGCCGGCTTCATGGCTTCACTCGGCGTCAGGGATTATGACCTGTGTATCGTCGCCATCGGCGATGACTTCCTGTCTTCCCTGGAAACCACATTCCTGCTGGATGAACTTGGTGCCCAGAAGATCATTGCCCGGGCAACGACCGCATCGCAGGAAAAATTCCTGCTGCGCAATGGCGCGGAGGCAGTTGTTTTCCCGGAAAGACAGCTGGGAAGCTGGACGGCGATCCGCTACAGTTCCGACAACATTTCCAACTATATCGAACTGATGGACGGCTATTCCATCGTCGAGATCAATGTCCCGAAAGGCTGGGACGGCAAGAAGGTCGGCGAACTGAATATCCGCAAGAAGTACAACATCAATATCCTCGGCGTCAAGCGCGGCGAGAAGATGGACATGAGCGTAACCATCGATACAGTCCTGCAGCATGGTCAGAGCATGCTGGTGCTGGGCAAGCACGACGATATCCAGAAGATCTTCGAACTGTAAACAAACCCATAGAAGAAAAAAAGCGGCACCGTATGGTGCCGTTTTGTCATGGCATTAAAGCTCTGAGATAAATGAACAGGATGAATTCCTGTACCAGCAGTCCCAGCATATAGGGGGCAAAATAATACTTCACCAGGGCTGCGTATTCGCGGATCATGGCGCTGGGCCAGTAATACAGGGCGGTGTGGGCGCCGATGCCGTCGGCTTCCAGACCCACCCGGCGGGTATAGATCATGGTCCGCAGGACATGGTAGCCGGAAGTCACAACAGCAGTGTAATGGTCTCCCGGCTGTTTCTCGATCAGCCTTTTGCAGAAAGTCAGGTTTTCCATCGTGTCGGTGGAGCGGTCCTCCAGCAGGATATCCGCTGCCGGGACACCTTTGGAAACCAGATAGTTCTTCATTGCCTGTGCTTCCGACAGCTTTTCGTCGCTTCCCTGGCCGCCGGAACAGATGATTTTGCAGTCAGGTTTGGATTTTTCATATACCTTGATGCCCTTGTCCAGACGGTCGGACAGCAGCTTGGAAACCTTCTCGCCGTTGATCAGTCCGGCACCGAGGACAATGACATAGTTGTAATTGGCCCGGTGCGGGATCAGCTTGATGATCCAGGTATAGAAGAGGAATGCCAGGAAGATCATCGAGACATAGAAGACCGCAAATCCGGAAAGTATATAGAATACCTTGGGAAGAAATGAAGCATCATCAGTCAGGTCGAGATGATACATGCCCCTGATCAGAAAGAACTCGCCGACGAGAATGAAGATGCCGAACAGCAATGACAGCAGGTTGGAAAGACTGGTTCCTTCCCGCCGCATCATGATGAAGCCGTTGACGATCAGCAGCACCGGAACGATCAGTACCGTGAAAATGACCAGCAGGGCAAAGACGACCCCGACAAAGGCGCCGTATTTGGTCGGCGCGCTCCAGTACAGTATGAAAATTGACAGCAGCAGCAGAAATCCCAGCAGATACATTCCGTTGCGGAACCGGCGGCTGTCCTTCAGCATCGATATGATAAATACTATGCCGCAAAGGCATGTCAGAAATAACAGGATACCTTCGACTGTCATGGCATCATTTTACCATCGCATAAAATAAAAAGAAACGGCACCGGAGTGCCGTTCTCATGTATTAGTTATTGTCTTTCTTGAAGAAGTTTTTGACTGTGTTTACTACATTGTCAGCTGCGTCTTTTGCAGAAGCGGCCAGACGGTCTACGTCGTCCTTGTCGAACTTTCCGTCTTCGCCCAGAACTGCCTTGCCGGCGCCGGAATTCTTGAATGCTTCAACAGCCTTGCCTGCTGTTTCCTTGGCGGAAGCAGCCAGACGGTCTACGTCATCCTTGTCGAATTTTCCGTCTTCGCCAAGCAGAGTGTTCTTGACAGAAGCGACAGCCTTGCCGGCTGTTTCCTTGGCTGTATCGCCGAGGCGAGAGAAGTCATCTGTTCCCAGCTTTCCGTCTTCGCCCAGGACTTCCTTGACAGCTTCGTTTTCCTTAACCTTTTCAACGATGTTGTCGCTGGCTTCCTTGACCTTTTCGAAAGCTTCTTCAGCCTGTGCCTTTACGTTTTCGAAAGCATCTTCTACCTTCGCTTCAGAACCTTCAGCCTTTTCCTGAGCATCTTCGACAGCTGCGTCGACCTTTTCTTCGACAGCTGCGACAGTCTCTTCGACCTTCGCTTCAACGTCTGCGGCAGTCTCTTCGACCTTGTCTTTTACCTCTTCGACAGTTTCTTCTGCCTGTTCCAGCAGATCCTTGTTTTCGGACATTATTCTTTTACCTCCGTTTAATTAATTTATTATATGCTCAATTTTTTATAAAAAACACCAGAAACATGCAATTTTACGCATTTTTGAAAGATTGCGCGAATGGTAACTGTGGTATGATAGTTGGGTAAACCGGAGAGGGAGAAAGATCCTGCGACAACGCCGCAAGAGAGGGATGGGCCGGTGCGACATCCTGACGGGAAACAGGGAATGCACTCCTGAGGGCTCTTTCGATCATGTAGAAAGAGACGTTCATGCGCGTTAAGCATTCGAGAAACAAGAAAAGTGGAACCGCGCGCAAGGCGCCTTTTTGAAGGCGCTTTTCTTTTGGAGACCAGCTATGAATACGTCAAGTAAAAACAGGAAAACTTAACTGGCATTATGAAAACAACGATTTACAGAAGTAAATCAAATGGGTAAACAGATTATCCAATAGTTCTATGAAAATCTATCGTTTGA
>CACYXJ010000092.1 GCA_902778375.1 uncultured Erysipelotrichaceae bacterium
TTCAAAGAACTTTTGCCTGTTGTCAGGCAGGCAATCTGATTTTTCAGATTCAAAAGATTCCTACTCAGAATTGCTTGATTTCTTTATAGTTATCTCTTTGAGGGTATGCACAACATTGGGTGTCTTTTCCCGCAGGATCTCATAACTCTGATGTCCGCAGGAAATCAATGTGAAGTCATTGATTCCAAGAGCCAGTGCAGTCTCCATATCATGCAGCGTATCGCCGATATACCGGCAGTCATTGGGATGGACATCAGCAGTCTCCATCCATTTCAGAGCCATATCGATCTTGGATCCGCCGAGATTGTTGTCGATGCCGAGAATCTCGTCAAAATAATGATCGATGCCAAGTCTTCTGCACTGATCATCAAGGAAATCCTGACGGCTGGCTGAAAGAATGACATTCTCATATCCGTCTTCTTTTGCATGCTGAATCAGTTCCTCAAATCCATCCATCAGCTGCAGAGTATCAAAACCGGCATTGTACATGTCATTGAACTCATCAGAAATATCGGCATAGCTTTCTTCTTCGAATGTATAGCCGATTTTGTAGTAATAATCGATCACAGGGAAACAGAAGTCACGGCGGTACTGTTCGTATGTGGAGATGAAATCCATATTCCTGTCTCTAAGCATTTTGTTTTCTATTTCGATACAGTAATCGACATCATCGATGATGGTGCCGTTGAAATCCCAGATCAGTACTTTTTTCATAGTCTTCATTCTACACTAAAAAAGACCATTCTTTCGAATGATCTTCACTGCATTAATCTTTGATTCTCTTTCCGCATTTCGGACAGAATGTCTCGCTTCCGTCCAGTTCCTCTCCGCAGGAAGGACATTTCAGTTTGACAGGTTCGAGGCTTGTACCACAGTGCATGCAGAACTTCGCCCCTTTTTTGTTTTCTGTACCGCAGGAAGGACAGATCAGTTTGTCTTCTGCTTTCTTTTTATTCTTGTCTTCCGGCTCAAATATCTTAAAGATTTCATCAAAGTCAATGATTGATTTCTGCGGTGTTTCTTCCTTGACCGGCGGTACATAGGTTCCGTTCAGGATATCCTTGTACTGGTCTGTCTCCGCCCATTCCAGGGCTTCCAGGGCTCTGAGTGCGGCAAATGGATGGGTCGCATTCAGCAGCATCAGCGATTCCATGGATTTGTTGCCGGCGTCATCCTTGACCTGCGCGCGGTATTCCCTTGCCTGATCAAGGAATGCTTCCAGATTCATCTGGCCGTGGATCTTCTGGTCAAATCCGGCCAGACGCATGCAGAGTTCCGCAGTCTTGTCAGCCGAACCGTCGACCAGTACTGCCGCTCTGTCGGCGGAGAATTCGCTGCAGCGCATCCAGTGGTAGAACGCCATCTGCAGCGGCAGTGTGATCAGACCGCCGAACGGAACAACATTGAGTGATCCGCTGAGGGTTCCGAACAGGATCGTTCCCATTGTCCTGTACAGCACATGATGGCAGGCAATATGACCGCATTCATGGGCAAGGACGGTTGGAATCAGTTCTTCCGGAATGATTTCGAGAAGTCCCGATGTCAATACGATATAGGGCTCGTTCTCACCGGCGGTAAAGGCATTCGGTCTGACATCCATCATCAGATACAGCTCCGGCACATCGATACCGAGTTTTTCGCAGATCGGCTTCAGCATTTCCTTGTATTTCGGCAGCTGGTTTTCACCGAGTCTGATATAGGAAGACAGACAGCGCAGACGGATCTGCCGTTCGCTGAATTCCTTCATGAATCCTTTCATCAGATGAGAAAAGCCGGGAATTGCTTTCAATGCCTGCAATGCGGCACTGTCATCCGGATGCAGAAAATGTTCACTGTTAAAAGCCATGTCAGTCATACCTCCTTGTTTATAAAGCTTTGACTTCTTCCACCCAGAGAGCGACGCTGGCATCGCTGGGCATGCGCCAGTCACCGCGCGGCGACAGTGTCAGGGAACCGACCTTCGGTCCGTCCGGCAGACAGCTGCGCTTGAACTGCTGGTGGAAGAAACGGTTATAGAATCTCTGCAGGGATTCCTTGATCACCTGCGGATCAACATCATCATACGCTGTTGAAGCGAATGCGTAAATCTTTGCCGGCGCAAAGCCGTAACGCAATACATAGAACAGGAAGAAGTCGTTGAGATCGTACTTGCCGATTTTTTCTTCTGTCTTCTGGGCGATCGCACCGTCCCGGTTCGGTGTCAGTTCCGGCGAGATCGGTGTATCGACGATCGAAAGAAGTGTATTCTTCAGTTCCTCATTGCCGCAGGTACAGGCATAGGAGCGGCAGATATACTGCACCAGTGTCTTGGGAACGGAACCGTTGACACCGTACATCGACATGTGGTCGCCGTTATAGGTGCACCAGCCAAGAGCCAGTTCGGAAAGATCGCCGGTTCCGACGACCAGACCGTTATGCAGGTTGGCAGCATCCATCAGGATATAGGTGCGCATGCGGGCCTGGGCATTTTCGTAGGTCGTATCCCCTTCTCCCTGATAGACACCGCTGTGACCGATCTGTTTCAGATGATCGGTGACACCGCTGCCGATCGGTACCTCATGGACCTCGGCGCCGAGCGTCTTCATCAGAGCCATGGCGTTGTTGTATGTCAATGATGTCGTATTGCCTTCGGAAGGCATCGTATAGGCAATGATACGAATATCCTTTTCGATCTTCTGTGCTTCATGCGCCACCAGCATCGCCAGGGTGCTGTCGAGACCGCCGGAAACGCCGATAATCAGGTTTTTGATGCCGGTCGCGCGAACTCTTGTCGCAAGACCGTTGGCCTGGATCTGCATGATCCGGCGGCATCTTCTGCCTCTTTCCTCGTCGTCCTTCGGAACGAAAGGATTGCGGGCGATGGCATAGTTTTCCTTCTGCAGGATCGCCTTGAGTTCCTGAGCTGTCAGTTCCGCCTTGTTGCCAAGCGGTGCGGCAGTGACTTCCGCCTTGCGGTACCATGCCGCGTCCTGACCGCTGAAGGTATTCTGATGGATACGGTTGAAGCGGATCGTTTCGATATCGATGATTGCCTTGCTGACGTGGTCTCTTTCCGGGAAGACGATGTTGCTCAGGATCTTTCCGTTTTCAGCAATCATCGTGTGACCGGAGAATACCAGGTCGGTCGAGGATTCGTCGGTACCGCTGGATACATACAGGTATCCGCAATAGCAGCATGCGCTCTGCTGCTGGACCATCATCGTCCGGTATTCGTGCTTGCCGATTACCTCGTCACTGGCGGACAGGTTGACGATGATATCCGCCCCAGCCAGGCAGAGATGTGTGCTGGGCTTGTCCGGCACCCAGAGATCTTCGCAGATCTCGGCGCCGATCACGACATCATGTTCTTTGTCTACGACCATGACATCGATGCCGAACGGCACTTCATAATTGCCGATCGTTACCGTGCGGCCGATCACATCCTTGCCGGACGCAAACCAGCGTTCCTCATAGAATTCGCTGTAATTGGGAATATTGACTTTCGGAACCAAAGCGCAGACTTCCCCGTTGCTGAGGAAAGCCGCGCAGTTATACAGCCGGTTCTCAAATCTGATTGGAACACCGACGACTGCGGTCTGGCTGGTGCCTTGTGTTGCTTCGGCAATCTTCAGCAGGCATTCCTCCGCCCTGGCCAGCAGCAGATCCTGCTGGAAAAGATCGGCACAGGTATAGCCGGTCACGGAGAGCTCCGGAAAGACGATCAGTCCGCAGTCGCTGTTCTCCTTCATGATGCGGATGATCTGTTCACTATTGAATACCGGGTCAGCGACCTTCAGCGAAGGCACGGCAGCCGCGGTCTTAAACATTCTGTTCTTTATCATGATTTACCTCTTTCAGGCCACCAGATCATACAGTTCCGGCGGCAGAAGACGGCGCAGTTCGCCGACATCGGGGTGTTTGCTTCTGAGCAGTTTCCGGATCCGGCTGGAGGAATAGTTCTGGTATTTCTCCGGCGTCCTCAGCAGTGTGATGCAGTCCTTGTATTTACTGAGAAACGGATCGGTATCGATCAGTGTCTCGCAGTCGTCATTGCTGCGCTGCAGGCAGACAACGCCGAACTGTCGCAGTATCTCATCAGTATACTTCCAGCCGGTTTCCAGTTCGACCAGCTTGTCGGAACCGAACAGCAGCCGGCATTCATATCCCTGATCGCGCAGCCAGCACAGTGTCTCATAGGTGCGGGGCTGTTTTGCCGCTTTCAGTTCATAATCGCATACTTCCGCCCAGTCCCTCTCTTCGGCGATTTTCTGCAGCATCATCAGCCTGTCCGCATCGTCGAAGGCAAAATCCTTTCCCTGATCGTCGCGGATATAGGTCATTTTCGACGGGACATAGATCACCTTATCGGATCTGGTGCGGCTTTTGGCATATTCCGCCAGATCGATATGGGCGGCAGTCGGCGGATTGAAGGCTCCGGGGTAAACTAATGCTTTCATATTTTGCCGCCATGCAGCTTCTCGTACATCTCCTGGCGCAGGGCTGCGACTTTCGGTGTAAGGTCGACATAATGCTGGTGCGGCATTTCCGGACGCAGTTCACTTTCCCAGACACGGTTGGTCAGCTGCTCGCGGATATAGTCCTTCTTCTGACTGATCGTAGGCAGGTCGATCACCAGTTCACCTTTGATGATATGCGGAACCAGAATGCGTTCGATATGCGTCGGTCTGATGATCTTCACCGGGCTGTAGGCATCCGGATCGAGGTTGATGACTTCGATCTCCTGGCCATCCTCGAACACTTCATCGTCGAGAGCGATGATATCGCACTGTCCCTTTCCTTCTTCATCGAAGGCACGCCATGCCATCAGCTTGCCGGGAATGATTGCCTTGGATACGGAATCGGAGCATTTCATCTTCGGAGTGTAGCTGCCGT
Source organism: uncultured Erysipelotrichaceae bacterium (assembly GCA_902778375.1). GTDB lineage: Bacteria > Bacillota_I > Bacilli_A > Erysipelotrichales > Erysipelotrichaceae > Bulleidia. Next base: position 4,873 of record CACYXJ010000092.1, read on the forward strand.
CCTTCTCCTTGACGGCAACCAGTTTGTAGACACCGCCGAATACCGGATCGGTAGCGGATGTGATCAGTTTCTCGCCGACGCCGTAGGAATCGAAGTGGGCGTCTTCATACAGTTCCATGTTGGACATCTTCTTTTCATCCAGGGAATTGGATGCGACCAGCTTGATATACGTTTTTCCGGCCTTGTCGAGCGCCTTGCGGAGCTTCTTGTAGCCGCGGGCAAGGTCGCCGCTGTCGATACGGGCACTCTTTACCCTGCGGTTTGGATTGTCGGGATACTTTTCGATCAGGTAATCATCCAGCTGAATCAGATTGTGCACAGGCTGGTCAGGCCCGAAATCTGTAATAGCCCAGATCACCTGATCCTCAAGGCTGAATGCAACGGTCACGTATATGCGACAGTTTCTATTATCCTGAAGCTGATCGGTAT
>CACYXJ010000093.1 GCA_902778375.1 uncultured Erysipelotrichaceae bacterium
GACTGCCGCATCGCCGACACCTTCCGTATCGTTGAAGGCTGTCACTTCCACGGAAACGACTTTGCCTTCATTCTCGTTGACTGTGATTGTTGCTTCGTTTCTGCCTTCATATCCCTTTGCCGAACACTTGTATACCACTGCCGAAGGATCGGTATTCGTCCAGGCGCGGCAATACGGTTCCGCCGAAGAGAAGTCTTCCCCTGCCAGTGAGTTCGCATCCACGGATGGAGCGACAGGAGCGGATGTTCCGCCAAGTGCGGTAAATGCCATTGCTCTCAAAGACTGGCTTGTGAAGGATGCGCCGCTGGTTGCATCAATGACCGTGTTCAGATCAGCGCCGGCATATCTTGCCAGTTCAGCGTCAGCTGTCGCCATATCGCCGACACCGACAGTGTCGTTGAATGCGGTGACGACGATGCTTTCGATCTTGCCGTCCTTGACGGTAATTGTCGCTTCGTTGACACCTTCGAATCCTTTCGCCTTGCAGGCGAAGACGCCGCCGCCCTGATCGGTACATTCAGGATTGTTGGCGCTGAAGTCCTCAGCGCTGAGTGCTGCACCGCCGCCGGCAGTTCTCGGAGGTTCCTTGGCTTCGATGCCGAAGAATCCTACCAGCAGTGTAATCAGAACGATTACACCGGAAACCGCGAGGACGCGGTTGCGGATCGATTTTCTGTTCTTGATCTGGTTGCCGTCGGACAGTCTGTCGATTGCCGGTGTCAGCATGTTCATCAGCAGAATGGAGAACAGAACACCGTCGGGCAGATTCGACCGCCAGCGCAGGATCATTGTCAGTGCCGCGCATCCGACCGCGAAGATGACACGGCCGGGAATCGAGATCGGTGTCGTTACCGGATCGGTCATCATGAATACCGTTCCGAAGAGAACGCCGCCGCCGAGGACATGGAACAGTGCGTACTGGACACCGGCACCATGGTAGAGGCCGACGATCAGTGACACTATGAACAATACTGCCAGGTATGTGCAGGAGAGATGATAGTTGATATCCTTGCGCCACAGCAGGAAGGCACCGCACAGCAGGATCACGATGGCACATGAGCCGCCGATGACACTCGGGTAGCCGCCCATCGCCATGTTTCCGAAACCGCCGAACTGTTCGATGAATCCGCCGAAGGCATCCTTCTGGATGATCCAGCCATAGGAATTCATGGCTGCCATCGGGGTGCCGCCGGAGAGGACGTCATAGACCTTTGCCGTGACAGCTGCCGACTTGCTGGCAGCGAAGTTGTTCATGATGATCGCTTCACCGAACGCTGCCGGATTGAAGATATTCTGGCCGAAGCCGCCGAATACCATCTTGCCGATGACGATGCAGGTGATCGTCGCAACGATCAGGGCGTAGTAACTGACATCGATGCGGGTAATCAGGGTCAGGATCAGAGCCGTGACCCATGCGTAGGAATGCGAGATTTCCTTCTTGACATCCTTTTTTCTGATTTTGAAATAGACCGCTTCCGTTGCCACAGCTGACGTGACGGATGCCGCTGCCATCAGGATGGCACGGATGCCGATTTCCGCGCCGTATACCATGCCGTAATAAACGGCAGAGCACAGCAGCACCGCGAGAAGACAGACCGTCAGGTCCATCATGATCCGCGAAGTATGTCTCTTCGAGCGGAAGTTTGGAGAAGGCCGGTATGAGAATTTCATTATTTGTTAGCCTCCTTTGCACGTGCTGCCATTCTGGTGCGGATAAAGTTCTTCGCCCTTCTGACATTTTCTGTAACATCGATCTTGGACGGACATACATACGTGCACATGCCGCACTCGATGCAGTCCATGACATAAAGCTTGTTCAGTTCCTGTTCGTCGAAAATTGCCGCCGACATCTGGATACGTACCGGCTGCAGACCGGACGGACATGTTTCCGTGCAGCGTCCGCAGCGCAGACACTTGACTTCATCCTTGTCTTCGGTCGGCAGAACGGTAAGACCGTTGTTCTGCGGGGCAATGACGAACTGGTCGTTGGGAATTGTTTTGCCCATCATCGGTCCGCCGGCAATCAGCAGCACGTCGTCAATACCGTCAACGTAGCCGCCGCAGGCTTCAATGATTTCACATGCCTTGGTTCCGACAGGAACGTAGACATTCTGCGGATTCTTCACTGCTTCACCGGAAACCGTCAGATATTTGTGCGTGATCGGATGGCCGTTTTCGATTGCGTTGCCGAGGGCAATCGCCGTCGAGGCGTTGTTCAGGATGCAGCCTGCTTCAATCGGCAGTTTGTCATACCTTCTGCCTGTCAGCTGATAGACAAGCGTACGTTCCCATCCCATCGGATAGAGATCCGGAACGGTTCTGATTTCGATCGGCGTACCGGCGAAGGTTTCCTTCAGGGCAGCGATCTGTTCCTTCTTGTCTTCCTTGATTGCCACACAGCCTTTCTGTGCCTTGCTGAGTTTGAAGAGTGCCAGTGTACCGGTCTTCAGCAGACCGATATTCTCTTCGATGTTTTTGTAGTCTGCGGTCAGATACGGCTCGCATTCGACCGCGTTGACAATAAAGAGTTCGACATTCTCCGGCTTCATGTATTTCACATATGTCGGGAACCCCGCACCGCCGAGTCCCAGCATGCCGGCATTTTTAACAAACTCAAGAAGTTCCTCCCAGCTTGCCTTTTCGAAGTCAAATTCCGGGAAAGCGCGGACTTCCGTGTGCTTGTGATCATTTTCGATTTTCAGATGCTGTGCCTGGGACATGCCGGAAGTCATGAATTTCTCGATTCCGACAACTTTCCCCGACACAGGCGAAAAGAGCGGCAGATAGAAATGATCGTTTCTTTCTGCGATTTTTGTGCCGACTTTAACTTCATCTCCGACTTCAACCAGCGGCGTACACGGTGCGTTGCCGTTGACCAGTGGAATCCAGACGAAATCAGGATCGATCGTCTTCAGCACGTCAGCGTGCTTGGTGATCTCCTTATGCCCGGCCAGATGATGATTCATCGGTCCTGTTAAGAATGACATATTATCAGGTCCTTTCCTCGATGCTTTGGTAGTTAAATTATATCATTTAAATTGTCTGTTTTTCATTGACCTTACAGGGATTCAACGACAGAAAGCATCATTTTGACAGCTTTTTTCAAAGGAAAAAGAACCGGCTGCCGGAAAACCAACCTTACGAACTGTGCTATACTCAATATCGATATGAAGATAACAAATAAAATCATCACCTGTCTTCTCGCTGCTGTTGTTTCCGGATGCGCAGCGGAACAGGCACCGGATACAGGCAAGGAGCTTCTCGAATACAGCAATCTTTCCTATGATTCAGGCTTCGATACGGTCTATGCCTATACCGAATTCGGCTATGACCGCGATGCCATGCAGAAACGCTTTGAAACCGGCACGGAAATGTTTGCCAGTTACAACAGCCAGTTCGATATCTACAACGACTATGCCGGTGTCAATAATCTGAAAACGATCAACGACAACGCCGGTATCGCTCCGGTAAAAGTATCTGACGATGTCATTGCCATGCTGAAGGAAGCAAAACAGTTCTATGATCTTTCCGGCGGGGAATTCGATATCACGATGGGAAATCTTCTCCAGGTATGGCACCGTTACCGGGAAGAAGGCATGGCAGCCAACGAAGACGGAAACGGCGGCGCGGTGCCGGATGAAGCCGAACTGGCGGAGGCCTTTGCCTGCCGGGGATGGGACAAGGTCGTGATCGATGAGGAAAACAATACCGTATTCATCACCGATCCCTGCGTATCACTGGATGCCGGCGGCATTGCCAAAGGCTTCGCGGCTGAAGGCATCGCTCAGGCAATCGAAAGTGATGAAGTCGTCTACGGCAACATCAACGCCGGCCGCAACATCCGCACGATCCATGACAAGGCGGATGGATCCCCCTGGCGCATTGCCATCCAGAATCCCGTTGGTGAAGGAGCGCTGATCGTTGTTGAAACATACGGCAGCGGCTCATTCGTGACCAGCGGCGATTATGAACGTTTCTATACCGGCACGGACGGTGTCAGATACCATCACATCGTCGACCCTTCCACCATGAAGCCGGCGGATCTTTATCACAGTGTCTCGATCATCACCAGGGACAGCGGCGCCGCTGACTGCCTCAGCACTGCCCTCTTCACGATGGATATCGAGGACGGAATGAAAGTTCTCGAAGCCTACCGTCAGATGAGCGGCGACGAATGTGAAGCGGTATGGATGATGGATCCGGACAAGACCCAGGGACAGGAAGGAAAACTTGCCGGCGGACTGTTTGTTGTCTGGACAGAAAACCTGAAGGACAGAATTATCTGGCCGTAATGCTCAGGCATTGCGGCTTTTTCAATAAAAAAAGATCCCGCAGGATCTCAGTAGTTGTGCCTGATCAGAGACATCAGAAAATAATACAGACAATACAGCGCTGTCAGAGCGCATACCCCGGCCAGAAGCCATGCGATCCAGCCGAACAGATACAGCTGCATCTGATAGTCGATATACTGTGTCATCAGATCCCCGTAGTAAATATCGTTGCCGAGATAATACAGATAATATGCCCCGTATGCAAATGCCGGCAGAAGAATGATGCTGAGTGCCAGTTTGATTTTCTTCATCATAAAACAATATCCCCTGTTTCTAATCCCCTTTTAGTACGTACATATATTAAACGACAATTTCCAGAGGAAAACAAATACAGGTTTGAAAAAAGCAGACCGGAGTCTGCCTATCTGTTGAACCAGTGGGTTTCAAGATACCTTCCCACTCCGTCTTCCTCGACGCTGTATTCGGTGATTGCCTGGGCAACTGCCTTGGTCGCAGGCGCGCCGTTGATCAGACATACGCCCCAGCCTGCTTCCCTAAGCAGACCGATATCGTTGTCCATATCGCCGAACGCCATGAATTCGGAAAGCGGAATGCCGCGCTTCTCGCTGAATTTGCGCAGGGCATATCCCTTGTTGACGCGGGGATCGACGAATTCCATCGTCACGTGGCCGTAGCCTTCGAATGTCTTGATGACGATCCAGTGATCGCTCTTGTTCGCTTCGCAGGCAGCCATGAATTCCGGCAGGTCTTCCGGCTTGAGATGGACTTCGATCTTACCGGTATCGTAACGGCTGAGGTAGTCGACATCGCCGGTGCTGACGATGGACTTGTTGCGTCTTTGCGAATCACGCATGAAATCATCCATCCGCAGCGAGGCAATTTCATCGTAGCCGTTGATATAGACAATGGCATTGAGATCAAGATGGGCGATCGGCGTCAGGATCGTTCTGATATCTTCCCGTGACAGCAGGAAGTACTTTTCGAATGTATCGCTTTCCCTGTCAGTCCAGCGGCCGGCCGGAAGCCGGTCCGAACAGAACGCCTTCTTCATGCAGGCGCTGCAGTGCCGCTCTGGTCCGCGGCATCATTGTTTTTCCTTTCGGCAGCAGAGTATCGTCGATATCAGCTGCGACTACTGACAGTTTCTCTATCATATTCCACCTTTGTTATCCGACTTTGCGGATCCATTCCCTTCCTTCCTGCAGGTAACGGACACTTCCGTCCATTACCACCACAGATTCCTCCGTGAATATAAATGTATCCCGCTGATACATCTTCAGAAATTCTGTCGTGTTTCCTTCCAGGGCATAGCCGGTACGGTCATTGACCTTGTTTTCCCCGGCCGGATAGATCGGATTCTGATTCGTCCAGAGACCGATCGTCGGACCGCAGGCATGACCGAACAGACCCAGCGGATGGGTATACAGCATCGGTCTGAGCCCCGCTTCTTTTCCCTGTTCGACAGCGGACAGGAAGACTTCGTTTCCGGTTCTTCCGGCTTTCATGTTTTCACAGACAATATCCTGGAACCGGTTGTTCCGTCTGAGTGCTTCCTGCAGTTCTTCCGGCACTTCTGTTTCGCCTTCCTTCAGCACATAGCACAGGCGCTGGGTGTCCGTGCACAGGTTCAGATAGACGATGCCGAAATCGCAGTGCAGAAGATCGCCGCGGCGGATGACTGTTTCCTCACCATGCATTCCGGTTTCGTTCTGGAGGTCGATAGTCGGTTCGAACCAGGTCGTGATGCCCAGCTCGTTGACCCTTCTTGTCATGAAGTCCATGACATCCCGGCAGGTCGTGACACCGGGTGTGATCACTTCATCGCTGAAAGCTTCCTCGATGATTCCGCCGGCTGTCTCCATGACATGCGGCCAGTATTTCAGTTCAGTTTCGGTTCTTGTTTCCATCAACCGGATGCCTGCTTCGTCGCTGCTGACAAAACGAGTTGTGATATCTTCCGGAAGTTCTTCCTTCATCTGCAGATACAGACCATGGGAAAGTCCGTCAGTATAGGCATAGTTATGGGCGGAGACATTCACTGTGATCCGGGACGGCCCGATACGGCGGATAATTCTCGTCAGAGCTTCGAACTGCGTTTCGTTCTGCCTGTCCCAGTCATGTTCATAGAACTTTTCCAGAGCCGCGTCCGGCATCGAAACGCTGATCTTTTTCAATTCGTTGTTTTCGATGGCAAAAATCAGGATCGTCAGTCTTCTGGCGGTCGGATAGCGGGCCGGCACGATATGGCGGAACATCGGGTCTTCATTGTATTCACGGCTGGCAATGATCCAAAATTCGGTACCGGTCTCTTTCATGACTTCCGGCAGGACTTTATCCAGTCTTTCTTTCAGGATCATGTCGCGGATGCGGTATTGTTCAATGATATCGTACATAGTCTGGTTCCTTCGGCTTTTGACGTGTTCATTATATGGGTTTTGTCTTCCTTATTCCATCGGTTTCTGATAATAATTGCCGATGATCCTGTCGACATGCGTCAGGGACATGAATGCATGCGGGTCGATGCGGAGGATCACTTCCTCGACATCCTTGAGCTGGTTGTTGTTGACCGACATCATCAGCAGTTCATGTTCTTTGTTGCTGTAGGCGCCGACGCATTTGAGCTTGGTTATGCCATGGCGGCAGATGCGGAATACTTCACTGCAGATTTCGTCCGCATGATCGGTAACGACCTGAATGCGGGTGATTTTGTAGCGCTCGTGCATCATACTGACAACTTCCTTGGAGACATACTGGAAAATGATCGAATACAGTGCCCTTTCCCATCCGTACAGGAAGCCGGCAAGAAACAGTACCGACGCATTGAAGGCGAAGATGTAATTCCAGGTCGGACGGTTCAGCCGGATGGAAAGATCGATGGCGAGAAAATCCGTGCCGCCGCTGGAGGCGTCATAGCGCAACGCAGTGCCAATGGCGAAACCGTTGACCAGACCGCCGAAAACCGCGATCAGAAGCGGGTCCTGCGTAATCACGGGCAATCTGATCATGCCGGTGAACAATGACGACAATGAATACCACAGCACCGAATAAAGAATGAATTTGTGGCCGGTCTTGCGGATCACGAGCATCGTGACCAGCGAGTTCAGTGCGAAATAGATGATGCTGAAAGAAATATGGAGCGCAAGCCAGTCCTCCAGAACCATTGAAAGCAGTCTTGACATACCGGCAAAACCGCCCGGGAACAGGTTTCCCGATCTGACAAAAATGTTGAATCCGCAGGCATAGATCAGGGCTGAAACCATGATCGCTGCGATATTGGGAATGTCTTTTTTTGAAAAATGCATTGTGCCGATCTGCATAGTAGGAACCTCGTCGCTGATAACCATTTTAAAGTGTATTACTGCCGGTGATTAATGCAAGCAAAAGTTTCATACAGATATGCGGGATGCCGTCTTCAAGGAATTCCTCC
>CACYXJ010000094.1 GCA_902778375.1 uncultured Erysipelotrichaceae bacterium
CGAAGATGAAATCGAAGAGATTCCTGAAGATATAGAAGATAATGTGGACGAAACTGCTGAAGAGCATACATTGATCGACGAAACAGACAGCGATAATACTGATTTGGATGAAATACTGGAAGAAGCTGAGAATGTGGAAGAGGTCATTGATGCTGCAGGTTATGTGCTCGATGTAGAAGATTATTTCACCAAATATCAAGAATTCATCTCTGATTCAAGATGGGATGACGAATCCTGGTGGAGCTATGACCATGCCCAGAATCTGTCAACCGGCTGGATCGGCTACGGCTGTTTTGCGTATGCTTCGGATTTTGTTAAATATATGTTTAATGAAACCTTTATGGGAGCCAGCAGCAGTAATGTTTTTACTGATGAGGCGGAGATCAGAAACGGCGATGTTATCAATACCGGGGAAATGGGTCAGCACTGGATCGTAATATTGGAACGGAACGGGAATGAGTTATATACTGCGGAAGGAAATTACAGTAACAGAGTCCTGATTTCCCGCCGGCGATATGAGATGAGGGACGGCGAGCTGTATAACATTTATTATGATGAACCTATGTTTGTTCTGGGAGTTCATTATGATCTCCGATTTGCAGATGTGTACAGCCCGTCTCAGTATTACTATGATGCCGTATACTGGGCACTGAAGAACCGTATCACCCAGGGGACCGGTGAAACGACTTTTTCTCCCGGAAACAACTGCAAACGATATCACTTTGTGCTGTTCCTCTGGCGTCTGGCAGGTTGTCCTGAACCGGAAAATGAAGAAAACCCGTTTGATGATGTTTATGAAGATGACGGTTATTACAAAGCTGTTCTGTGGGCATATCAAAAGGAGATCACAACCGGAATCAGCCCGGACTCTTTTGCGCCGAAAGATGTTCTGACAAGAGGACAGGTAGTGACATTCCTGTACAGAATGGCAGGGGAACCTGAACTGACGGAAAGCGATAATCCGTTTGCAGATGTGGATGCAGACAAGTTCTATTACGAACCGGTATTATGGGCTGCGCAGCAGGGTATTACAACCGGTGTCCGGCCGGATGAATTCTGTCCGGTTGATGTATGTACAAGAGGACAGACAGTTGTGTTCATATACAGACAGTTTAAGTAATTAATAAACATCAAAAAAGATTCACAACCACGTTGTGAATCTTTATAATTTAAGAGAAGTTTTTGTTAGATTGGAGAAAGATTTATGGGTAAGTATTTTGGTACAGACGGTTTCCGCGGTGAGGCTAATATTGATCTTACATATGATCATGCTGTAAAGATCGGCCGCTTCCTCGGTTGGTACTATGGCAAGCGACTGGGTAAAAAAGCCAAGATCGTCATCGGCAAGGATACCAGAAGATCCTCCTACATGTTTGAGTATGCATTATGTGCAGGTCTGACAGCCTCCGGCGCGGACGCATATATTATGCATGTCACAACGACCCCGAGTGTTTCATATATTGCCAGAACAGAGGATTTCGACTGCGGTATCATGATTTCCGCGTCACACAATCCGTACTATGACAACGGCATCAAGCTGATCAATGATCACGGTGAGAAGATGGATGAGGAAACCATTCTCATGGTTGAGGATTATATTGACGGAAAGATTGATGTTCCGCTGGCGGAAAGAGAAGAAATCGGCCGTACAGTCGACTATGTGGAAGGCAGAAACCGCTATGTCGGCTATCTGATTTCCCTGTCCAAGTATTCCTTCAAGGGAAAGAAAGTCGGTCTGGATGTTGCCAACGGTGCAGCCTGGCAGATTGCCAAGAACGTCTTCAATGCATTAGGTGCCAAAACATATGTCATGAATGATGAACCGGACGGATACAACATCAACACCGACTGCGGATCCACACATATCGAACATCTGCAGAAGTTTGTCGTGGACAACAATCTGGATGTTGGCTTTGCCTATGACGGCGATGCTGACAGATGTCTGTGCGTGGACGAAAAAGGCAATGTCGTTACCGGGGACCATATCATGTATATCTATGGTCTCTATATGAAGGAAAGAGGCAAGCTCCTCAATAACACCGTCGTCACGACTGTTATGTCCAACTTCGGTCTGTACAAAGCACTGGACAAGGTTGGTATCAACTATGAAAAGACCAAGGTCGGTGACAAGTATGTCTATGAAAATATGGTTCAGAACGGGCACCGTATCGGTGGTGAACAGAGCGGCCATATCATTTTCACGAAGTATGCCACGACAGGGGATGGCATCCTGACATCCCTGAAGATGATGGAAGTCTTCATTGAAAGAGGCAAGCCAATGAGCGAACTGGCGGCACCGGTGGTATTCTACCCGCAGGTTCTGAAAAATGTCAGAGTCAAGTCCAAACCCGATGCGCAGAATGATCCGGATGTACAGGCAGCTGTACAGAAGGTCGCAGACGAACTCGGCGATACCGGCAGAATTCTGGTCAGGGAATCCGGAACCGAACCGGTCATCAGAGTCATGGTTGAGGCGGAAACAGATGAAATCTGCGAGAAGTATGTGGATTCAGTCATTGAAGTGATCAAGGAAAAAGGTCATATTGCATAAAAGCAGAAGGAGAAAAAACAATGAGAGTAGTTATTCAGGACAATTACGACAAGATGTGCGATTGGGCTGCGAATTACATCGCAGACAAAATCAATGCCCACAAGGAAGAGAGACCGTTCGTTCTTGGTCTGCCGACAGGCTCTTCTCCGATCGGTGTCTACAAGAGACTGATTGAAAAGAACAAAGCCGGCGAAGTATCCTTTGCCAACGTTGTTACCTTCAATATGGATGAATACCTCGGCCTGCCGCGTGAGCATGATCAGAGCTACTGGTACTTCATGCACGACAATTTCTTCGATCACCTGGTCGACATGAAGCCGGAAAACATCAACATCCTCAACGGCATGACAGATGATCCGGAAGGCGAATGCGCAAGATATGAAGAAAAGATCGCTTCCTATGGCGGAATCGACCTCTTCATGGGCGGCATCGGCGTAGACGGCCATCTGGCATTCAACGAACCGTTCACATCCCTGGCTTCCAGAACCGGTGTCAGAATCCTGACGACAGACACCAGAATCGTAAACAGCCGTTTCTTCGGAAACGATCCGGAAAAGGTTCCTGCCAAGGCATTGTCCGTAGGTATCGGAACAGTTACGGATTCCAAGGAAGTCCTGGTACTGATCAGCGGCCACAACAAGGCAAGAGCTCTGGCAGCTACAGTGGAAGGAAATGTATCCCACAAGTGGACCTGTTCCGCACTGCAGATGCACAACGGTGCCATCATCGCCTGCGATGAAGCAGCCTGCGGCGAACTGACAGTTGATACATACAAGTACTTCCTGGATATCGAACGGAACGAAAGACTGTAAGAACAATCAGAGACATACAGGATATCCTGTGTGTCTTTTTTGTCTTTATGTTTTAATATAGATATACAGCAACAAGGAGTTTTTTATGGCAAAAGCAACCAGAGAAGCATACGGAGAAGAAATCGCAAAACTGGTCAGGGAAGATGAAAAGGTCGTAGTGCTGGACGCCGATCTGGCCGGCAGCACACAGTCAATCAAGGCGAAAAATGAAGATCCGAACAGGTTCTTTGATATGGGCATTGCCGAACAGGATATGGTGGGAACTGCGGCCGGATTTGCGGCAAGCGGTTTTAAACCTTACATTTCCACGTTTGCTATGTTTTCTTCCGGCAGAGCCTGGGAACAGATACGCAACAGTGTTGCCTATCCGCAGCTGAATGTGAAGATTATCGGATCGCATGGAGGTATCAGTGTCGGCGAGGACGGTGTAACCCACCAGGCACTGGAAGACATTTCCATTATGAGAGATATGAACGGCATGTCTGTCTTTGTTCCGTGTGACGCAAATGAGACAAAAGCAGTGATCCGCTATGTCCATGCACATGAATGGCCGTGTTATATCAGACTCGGACGTCCGAAAGTGGACGATGTATATGAAGATGAGAATATCGATGTCACCAAAGTCCATGTATTGAAACAGGGAGCTGGTGTCGCTGTCTTCTGCTGCGGACTGATGGTACAGAGCACATTGGAAGCCGCAAAACTTCTGGCGGAGGACGGCATTCATATCACGGTTGTCGATGTGTGCGCAATCAAACCATGTGACGAGGAAGGAATCGTGAAGGTGCTGGAAAACCACGATACGGTATTTACAGTAGAGGAACATTCTGTTACCGGCGGTCTGGGCACAATGATCTGCGAGATAGCAGCGGAGAAATGTCCACGTACGGTACATCGTCTTGGCATGTATGGCTTTGCCGGCAGCGGAAACTGGAAAACACTGCTGAGTGAATATCATCTGGACGGTGAAGGAATCCGCAGCAGTATCGAAGCCTTTGTAAACGAAAAGAATGCCGGTTAAGGAAAGGAAAGTCCGTATATGAAACAGATCATCAATGAACAGATCATTGTACCGAAGATCACTGCTTCCGTGCTTCCTGACAGAAGTCTGTTCGGGAAAAAGAAAGAGGAAGAAAAAGATACCGGTATCCGGATCACAGCCGCAAACTGGAGCGAATATCTCAAGGTGATTCAGAGGGTCTATACCGATTCCACAAACGATCTGAAATCTTACAACAGAGGTATCAATTATCTGATGATGTTGAAGGATGAATTTGCTTCAAGACTCGATCCCGGCAAGGAATCGGCCCTGGAAGTCAATACAAAATACTCGCAGACACTTTCCTATGCCGAGTACAGAAACGGCAAACTGAATGTCGGTGAGAAAGTGACAGGAGACAACGCCTCGGAAAGAGTCCTGATGACATTCCGCTGCGCAAACGGCAAGGATCTGGACCAGTACCTGCAGAAGGTCGCTGCCGACATGGAAAAAGAGGAAGTTGTCATCCGTAATATGGGACTTGTCAACGGATCGGCAATCGGCTGGTTCGGGTTCCAGAGATATAAGGATGCGGATGAATCTGTCATGTGGAAAGACGAGAACATTTTCGGCTGGTGGGGAACCGATGACTTTGTCATCACGAAACTGGAGGGAGTCCTCTATCTGAAAGAACAATAATGATCAGAACTGTGTGACGAATCTGATCCGGGGCCTGTCAAGTAGACACAGGAAATAACTAAAGTAACACTTACCCAATCGGAGATAATCCGGTTGGGTTTTTTGATGTCCTTAAATCTTCTAAATACTGCTTGTACTTCTCGATTCTGTGGTTGACAGGAATCGGATAAAGTACAGGCGTTTTGACTTGTAATGCC
>CACYXJ010000095.1 GCA_902778375.1 uncultured Erysipelotrichaceae bacterium
TTCAACGACGAACGGTACCGGGATACGGTCTTTCATGCTTTCCGGCAGATTGACGCCGCTGACGTAGCCTAACGCGCCGCTGGTATAGAAGAAGCCAGTCGTCGAGTCGATCCGGCCGGGAGCGCTCATGCATACAGCATGCAGTTCACGGTCGCTGTATTTGTCATAGATGGACGCAATGGCATCCTGGAAACTCTCCAGAGAGTCACGCGGTGTCGGTACTTCGCCTTTTTCGATAACTTCGATCTGATCATTCATCAGCGCGTATTTGATATTGGTGCCGCCGACATCGATCGTCAGATAATTGCTCATGGTACTATCCTCCTGATCATTATTTCTGCTGTCTTTATTGTACAGGATTTACACCCTGTTTGATTATTTTATGCATGGAAAAAGGAACAGCATTTACTGTTCCTCATTATCATTCTGCGGTTCATCCTGGATTCCATAGTAACGGATGCCGAGCATCGTGATGTCGTCGAACTGCTCGGTGCCGGCCGAGAATTCCTTCAGGGAAGTCAGCACCTTCAGAAGCAGTGTTTTCATATTGGCTTCCCGTTCGTGGTTGAGTGCTTTCACCATGCGGTCGGTGCCGTACAGTTTCTCTTCGGTATCATTGCTCTCCGGAACACCGTCAGTATAGACAAATACGCAGTCGCCCGGCGAAAGCTGCAGTTCGTAATTCGTGTATTTTGCGGTTTCAAACGCTCCGGCAGCCAGGCCGTGCTTGTCCTTGATCAGTTCGAAATCGGCCCCGCTGCGGCAGACACACGGATATTCATGACCGGCATTGCAGCAGATCATGCGGCCGCTTGACAGTTCAAGGATGCCCAGCCATACCGTGACGAACATGTCGGCGGTATTGTTCTGCGTGATCTGGCTGTTCAGGCCGGTGAGGATGGCAGCCGGATCATCCGGATATACCTGGGAAAGATTGTCGATGATGGTCTTGCAGGTCATCATGAACAGCGCACCGGGAATTCCCTTGCCGGAAACATCGGCCATCGTCATAATGATATGATCGTCGTCCAGCATGACAAAGTTGTAGAAGTCGCCTCCCACCTCTTTGGCCGGATCCATGACGGCATAGATCTCGAATTCGTCCCGGTTCGGGAAATCGGTAGGAAGTGCATCATTCTGGATATTCGCAGCAACTCCCAGTTCGGCGGAAAGGTGTTCCTTTTCCTTTGTCAGGGACATCAGCGAATTGAGATTTTCCACCCTTTCCTTTTCCATGTCCTTCAGGGTATTGCTGAGACCTTCGATCTCGTCACCGGTATGAATATCGAGTTTTTCAAAGACATATTCCTCGCTGTCATTCCCCTTGATCACAGCGAACTCCTTCGCAGCCTCCGACATATCCATCAGCGGTGTGACGACTCTTTTGCGTACGATATAGACGATCAGGGTATCCAGGAACAGCGCCAGAGCCAGGGCGGCAAGAAGATACTGTCCGAGGAATATCAGTCCCTTATTCATGATGTTGGACATATCCATTTCCACCATCACCATGATCATGTAATCCTGGTCTATTTCATCAGCAACTGTCCAGCAGGCAATCGTCTGCCCGTATTTTCTGGTATTGAACTGCAGATACGGAATATGGGCAACAGAATCCTTTGTATAATCGCGGAAAACATCACCCAACGGAACGTCAATCATCGCGCCCGGCGGCTCATGATCCTCGCCGGTCCTTGAATCCATAATGAAAACCAGACGTTCCTTTTTCAGGTCATAGAGTGTCAGATACATGGCCGACACCTGGGTTTCCTCACTGAACGAAGCCAGGTTTTTCTCCATACTCCGGTTAGCCGGATGGTTTTCTATCGAATCGAACAGAGAATAGTATTCATAAGACGGTTTTATCTGCTCTTCCGGAACGCTCCTGTATATTTCAACGAACTCCGGAACGATTTCATCTTTAACTTCGCCGGCATAAACCAAATCACTCATTCCGAAAGAAAGATAATATGCCGCCCGGGCATATGCTCTTCTTGTCGAACGGTAAAACAGGATCATGCCGAAAACAGCACCTGCCGCACATAAAACAAGCGACAGGCTCAGAATAAGCAAAAACATTCTTTTGCCGATAATGCTTTTCTCTCTGCTGGCTGATTTCTTTTCAGCCGGTTTCTCTGTACTCATATGTATATTCTATCAGTTAACAGTTGTAATCACATACAAAATGGATTTCAATGAACCGTAATAAAAACGAAAAACGGCAGATGAACTGCCGTCTGTCATCATTTGCGCAGGAAAGCCGCGTCGCCTTCCGGAATGCCTTCTTCATCGGAGATGAAACGTTCGGCACTCATGTGCAGGTCATATTTGTCACGGAGTGCAGCGAGAGTATGCATCATTTCGCTGGCATGATGAACGTCGATCGCTTCCTGGTTTTCCCACTGATCGATGAGCAGGATCGTCTCCGGATCATCCAGTGACTGGTAGTATTCATAGCGGAGATTTCCGTTTTCTGCCCTGATCTTCGCGACTGTGCCGCTGCTGACCATTTCCTCGGCGAATTTGCGGGCATTGCCGTCAGTGCCTGTGTACCTGAGATTGACTGTGATTGCCATAATTGTGTTTTTCCTTTCTGGTGCTGCGACCGTCTTTGATCCGCGGTGTTGATTGCGGTCTTATGATTGTTGTTCATATCCATTATATCGTAAAAACTTGATCCTGCTGCAGTTAACAGTTCCTTAAAGAATATAAAAAGCCTCTGCATTCTGTTTGAAAGCAGAAGCTTTCCGCGGTGTTTTTCTGAATACGCTCAGCCTAACGTCTTGCGCAGATAGGCCATGAGTTCGGCATGTGTCATCGGCTCCCAGGAATTATGCAGGGCATACGTATTTGTCCTCTCGTCTCCCGGTTCCGTAAGGGAACGGAATCCGGGAACCTTGGCTCTCAGACAATCGGCGATTTCCCCGAGTTCGATATTCTCCGGATTCGGAAAGAATTCCGGGAATCTGGCAACCAGAAATCTTCCCAGTTCAGCAGATTCAGCTTCGCTTCCGCCGGCAATCATGTTCAGTTCTTCATCATTCAGTTTCATTATCTTTCTCCTTCACTATGACTGTTCTTTTCTCTTTACATAAGAATTGTAATACAGATTTCAGTTTAAATCCTCCGCATCATGCTCCTTTGGGAGCATTTCAATATAGCACCGCATAAATGGCATGTAAAGACTGTTCCCCTTACTGTTCTTCCGGGAAGATCAGGTATTCGGCCGGTACATCAGCGGTAAGCCATACACCGTTGGCTGACAGATAGAAGACATGTCCCTTTTCCTGCATTTCCCCTGCCTTGACCGTCAGGATCACAGGCCTGCCGTGCCGCACACCTACTTTATATGCGGTATCGGTATCCGGGGAAAGATGCACATACAGTCTGCTTTGAGGAAGCAGCCCCTGTCTGCGGATGCTGCCCAGATACTTTTCGCCGGTTCCATGAAAAAGATACATAGGCGGAATACATTCCTGCAGTCCGACATCGACCGGTACGGAGTGGCCCTGGCTGGCCCGGATCTTCGTATGATCTTCGTTAAAGGCATAGCGCTGTTTTTCATCTTCCCTGACGATCTTTTCCAGAAGATCCATGTCGATGCCGATGGCTTTGATCAGCGCCTCGCTGCTGACCCAGCCATGTCCGTCCATGACAAGGTTCTCCTTCTCCGGGTGATGCCGCAGCAAAAGCGATATGTATTTGGAAATGCGCGTTTCTTCTTTCGTTCTCACATTGACATTATATCTTTTGTTTTGCTGTGCATACATGATAAGATTTTCTCAGTAATACGACAGGGGGAAACATAATGAAAAAAATCATCACCTTCTTCATCGCCTTCATGATGATGATCACTCTGACAGCCTGCGGCTCTTCTTCCGCTTCCGGCAAGGAAAAACCGGAATACTACGGAACCTACGAAATCACCGGTTTTGTGATCAACGGTTCGGAAGTCAGCGAAGACATGGCCGGCCAGATCAAAGCTGAACTGGAAAAACAAGGTTCTTATTTTACCGTAACGTTCGGTGATAAGAACTATCTGACAAACAACGGAAAAGACTATGTCTTCGATGTCGACTGGGACAAAAAGACAATTACCGAAAAAGGTTCCACCGACGTCATGAATTTTGACTATCAGGACGGAAAACTGATGATCGACAGCGGCGATGTCGGTGTCATCTTCATTATGACCCGGCCAGAATAACTGAAGGAGAGAAAAAACATGAAAAAATTATTAACACTGCTCTGCACATTTGTCATGGCACTGACACTTGTGGCATGCTCCGGTTCTTCCGCAGGTGGCAAGGAAACACCGGATTACTACGGCACTTATGAAATCACTTCACTCGCTCTCAATGGCGAAGAAGTCGATCAGGCAACCAGGGATGCCTTCCTTGAAACCCTCAATCAGCAGAACGCAGCATTCACCCTGACATTCGGCGACAAGAACGTCATGAACTTCCAGGGCAGCGATTATAAGATCGATCTCGACTGGGAAGGCAAGACATTCAAGGATCCAAATGATGATCAGCTGTATTCTTTCCGCATGGTGGACGGACAGCTGTGGCTTGATCTCGGCGACAACATGGAAGCAATCTTCACAAAAACAAAATAACTGAATATGAAAAGGACTGCAGACAGGTACTTTGATATGATCCCGCCAAAGTAGACACACGAAAAACAGAAACGTGTATCTATGGAGGCGGGATTTTATCATGGGAAGAAAGATAAAGATTTCCTATGAG
>CACYXJ010000096.1 GCA_902778375.1 uncultured Erysipelotrichaceae bacterium
TCCGAAAACAGACTTACGATTCCCATCAGGGTTATAAATGTTATGGCGCCAGACAAAGCCCTTTTTTTATCCATGTTCTACTCCACTAATCCCGATTTGTTTATCTCTTTCTGTTCAGGATCGCCTGTTCAGCTTCTTTCCGAGAAGGGTAGATCCTGGACTCTCTGACTTTGATACCACCACCGTTGTCAAAGCGGATCGTATAAAATCCTCCGGTATACTTCAGAACGGTTGCCTCTTTGATCAAGTTCTTGTTTCCTCCGGTCAGAAAGACTTTCTGTCCCGGCTGGTATTTGCCGTTCATGAGACACCTCCTTGAAGATATTATACCGCTCAGATATCGTCATCGGTATCCATCTGCGGTATGTACTGTACAAAGAAAGCTCCCTGTTACAGGAGTTTGTGATTTTTGCAGATTTTTACGTAAGTCTTCACAGATATTACATAAGTCTTCGTCAAATTGGGGATAAATTGGGAGAAACAGGGGTATTTTGCCTTATGAAATGTACAAAATTTCCCACTTTTTCCTTCAAAAAGCTTTACAAAAGCCTTCATATCCCTTCATTTTGACCTCCAGACGACTGTTTTTCTGGGATTTACTCACCGCGCTGCTTCATTGTCGGGAAGAGCAGGACGTCTCTGATGGATTCCTGTTCAAGGAACAGCATGCAGAGTCTGTCGATGCCGTAGCCGATTCCGCCCGCCGGAGGCATGCCGTATTCGAGTGCTTCGACAAAGTCCATATCGATGTCATTGGCCTCGTCATTGCCGAGGTCTTTTTCTTTAAGCTGTTCCTCAAAGCGTTCCAGCTGATCGATCGGATTGTTCAGCTCGGTATAGGCATTAGCGAATTCGTTGCCGCCGATGAACAGTTCAAAGCGGTCGACGAAACGCGGATCTTCCGGATTCTTCTTGGTAAGAGGGGAGATCTCCAGCGGATGACCATAGAGGAAGGTGGGCTGGATCAGTGTCTCCTCGACATACTTTTCGAAGAACTTGTTGATGATGTGACCGTACGACTTCTCATGTTCTTCCAGTTCGATCTCATGTTCGGCAGCCAGTTTCAGGCATTCATCCAGATCATTGATAGCCCGGAAGTCGATGCCGGTCTTTTCCTTGATCGCCTCAGTCATGCTGACACGTGCCCATGTGCCGTCAAGGCTGATGTCATAGCCGTTGTAATGATAGTCCATCTTGCCGATGACTTCTCTGGCAATCGTCTTGTACATGTTCTCGGTCAGATCCATCATGCCTTCCAGGTTGCTGTAGGCAAGATAGGCTTCCATCAGTGTGAATTCCGGATTGTGGTTCGGGTCCATACCTTCGTTGCGGAAGACACGGCCGATTTCATATACCGCTTCCATGCCGCCGACAAGCAGTCTCTTCAGCGGCAGTTCCAGGGCGATGCGCAGATACATGTCAAGGTCCTGGGTGTTGTGATGTGTCACGAACGGACGAGCGGATGCGCCGGTCAGAAGGGTGGAAAGAATCGGTGTTTCCACTTCCGTGAATCCCTGGCCGCTCATGAAACTGCGGATGCAGCTGATGATGGCCGGTCTCAGGAAAGCAACCCGGCGGGAATCCTCGTTCATGATCAGATCGACATATCTTCTTCTGTAGCGTTCTTCCTTGTCGGTAAGACCATGGAATTTCTCCGGCAGGGGACGCAGGGACTTGGTCAGATGTGTATACTCGTGGACTTCGACTGACAGTTCGCCGGCCTGGGTCTTGATGACAAAGCCTTTGACGCCGATGATGTCACCGACATCGCTCTGCTTGAAAAGTTCATAGACTTCCTCGCCAACGACCTGTTTCTTGACGACGACCTGGATCTGTCCGTCCTTGTCGAGCAGATGCATGAAGCCGATCTTGCCCATGC
This sequence comes from uncultured Erysipelotrichaceae bacterium, assembly GCA_902778375.1. Classification (GTDB taxonomy): domain Bacteria; phylum Bacillota_I; class Bacilli_A; order Erysipelotrichales; family Erysipelotrichaceae; genus Bulleidia. Next base: position 1,880 of record CACYXJ010000096.1, read on the forward strand.
GGCGCTTGGACATGATTCGGCCGGCAATGGATACTTCCGCCTGCAGAGCTTCCAGTTCTTCCGCACTTTTGTCCGCATAAGCGCTGCGGATATCGGAAGAATGGGCTGTGCGGCTGTAAACCTGTCCGAACGGATCGAGGCCTGCTTCCTGCAGGGCATTCATTTTCTGACGGCGGGCAAGTTCCTGGTCGTTCAGTTTGTTTTTCTGCAGATCCTTTGTCTTCTTTTTCAGGTTTTCCCTGTTTTCCTCAGGCAGGTTTTCAGCAATTGTCTCGCCCAGTTTTTCGGCGTTGCTGCTGATTCTGTTGAGGAAGGCATTCAGCTGTTCCAGATCATCTTCCGACATGTTTTCTGTAATGATGTCGGAATGTTTTTCTATCATTTCCTTCAGTTGATCAAAAGCGCTCATTTTCATCCTCCTAAATATATAAAAGCTCTCCTCCATAGGGACGAGAGCTTGTTCGTGGTACCACCCTAATTCACAGTAGAAACTACTGCCTCATTACACCGTTAACGCCGGCTTTGCGGCTTTGCTCGGGAGTTCTTGTCAAAATACGTTCTTTCCGCTTCATTCCCACCGTCAGAAGCTCTCTTCGGGACGCCCTGTATTTCCTGTCTCCGTCTTTGTTCAGCGGGTATATTTTAACATGTTAAACGGTCTTTGCAATGTTTCTTTTAGGCTTTGCAGAACAGGAAAGAAACAAGTATGATTACAGATATGGAATTCAAAAAGATCTATTTTGACATGGACGGGGTACTGGCGGATTTCGACCGGGGTGTCAGGGAACTGCTCGGTTTCGAACCGATGAGCCAGGAAAACCATACCCGGGAATATGATGACAAACTGTTCACGGCGATCCGCGAACACGGTGATTTCTATGCCCAGCTGGAAGTCATTGATGAATCGCTGCTGCTGTTCAATGAACTGTACAGCCAATACGGCGGCGAGGTCGTCGAAATCCTGACCGGTGTTCCCAATCCGAAACGGGAGATCTTCGAGGCCACCGGCAACAAGATCGACTGGGTCAGAAGATACATGCCGGAAGGTGTAGTCGTCAATACATTGCCGCGCAAGGAGAAGGTCAAATTCTGCCTCGGCCCCGAATACATCCTGATCGATGATTTCTCTCTCAATATCAGGGAATGGAAAAAGGCCGGCGGAACCGGGATTCTCTATACCGGTGCGGATGATGTGCGCAGAAAACTGCAGGAACTATCTGAAGAATGAAAAAAAGACCTCAGGATTGCATGTCCTTAGGTCTTTTTCATATTCACTCAGTTGTTGAAGTCGTGATGATCCGGAAGCTTGTTGGGATCTTTCTTCAGCAGGTTGTTGACAAGGATGCCGAGCAGCAGTGCGCAGGCAATCGATGTGATTGTGATCTTGCCGAATGTCAGGGACAGACCGCCGATACCGGAGATCAGGATCGTGGATACGACATACAGGTTCTTGTTGACATCCAGGTCGACGCGCTGGATCATCTTCAGACCGGAGACGGCAATGAATCCGTACAGGGCCATGCACACACCGCCCATGACGCAGGACGGAATGGAGGAGATGAAGGCGACAAACGGCGACATGAAGGAAATCAGAATGCACTCGATGGCGGCGGTGATGATCGTTGCGACGGATGCGTTCTTGGTGATTGCCACACAGGCGACAGATTCACCGTATGTCGTGTTCGGGCAGCCGCCGAAGAAGGCGCCGATTGCCGAACCGATACCATCACCCAGCAAAGTGCGGTCGAGACCCGGATCTTCCAGCAGATCGTTTTCAATGATCGTGGAGATATTCTTATGGTCGGCGATATGCTCGGCAAATACGACCAGAGCGACCGGAATATAGGCAACAGCGATCGTGCTGATGTATCCGAAGTCGATATCCCCGAAGCCCTTGAAGGCTGTCAGGAATGTGAAGTCGGGAACCGAGAAGAATGTCTTCAGCGAGATACCGCCGGCGAACAGGTCGGTAATGGAAGAATAATTGACGATCTGCATTGCTGTATCACCGGTGATGTTGCCGATCATTGTCAGTACGGAAGCACAGATGTAACCGGCGAGAATACCAATGATGAACGGAATCAGACGGACGTTCTTTTTGCCGTAGGTGCTGGCGATCATCGTTGTGACCAGAGCTACCAGACCGCAGAGAACAGCCCACTGTGTCATTTCACCGGTAACACTGCTTGTCTGCAGGTCGCCGACAGCATTTCCTGCCAGGGAAAGACCGATAATGGCAACTGTCGGACCGATGACGACCGGGGGCATCAGTTTATTGACCCAGTGAACACCGACGTATTTGATGATGATTGCGAATACCACGTAGACAAAACCTGCCAGGGCAGCACCGATCAGAAGACCGGCATAGCCTGCCGACAGAGTTGCGGCGCCGGCAAACGCAGCCGACATGGAGCCGATGAACGCAAAAGAAGAGCCAAGGAAAACAGGGCTCTTGCGCTGTGTGAAGAGAACATACACCAGAGTACCGACACCGGCACCGAAAAGTGCTGCGGCAGTACTCATGCCGTTGCCGATGATCATCGGTACGGCGATGGTGGCAGCCATGATTGCAAGAACCTGCTGGAAAGCAAAAACAATCAGCTGATTAAACTTTGGTTTATCAGAAACGTTGTAGACAAGTTTCATGAATTTCAACCCCCTTTTTAACGAAAATCATATAGAACCATAAGGCATTTGTCCAGTTATTTTTACTGAAAACAAAATGTGCGAAGTGAAAAGTTAACTTCCACTTTCAGGGGCTGAAAGTGGAAATCACTCGTACAGTAACTTCCGGTTGAAGTGACTCATACAGAATACAGATAA
>CACYXJ010000097.1 GCA_902778375.1 uncultured Erysipelotrichaceae bacterium
CGATTCTGCTCAGATCGATCAGAGAAAGAGTCGTTCCACCCGGCGGCTTGCCGTCATAGAACACTGTATTATAGACATCGAAAGAAGAGATAAGTTCTTTGGCGAATTCTTCGGTACTGACACCGGGATCCTTTGCCAGCATGCCGAAAGCGGAAGTATAGTACCAGCCAAAACCTGATTCAACCTCTTCCGAGCCAAGATAATAGTCAGCATACGGTTCGAAAGCCTTTGCGAGTTCCACATCCTGCATCAGGCATGCATCAAAGCCGACCAAATCGAATTTCATACCCGATTTGTCGATCGCATCAATGATCTCGTTAACATGGAGGGTGCCGTAATTGCCGTCGTCGCGTTTGTTGAGAATATCCTGACCGAAACCTGAGCTCAGGCCCCCGCCATGGTCCCAGAAAGCCAGCATATAGCGGTCGGCAGGATAGTTCTCCTTGGCCCACTGCAGGAAAGCAAGGAATTCTTCCGGCTCGGACATGGAAACAGTGCTGTCGACGCTGTCCATCAGTTTGACATTTCCGTCTGTGATCTCATATCTGCCCACAGACTTATCCTTGATGCCGGAGGTGAACCAGCGGTTCGATCCGCCTGCTTCGATGACAAATTTCAAAGCTGATCCTTCTCTTGTCGCATCCTTGATCTGGTCGATATTGAACGTGGCAAGTCCGTTATTGTCTTCCAGGTTGGAACCGATGAAATATTCGAGAACAACAACGCTTTCGTCCTTGCTGTGGTCCGGGAACAGCTTCTCACGGCCGGCAGGAATCTGTTCCAGCAGGGCATAATCTTCGCCCATGCTTGTTTCGCGGTCAACGATGACTCCGTCTCCGGTCACACCTTTAATATCCTTTTTGAAATCATCCAGCATCAGGTATACCATCGGACGCGGCATATACGTACTGATCACAAGGTATCCGACACCGCCGACAATCAGGACCATCTCGGCAATGAAGAGCAGTTCGCGGAAGATGTTATACGCCCATCTGACCGGTCTGCTGATGATCTTGCTGTGTTTGAACACAGGACCGCCGTAGAATTCCTCATTCTTATTACCGAGAAGAATCAGAAACAGCGGAGGAATGATAATCATTCCCAGGGTGAAGAAGAATCCCTTATGAAATGACTTGCACAGCCTGATATACAGGCGGACCAGGAAAATACCGTATACAAACAGCGCCAGCAGCGTCAGCAGGATACCGAAAACCTTACCCATTGATGTCGGTGACGAGCGCAGGTAAAAACTCGCGGCCAGATAGACACCTGTCATGATCAGCGGGTGCCAGTAGGAACGCATATTCTCGAAGAGAATTGAAGATAGCTTTCCCTCGGCCACAAACGGCACGACAGCATAGGTTCCTTTCTGACCCATTTTGCGAAGTACCCGGTAGTACCCGATTGCCTGCAGGATCCATGGAATGATCCAGTTAACCGGATCTGACATATAGTAGAGCAGAAGCATGAAATAACCTCCCAGTTGTTAATTACATAGAATATATTAATATATCAATTCCTGTTTTGGATAACCGAATAACTGCTGATTCATTCAGTTTGCGACGTTTCTTCCGCCTTTGGAAAATACGGACAGTCAGTGCCGATACACTCCCTGTTCTGCCGGTACCAGCCGCAGGCTGTCCTGGTGACCGGCATGCTGACACCGAATTCCTTTTCGCAAAAATCAGCCGCACATTCAATCGCCAGTCTGCTGGTGCGTTTGCAGCAGCGGGGTCCGCCGATTCCGGTCATGACATCAAGGCATCTTGCCGTCAGTCTCTGTGGTACAGCCCATTGTTCTCTGGTCAGCGGTGTTGCGCCGCTGATAATGCTGGCAAAGATACCGGCACCTGCCGCCGCCCCGCAGACGCCAAGGAAACCGCAGGAGCCGCCGCTCATCTTCTGTCCCCTCTTCCAGGCTTCCTGCAGGCATTTCTCATAATCGATCTGGCCGCCGTTGTTGCGGTATGCCGTGATCAGAACACAGGGCACGATACTGTGATGTTCGGGACCGTGCATATGTACCGAATCAAGCCGGAAGACCTGATGCAGAAGAAGGATCGGATCTTTTTCGTTGCTGCTTCTGAGCAGATCCAGAACTGTCCCGTTTCTGCCGCTGTGGCATGTGTCACAGACAAAATGCCCGTCTTCACAGATGGCATTGGCCGGTTTCAACTGATGGCACCGGAAACATTCCAGCATCATTTCATTCGGAAAATAATGCAGCGGCTTGCCGCAGATCACACAGTTTGTTTTTTCATCTGCAGCCGTGTCACAGCAGCAGCAATCCTCCTCCTGCTGCCGGAGATATGTTTCTCTTTGTACTGTCATAATGATTTTCCTTAGTAACTTTCCGGGATGTCCGGTTTTCTTCATTATACATGAAAGCACCATCCTGCGATGGTGCTTGTGTTCAGCTGATTCTTCTGATCAGTTCCAGATTTTCAAGCAGTTCCAGATACAGCAGGACATCTTCCTTCATGTCCTTGCGGTATTCCAGCGAGACTTCCTTCACGAGTTCTGCAACAGTGCGTCTGCCGTCGATGTAATTCAGCACAAGGCCTTCAAAACCGTAATCATGCTCGTTCTTGTTTTCTTCATAACGGCTGACAGCTTCATCATAGCCAAGTGCCCGGTAGTCGCTCAGTGTCTGGTACGGTCCGACAGCTGTGCGCTGCCATACATCCGTCAGTTCCTCATATTCCGGATAACTGTCGGACAGGTCATACTGTTCTGCCCAGGCAGTGAAAATCTTCTGCACATGTTCCGTTTCCTTGGTCACATCGGCATCCGCGACCAGGTCTCTGGCTGTTCTGACACAGTCGGTGAAATACTGCCGGTATTTGTACAGCAGGGAACCGAACATATCCCTGCTGATTTCTCCGCGCAGGTATTCCGCCGCCAGTTTTGTCTTCATGTCCGCCATGCTTCTGTCGAGCTGCTCATACAGATACGGAAGGTCTTCCGTTGTGAGATTCGCCAGATTATAGGCAAAGTTCACGGCTGTCAGACAGGAGAACTTCAGCACGGCGGGATCGATGACATCGAGCGTGTCGGTCGCCGTATGGTAGTTAAGGTCCGGCCACTGACCGAGCATGCAGCATGGAATGTTGACTGTCGGGTCGCTGTAGACGGTATGATCGGATCCGCCGGCATACGGTGAAACGCAGTGGTTAGTCAATGACACGCTTTCCCCGGAAAAGGAAGAAGCTTCCTTCGCTGCCTGTTCCATGCTGTACATGCTCAGTTCACTGATCAGTGATGGTGTCGACAAAGGTGTGCGGGTCAGCGTGATCGGACCGTAGAAACGGGTCTGCTTTCCGCCTACCATATCGAGGTTCATCGCTCCCAGTCCCTTCTCATAGTCGTTATGATCGGACAGATAGGCAAATGTTCCGGTATATTCCGGCACCAGTGTCAGACGTATCGTATGCTGCGGTTTTTCGATTTTGCCTTCTTTTACCAGCATGTCGATCACATGCATGGCTTCCAGTGTTGCGGAAACACCCGATGCGTTGTCGTTGCAGGAACTGCGTGGATGACACAGATGGGCGCAGAGGGTCACGGTTTTATCATCTTTTCCTTCTATCACTGCTTCAACAACTTCGATATGCCCGTTGTACAGTTCAGAATCGATATACGGTCTGACCTGCAGGTATTTCTTTTCGCTGTTCCATTTGTCACGGCACATCTGGGCCAGGATATCTCCTTCTTTCGGCGAGAGGACAAACCCTCTTTTTTCCGGCTCGTCTTTCAGATGCGTATGCCAGTAGGAAGTATAAGTCAGGGAATGATACAGATTGCTGCGCTTGCGGTCAGCTGTTTCCATGATGAAATCAGTAACCAATCCCAACGCTCCTTTTTGATAGATCCAGTCATAATCGGCCAGTTTTCCCCGGATAAACACCCATTTCCCACTCAGGTCGGTGTCTTGATAGGCAGCTTCGTCTGCTCCCCTGTCCAGAAGCACGAGATCGACCGGTGTACCCCGCATGTCGATTGGATAACTTTTCTGAATCACGGAAATCGGTTCTGCCGAGTAATCGCACAGTCTTTTCTGCGGATCGTCAAGATCCAGATAAGCTTCCTTCACGGACCATTCCCTGAACATCTTGCTCTGTAGGTACCAGACATCCGGATCAGCTTCATAACTGAGAATCTTTGCCTTCAGTCCGTAACTGTCACAGATGCCCTTTACATGCTGCGCGGCTTCACGAAACATCGGTGAAGCCTGGATACGGTGATAGTTCGACACTTCCTTGACAACATTCAGGAGCCGTTTCTCTGATACTGTGTTCTTAAAGATCTCGCTGTTCTGCATATTTATTCCCCCTGCTTTGTATGTATTCTATCATGGCAGAACGGCAGGATATATTGACCTGCTTTCATTCATGAAAAGGGGCTGTAACGAATAAGTGACAGTCAAAAAAGAATAAAAGCGTCTGACCAATAAAGGACAGGCGCTTTTACTTGGTATAATTTGAGTATGCAAAGATATCCAAACTATAATCCCAACTCGCAACTGGATTATAGCGCGGAACAGCTGAAATTACCACTGGATCTGTCAATAAAGATCGATGAGACTGATCCGAT
>CACYXJ010000098.1 GCA_902778375.1 uncultured Erysipelotrichaceae bacterium
GGCATTACAAGTCAAAACGCCTGTACTTTATCCGATTCCTGTCAACCACAGAATCGAGAAGTACAAGCAGTATTTAGAAGATTTAAGGACATCAAAAAAACCAACCGGATTATCTCCGATTGGGTAAGTGTTACTTTAGTTATTTCCTGTGTCTACTTGACAGGCCCCGGATCACTTCCTGATGCCGCAGTCCTTTTTTTATTTCAGAATGTCCTGTTTTCTGTACTCAGCTGTCTTCCCTCTGCAGGGCAAAGATGTCCTGTTCGATTTTGCTGTGTGTTTCCGGATCCGTGATACCGCACATCGCCAGTCCCTGGCTAACCTGTACACCGTGCATGGAGAATTCCGTCTGTTCGAACATCGGCAGCGCCTCCAGATATGCTTTGACCTTTTCGTTTGCCAGGGCAATATCCACCTTGCTGGCAAGCGAGATAACATCTTTCATCGGCCGTTCCGTTTCATAAACGATTTCATACTCGCCTGCTCCGACATGTCCGTCTGTCAGCGGGCTGTTTCCGCTGTATTTCTCTCTGGCAAAATACGGCAGTTCAATCTCAGCGGTGCAGCCGTAAGGCACCCTGACCTTCATGGCGATATGCGAATCGTCCTGTATGTTCCAGTGGATTTCGTATGTACCGGCAGCTGACGGATATACGCAGTCGAGTTTTCCCAGCTTCCAGTGGACAAGCGGTGCGATGCTTACCTTCCTGAAGCCCGGCTCCAGCGGTTTGAGACCGGCACAGCGGGCGAAGATCCATTCGACAATGGAGCCGTAGGAATAGTGATTGAGGGAATTCATGCCGGTGCCGGAGATGTGTCCGGTCTCATCAATGGAATTCCAGCGTTCCCAGATCGTGGTTGCGCCGTGGTTGACTTCATACAGCCAGCCGGGATACTTCTCATTGAAAAGCAGTTCGAAGGCATAATCGTTGAGATCCAGCATGCTCAGTGTTTCGTTCAGCAATGGCGTACCGACAAAACCGGTCGCCAGCTTGCCGTCGTTTTCATCCAGCAGCTTGACCAGCAGTTCCTTCGCCTTTTCGTCGCTGCCCAGTCCGTTCTGCACGGAAAGGATCTGGCCGGTCTGGGTCATGACGGCGCATCTTCCGTTTGGCGTATAGTATTCCTCCAGGATTTCCTTTTCTTTCCTTGCGGCCAGTTCCCGGAACTGTTCAGCGTCTTTGTCATATCCGAGAAGTTCAGCTGTGTCGGCTGTGATCAGGCAGGCTTTGCGGAAGTAGACTTCGGCAATAAAGCCGTCATCGGTCGCTCCCTTGACCGCTTCCGCTGACTGCGGACCGTCCAGTGCCAGCCAGTCGCCGAAATGGAAGGCCTTGCGCCAGTTATGATTGTCGCCGTCAAAGTCCACAAGATAACCGATCCAGGATTTCATGGCCGGATAATGTTCCCTCAGAATCGACAGGTCGCCGGTGAAACGGTACATGTTCCAGGGAATGATCACCGTCGCATCGCCCCATACGGTTGCTGTCTGGGCAATATGGAAAGACGGAATTGTAAACGGCACCAGTCCGCTGTTTTTCTTCTGCTCCTCTGCCATATCGTACAGATACTTGCGCAGGAAAGCATATGCTTTACCGAAATAGAGTGCGGTCGGTGAGAACACCTGGGCATCGCCGGTCCATCCCATTCTTTCGTCACGCTGCGGACAGTCGGTCGGCACATCGAGATAATTGGATTTCATGCCCCATTCCGCGTTGAGGATCAGCCGGTTGATCTTTTCATTGCCGGTCTTCAGTACGGTCTCATACGGGAAGTCGCTGTACAGGGCATAGGCGGTAAAGTCCTCTGCCTTAAGATTGCTGACTCCTTCGACTTTGACATAGCGGTAGCCGTAGAATGTGAACCTTGGTTCCAGTACATGTTCATTACCGTCGGAAATATAGATATATTCCGCTTTGGCTGTACGCAGGTTGTCGCGGTAGAAGCATTCATCCTGCATTACTTCCGAAAACTGCAGATGGATCTTCGTGCCCTTCGGTTCATGGACCCGCAGCCGGAAGGATCCGGCCATGTTCTGACCGGTATCCAGAACGGTTTCGTTCTTCGGCGTATGAATGATTTCCACCCTGAAGTTTTCCTTTTCGACCACAGGCAGTGAAAGCCTGTCTTCGAATCTGCCTGCTTCCCCTTCTGCTTTGACTGCTTTGGTCAGCGGCAGCTGCGGCAATGTGTCGTCGACGATCTCGCCGTCGTAGATATTGGAGAAAACGATATTCGAGCGGGAAACATCCCAGCTTTCATCGGTGGAGATGACTTCCTGGCTGCCGTCTTCATAGGTAATGATCAGATCGGCAATCAGTTTCCATGTATCGCCATAGGCAGGCTTTTCATCCTGATTGAAACCGAATCTGCCGCGGTACCAGCCGTTGCCAAGGGTGATCTCCAGTCTGTTTTCCTTCCGGATCATGTCATCCAGGACAAAGGTCTGGATCTCGATCCAGCGGTCATATGCTGTGCAGTAAGGTGTCAGATGTTCATTTCCGATCTTCTTTCCATTCAGGTCTGCTTCATACAGACCGCAGGCACTGATATACAGTCTTGCCTTTGTGACCGGTTTATCGGTGTTGAATTTCCTAATGAAGACGGGATGTCTTGGCTCACTGTTGTCAGCAGTCGTGATCAGGGAACCATGGAACGGCTCGTTCATCATGCCGGTTTCAAAATATGACGGTTCGCTTTCAGATACCGTCTCCCCTGTCTTCGTCTGAATCACGAAGTCATAGCGGGTGCGCGGTTTTGGTACAAAGTCCGCTTCACAGCCGAGCGGATCCAGAGCGGCAAAGCCTGAATCGTAAACAGTCCTGCCGTCCTCATTGATGCAGATACGGTATGCATCGATGGGCCGATCGGATTCGCTGATCCATGAAAAAACCGGTTTTTCCATCATGAAACCAACCGGTTTTTCGATCTGATTGACACGGATATCGGTAATCTTCATTGTTTTCTCCTGCCTTTTCTAAACAGTTTTATTCTTCTTCGCGGATATCATAGACCTGCAGTACCTGACGGTAGATGCAGATCTGTCTGCCGGTAATCGTACGGTTCTGATGGTGGTGCCCGAAGAACCAGAAATCATACTGAACAGTATCCTGGATCTTCTGCAGGTAATCAGTCAGTCTGTCCCGTTCTTCTACACCGATCAGCTTTCCTGTTTCGTTGCAGCAGCAATGGGTAACGATCAGGTCCACTTTATTGTCGTATTTCGCCAGGTTGTCCAGTCCCCGCTGGTAGACGGCCGGATCCTGTTCCACTTCGTCCTTCCACCAGGAAACCTGGTTGATACGGAAGTACCGCTTGCCCTGGCGGATCCAGTTCTTGGCTGTCTCCTTCCAGTTTTCGTCATTGCCGTCGGCATTGACGATGCCTTCCAGCGTGTCATGGCTGGCCGCCCCGCCGAAGGCAAACACCTTGATGCCGTGGATGTCATATACATAGCCGCGCTTGAGATGCAGGACGGACTTTCTGACAACGCCGACCGGCGCGCCGTAACGCTCTTCCAGCGGCAGTGCGTTCAGTCTCGGGAAGCATTCATGGTTGCCGTCAATAAACAGAGTCGTAAACGGCTTTTCATCGAGCCAGTCGAGCCAGAATTTCTCCTCCTTGCTTTCGCCCTTATAATCCCAGAGCAGGCCAAAATCGCCGCAGATGATCACAACGTCATCCTTGGTCATTTCACTCTGTTCCGGGAAGTTGACGGAATTCAGTCTCGTCACATCCCCGTGCGTGTCACCTGTGATCCAGATCGTGGGCATAATACTCCTTATAACAGCGTAAACAATACAAACAGCCAATGGGCAGCCATACCGGCACATAAACCGCCGACCGTATGACTCAGAATCGCCTTGCCGATCAGTTCCTTGCAGTTCAGGGAATCCATCATCGAGGCATGGGTGCTGAGATATCCGCTCCAGCACATGCACATGGCGGTAAAGACAGCGATATCAGACGGCGACAGCAGGCCTTTGGCGGCAAGGTTCGTCGTGATGCTCAATGACGCACCGGCTGCGCCGAGCGCCGTTACCGGCACACCGACAGCTTCCGGCGAAGTAAAGCCGAACAGCGGTTTCAGTATGAAGCTGATCTTCCCTGCCAGGAACGGCAGCAGACGTATTCCTTCATAGGCGGCGCCGGTATAGGTTCCGTTGTCGGAGGGACCGTTGATCAGCATCAGTACGATCGTACAGACGACAAGGACACCGGGAATGATGCTGATGCCCATCTTGACACCGTTATGGCCGCCTTC
>CACYXJ010000099.1 GCA_902778375.1 uncultured Erysipelotrichaceae bacterium
GCACAGCGCGGACGCGTGGCAGGAAGCGCAGGCGCTCCTGGCTTCTATCTGAACCAGGACCTGCGTAGGTGTAATCTGCAGGACCTTCCCGGGATGGGATATTTCTGCCTTGCCTGCCATCAGAATGGATTATTGGGGAAATCGTCGGAGGGCGACCCGTTGATGCCGGACGCCACAATAGAAGCGGCCCGCACATCCAGCGAATCTGTCTGCTCCATGAACCTGATCTGCTCGCTCTTGAATATCATAGGGATTTCTCCCACTGATCCGTTACGGTGCTTGGCGATTATTATCTGGGTCTCCTCCTTTCCGGCCGGGTCTGCAGAGAGGCCCAGTGCATCGGGACGGTGGATGAAGATTACCATATCGGCGTCCTGCTCTATGGAGCCGGACTCGCGCAGGTCGGAGAGCTGCGGTCTGCCGCTACCTCCCGAACGCTGCACCGTCTGGCGCGAGAGCTGGGACAGCGCGATAATGGGCACGTCAAGTTCCTTTGCAGTCTGCTTGAGGGTACGGGAGATGGCGGCCACCTCCTGCTCGCGCATTCCGCGCAGTTCGGCCGGGCCCTGCATAAGCTGCAGGTAGTCTACCACCACCAGGCGTACGCCCTTGCTCTTCACCAGGTTCTTGACCTTGGTCCTGAACTCCATTACCGGAATGCTGGGGGTGTCGTCTATGTACAGAGGAGCCTTGGAAAGGTTCCTGAGTTTGTAGTCAAGCTGCTCCCACTCGAACGGCTCCAGCTTTGTTCCGCCTTTTATCTTGTCGGCGGGAAGGCCGGACTCGCTGGTCATAAGACGCTTGGTGAGCTGAACGGCGGACATTTCAAGGGAGAACACCGCAACCGGCATATGATGGTCGACGGCGGCGTTGCGCGCCATGTTCAGGGCGAACGCCGTCTTACCGATGGCCGGACGGGCAGCCAGGACGATCAGGTCGCCCTTCTGCAGGCCGTGCAGGGTATGGTCAAAATCGTTAAAGCCGGTTTTCAGACCGGTGATATCCGTCTTGTTGTCGGACATCTTCTGGATGTTCGCCAGCACTTCCGTCATCAGTTCCGGGGAATTGCGGAATTCACTGGTACGGCGGTTGCGGGAGATCTCCAGGACTGCTTTTTCGCAGGCATCGAGATACTCATTGATGTCTGTCTGGCCGCTGTATCCTTCTTCCGCCAGTGTTTCCGTGGCTTCGATCATCTTGCGGATGACGGCCTTGTCATGAACCATTTCGACATAGCTCTTGACATTGGCACTGGTAACAGCCGCATCGGAAAGATCGGTCAGATACGGCAGACCGCCGCATTTGTCCAGAAGATCCATATCGGCAAGCCGGGTCACGACCGTAGTCAGATCAATCGGGCTTCCCTGTTTATAAAGACTGTCAATTGCCAGAAAGATCCGGCGGTTTGCTTCAGAGAAGAAGTCCTCTTCACTGAGACCTTCCTCCATGGCGATCCTGGCAGCGGCAGGATAGACCATCATGTTGCCAAGCAGCGTGGCTTCTGCCTCCGGGGCAGACGGCAATATCCTGGGCATGCTTATTCGCTCCCGACAAGCTGGACGCGGATCGTGCCGATGACATTCTTATGCAGTTCGACACGCACCTTGGTAACGCCGAGAGACTGGATCGGACTGGTATCAAGGATCTTGCGCTTGTCGATCGTAATGCCCTGCTTGCTGAGGGCTTCCGCGATCTGCTTGGTGGATACGGAACCAAAGACCCTGCCTTCCTTGCCGGATTTGACATGGAATGTCAGCAGCATTTTCTCGAGTTTGGCAGCTGTTTCCCTTGCTTCTTCTTCACGTTTCGCTTCGGCTGCAGCCTCTTCCGCCTTCTGGCCGGAAAGGATTTCCAGACTCTTCTTTGTCTCGGCTACGGCAAGACCTCTGGCAATCAGGAAATTGCGGGCATATCCATCGGCAACGTCGACGATATCGCCGCGCTTGCCTACTTTCTTTACATCCTGTTTAAGAATCACTCTCATCTGCTTTTTCCTCCTTGAAATATGTATCCAGCGTCTGGATCAGTTCCGCACGCAGGGCTTCGACACTTGACTTCGGCCGCTGCAGGGCTGCCGCCGTCAGATGGCCGCCTCCGCCCATCATTTCCATGATTCTCTGGACATTGATGGTGCCGTTGGAACGGGCCGAGATGCAGGTTTCGCTCTTTTCGTTATCAGCGATGACAAATGCCGCATTGACGTCCTGGATCGACAGCAGGCTGTCCGCCACCTGGGAAATCAGGGAACGGGAGACGCCGCGCTGGCTGACCGGGGCGATCATGATGCCGCCGGCGAGTTTTTCCGAAGCGGACATGATTTCGCTCTTCATGGCGAATTCGTCATAGCTGTCCTTCAGATAGTCATAGGCTGTCTGCGGATCGGCACCCATCTTACGCAGTTCGCTGGCTGCTTCGTAGGTTCTCGCACCGGTGCGGACACGCCATCTCTGGGTATCGATGATCATTCCCGCCAGCATGAATGTGGCGATGGTTTCGCTGATGTCGGTACGGCGGGAAACAAACGGTATCATTTCCGTCAGCAGTTCGCAGGTCGAACTGGCGCCGGCTTCGATATAGACGAGAACCGGCTTGATGCCCATATCGGTGGAACGGCGGTGATGATCGATGACTACGATCTTCTTTGCCTGTTCCAGGACCTTGCTGCCGTTGGACTGGCGGATATTGTGATGGTCGGTCATGATGACCAGGGAATTCTCCTGCAGCTGGTTGAGGGCTTCGCCTTCGGTAACAAATGCCACATCCTTCTTCAGTTCGGCATCGTTGGCTTTCATTGCCGCTTCCAGCTTCTCTTCGATGCCGCCGGTCCGGGCAATGATGACACTCTGCCTGTGCAGGGCGGAAGCCATGCGGGAAAGACACAGTGCCGAACCGATACAGTCGAAGTCGGCTGTCTTATGACCGCAGATGATGATGTTCGAAGAACTGAGCATCAGATCACGCAGGGCATGCGACATGACACGGACTCTGACGCGGCTGCGCTTTTCCGCCGCTTCCGTGGAGCCGCCGAAGTATCTGACCTCGCCGCCGGCTGCCTGGACCGCAACCTGGTCGCCGCCTCTGGTCGTGGCAAGGTCCATCAGGTTGGAAACCATCTCGTCCATTTCCAGGAAATCGGAAGTGCCTCTGGCAAATGCCATGGAAAGCGTGATGGAAACATCCATCTTCTGCGCCGCCTTGCGGACTTTGTTCAGGATCGAGAACCGGTCAGCCACGAGATCGTTGAAGATCTTCTCGTTAAGAACGAGAAGATAACGGTTGTGGTTGTTCAGACGGCGGGCAAGAATGCCATGCTGGCTGCAGTATTCGTTGACCGGTGTCCTGACAGCCATGTTGACAGCCGAGGTTTCACCTTCGTCGAGATACTGTGTGCTTTCTTCATAGTTATCGAAACTGAGCATGCCGATGACGACATGTTCATTGCTGTATTTATCTTTATATGTACTGAGTTCGGTAATATCCCGGAAGAAAATAATCTGGGCATCCTCCTTGCGACGGATCTCATAGATCCTGTCGTCCAGGGTAATCGTGACAGCATCGGATTTGCCGGAGATCAGATCGTCTGCTTCCGGCACCCAGGTCAGAAGCTTGTAACCGACACGGTCGATGCCGCGTTCGGCAAACAGTTCGCTCATCCAGGTGACGACATAGTCATCGTCATAGATCAGCAGACCCATACCGCCGGTCAGATAAGCTTCCTGGGCAGTGCTGCCCAGAGCATTCTTGACACCGATCGACTGCTCTTCGGCGACCTTGTCGAACTGGTCGAACAGATAGAACAGGACAGCAGCTTCGATACCGACAAGAATGAACGGAATCAGCATATCCCATCCGAGCCCCAGCCAGAGGAAGGCAAGAACCACCAGCTGGACAGCTACGACAATGGCTGCGATACGTTTTAATCTGTTAACTTTCTGATGCATTTGTCGCTCCTCCTTTCAGGACTCTTTCGTGAATGTCGGTCGTAATATACAGGAAGCCGAAGATGGCAAGAAACGGTGCCGATACCAGCAGCAACAATACCGCGACGATACCGATCCATTTCCGGGTAAATGGCCAGACCCTCGGCACAACTACCAGTACGCCGATAAAACCATA
>CACYXJ010000100.1 GCA_902778375.1 uncultured Erysipelotrichaceae bacterium
AGATCGGCAAGACCGAGATCCGGACCTTCGGAACGACCCAGTCGATCGCCGACGGTTTCGGTGTGGCAATCAACACGGAAGACGGCTTCGTCGTCTATTCCAGTGAATTCATCGTCGACTACGACACGAAAAACGAAGCTTTCCGCTTCGATCTGTCCAATGTCACCGATCTTGGTTCGGACGGCGTCCTGGCCCTGATGTGCGAGTCGGTGGGCTCGACCAGAGCAGGCCACAGCGCCCCGCATCACCGCATCACACCGCTGATCGAACAGTATTTTGAAGATTCCGGCAACAGAATGTTCATCACTCTGTTCAATCAGAATGTCTACCGTGTCATCGAAGTCATAGAACTTGCCAACAAGTACAACCGCAAGGTCATGATCTACGACACCGAACTGCGCAACGAGATGGCGGATATGGCCAAACTGGGATATTACCATGTCCCGGCCGGCCTTGAAATCGCGCCGTCCTCCTTCCGCAATGACATCGAGAATGTCCTGGTCATCATCGCCGGAACCGGTGACTCCATCTTCCGCAAGGTCCACAAGATCGCCACCAAGGAAGACGACCTGATCGAATTCCGCAAGTCGGACACGATTATCATCGCTTCGCCTGCCGTTCCGGGAACGGAAAGAGCGGAAGCCGGCATGGAAGACGACCTGTACAAGGAAGCCGGCAGGGTACTGACCGTCGATGCCAAACGCACCTTCACGATGCACGCTTCGATTGAGGATCTGAAGATGATGATCTATCTGATGAAGCCGAAATACTATATCCCGATCAAGGGCGAATACCGCCAGCTGATCGCCAATGCCAACATTGCGCTGGGCATGGGATACAACGCCGACAAGATCATTGTCATGGACAACGGCCAGGCGGCGGTCATCACCGACGGCAAGCTGCAGCGCAGTTTCGACAAGGTGCCGACCGACAACGTTCTTGTTTCCGGCACGGAAAAACTTGATGAAAGTGGTATGATATTGAAAGACCGCGAGGTCCTCAGCACCGACGGTGCGATCATTATCGGCATCGTCATCAATCATGCTACCAAGGAGATCATCGGCGGACCGGATGTCCAGTCCCGCGGTGTGATCTACCTGAAGGATGTTGACTACATCGTCAAGGAAGTAGGCAATATCATGGAAAAGACGATCAACGACGCTGTCAGGGACGGCCGTTATGACAATATGAGCTGCCGGGCCGAAGCCCGTGAGAAGATCAGCCGCTATGTCATGCGGGAAACCGGCAAGAGGCCGATGATCCTTCCGGCGATCGTCGAGATCAATACAACAGACTGATGAGGTAATCAATGCCAAGAAAAACCAAGGCACAGATTAAACGTGAACAGACACAGGAACTCAGACAATGGATCACAATTGTGATCCTTTCTGCATTCATTATCATTGCCGTGACCCGCTCCGGGCTCATCGGCACTTTCATGTACAATGTCCTGCGCTGGCTGTTCGGAGAATTATACTGGCTGGTGCTGGGACTGATCATCGTCCTGACCCTGGTCAACCTGCTGAACCGCAAGAATACCGGCGTGAAGAAGAATCCGGCCCCGGTGATACTGCTGATTGCGGCAATTTTACTGCTGTGCACATACGTGCAGACCGATTCATCGACTGTCGGTTTCGATCCGGCCGCAGCCTTCATCTCCAACTTCACATCCTATTTTGAAGCGGATGTGAGCGCGGTCATGGGCGGCGGCATTCTCGGTGCCGCGATGTTCGGCCTGGTATCGTCGCTGTTCGGCCGCAGCGGCACGGTGCTGCTGATCGCCGTGCTGTTCATCATCGCCATGCTGCTGCTGATTTCCCTCGACGTGTACAAGAAGAGTTTTGCAACTGTCGCGGATTTTTTCCGTGTTCCCGACCGTGAGGAAAAAGCGCCGAAGGAGCCGCGCGAACCGTTCAATATCTGGAAATTCTTCAGTTCCCGCAAGGCGAAGAAAAAGAAATTCGATCTCAAGGCCGAAGAGGGCAAGGAACAGCCGTCTGATACGACGATCATGGCGACCCATCCCGATCCTTCCAAACCGTACCTGATGACATTGAACAATGTCGTGCCGGATGAACCGACGGAAAAGATCACCGTCGTTCACATGCCGGGACAGACGATTTCCTCAGCCGAGAGCGTCTTTATCGATATCGACGATCTTCTCCAGGATGCCCCGGGTTCCAGAAGAAGGAAACAGCCGGCCAAACCGGCCTATCCGGAGGAACCGGCATATCCCGACTATGAACAGAGCAGTATCGATATCGACGAGCTGACACCGGAAGAAAAACCGGAACCGCAGCCGAAGAAGGAACCGAAGGAACCGGTCGAAGAGCCGCAGGAAACCGTCAGCAGCGGCACTGTCGAAAAGAAGAAGCGCGATCCGTTCAAGAACTACCGGACGCCGAATCCGTACCGTCTGCTCGAGGAGGTGCAGCGCACTTCCGCCAATACCGAAAACGAAATGGCCGCCAGGGAGAAAGGTCAGCTGCTGATCTCGATCCTGCGCAATTTCGATATCGAAGCGGAACTGATCGATACCCATATCGGTCCGTCCGTCACCCAGTTCGAGATCCGTCCCGATGTCAATGTCAAGGTATCGAAAATCATCGGTCTGGCTGACAACATCAAGATGCAGCTGGCAGCCAAGGATGTCCGTATCGAAGCTCCGATTCCCGGCCGCAATGCCGTCGGTGTCGAAATCCCGAATGTCAGATCGACTCCGGTCAAGATGCGCGAACTGTTCCGTTCGCTTTCCCAGAAGGAAAACCAGAACAAGCTCCTGTTTGTCGTCGGCAAGGACCTGCTCGGCCAGACGATTACCTGCCGTCTCGACAAGATGCCGCATCTCTTGATTGCCGGTGCCACCGGTTCCGGTAAATCGGTATGCATGAACGCGATCATCACGTCGCTGCTGTTACGAACCAAGCCGGACGAAGTAAAACTGCTGCTGGTCGACCCAAAGAAGGTCGAATTCACGCCGTATCACAATGTCCCGCATCTGATCGGTCCGGTCATCAACGACCCGACCAAGGCCAGCAATGCCCTGAAGGTCATTGTCCAGATGATGGACGAACGCTATAACGTGTTCGCCGCCGCCGGTGTCAGAAACATCGAAGTCTACAACGAGAAGGTCAAGGCGCAGGCAGGCAGACCGAACGAAGACGGTTCACCGGCTCCCAAGATCCTTCCGTATATCGTCGTCATCATCGACGAGCTTGCCGACCTGATGTCAGTCGCCGGCAAGGAAGTGGAATCCTCGATCCAGAGAATCACCCAGCTGGCACGTGCCGCCGGCATTCATCTGATCGTCGCCACCCAGAGACCTTCCACTGATGTCATCACCGGTATCATCAAAGCCAATATCCCGTCCCGTATCGCATTCGCTGTTTCCAGCGGTATCGACTCCAGGACGATCCTTGACCATGTCGGCGCCGAACGTCTGCTCGGCAACGGTGACATGCTGTATATGCCGATCGGCCAGAGTGCCGCCCAGCGTGTGCAGGGTGTATTCGTCACCGACGAGGAAGTTCGCCAGATCACCGAAGACGTCAAGAAGAGGGCGAAACCGGAATACGACGACCACTTCGTCATGCTGGAGGGCGTGGAAGGCAATGCCGGCATCGTCTCCGTCAGCGAGGATCCGATGTACGAAGAAATCAAGGAATATGTCATCGAAGCCCAGAAAGCCTCGACTTCCTTGTTGCAGAGACGCTTCGGCATCGGCTACAACCGCGGTGCCAGAATCATCGACGCCCTGGAAGCGGACGGCATCATCGGACCGGCCCAGGGATCCAAACCCAGAGAGGTCTATATCAAGAAAGACAAGAAATGAAGATCGCCATGATCTTCATTTTTTTGTATCCTGCAATGGCATATGAAACGAGTTAGATTAAACTAATTGACTTTATCCGCGGGATGCTTAT
>CACYXJ010000101.1 GCA_902778375.1 uncultured Erysipelotrichaceae bacterium
AGTTTCAAAGTATTCCAAGGACGGCTTGAGAAGCTTCCAGTCAGCGGACAGGAAGATATGATCTTCCGGAAAGAATTCAGCCGCATCGCATTTCGGCCAGTAGACGTGATGGCGCAGAGATGCGTTTGTCAGAAGATACATGTCATATCCGGCTTCTTTCAGATCTTTCAGAAGCTCATATGCCCCGGGCATCGGAATTCTCGGTTCATCCCAATGCCGGATCAGCTGTTCCGCTGTTTCATGCAGGGATGCCGGAAGCCGTTTCTGAATGCGGCTGACAAGTTCATCATCATCGATGATGCCTCTGTCTGCCATGACCCATTCCGGTGAACGGAACAGTTCATTGATCAGAATGTGTTCCTCTTCATCCGTGCAGTGCAGTCTCTGGATAAACAGATGGGGATCGAATCTCAGCAGGACATTTCCCATGTCAAACAGAATCGTTCTGATCATAGCGTCCCTGCTTTTTCATGATAGAGAATACGGATCTCGGCAGAGGCAGGCACGGATGTGCCGGCTGTGAAGAGAGGATCTCTTGCGATGGACATCGTGATGATCTTTCCAAGATTCTTATCCCCTGCTTCTTCAATATCTCTGACAGGTTCCAGGATGATGTTTTCAAATCCAAGCAGGGAAAGCTCATTCTCCGCTTCTCTGACATTGCGGTTGATATACCAGCGGTGTGAATGCGCCAGGGTGATCGTTCCGGTCTCATGAACTCTTTCCGTGCGTCCTGCATCCGCGCTGTAATAATTGAGTTCAATTGTACTGTCTGATCTGATCCACTCTCCCTCCTGCACCGGGGAATCAGATTTGATACGCACCGACATCACATCTCCTTCTTTTGTGAAGAATGATTTGTCCGTTACGGCAGTGCGTCTGATTTCACAGAAACCAAGCTCCTGCAGTTCTTTTTCAGCGTCCAGAACATTTCTGCCGCTGAATGATTTCTCATTCCAGGATACCGGCAGATATTCCGGTGTGTTTCCTTCATGCAGCGCATTGAAGTAGGCAGCCGCATGCGCGTATCCTTCTGTCTTCGCCCATTCGCTGCACTCCAAAGCTCTGACCGCGTTGATCGGATGCGTTGCCCTGGAGAAGCGCATGAATTCCATCGTCTTGTTCATCGCGCTTTCCGAAACGAGCTTGCGGTATTCCTCCGCCTGTTTCATGAACGCTTCAACATTCATTTCCGTTCCGGCATTGTTTCCGAAACCGGCAAAGCGCATGCACATCTCAATGACGTGATCAGCACTGCCGTCGCACATCACAGCGGCCCTGTCAGCGCTGAGCTCACTGCATCTCATCCAGTGCGCAAATGCCGTCATGATCGGATAGATGGCAATTCCTCCGAGCGGAATCAGCGCAAGGGCGCCGCTGAGGATCCAGCTTCCCATTGTTCTGTAGAGAACATGATGGCAGGCAATATGTCCGCATTCATGGGCAAGCACCGTCGGGATCAGTTCTTCCGGCATGGTGTCCAGAAGACCTGTCGTCATCACGATGAACGGCTTCGTATCACCGCTTGTATAGGCATTCGGCACAACGTCCATCTTCAGAAACAGATCCGGCACGTCAATGCCAAGCTTCTCACAGATCGGTACAAGCATGTCATGGTATTTCGGCAGCTGTTCCTCTGAAATGCGGATATTGGTTGCCATATTTTCGATATACATGAGCTTTTCGCTCCACTGGTTCATAAATGTCTTCATCACCTGGGAGAATCCCGGGATTGCCTGCAGTGCCTGCATCGCGGCTCTGTCAGTCTCATGAATAAATACATTCGGATTCACTTTCATAAAAAACCTCCTGGAAATATTATAAGACCGATCCGGCACAAAGGAAAATGATCCCCTTTTTTCGTATAATAGGAACATGAAACAGCTTGTACATTTCCCGCCTTCAAATCTTGCAGGAACAGAACGGACCGCATATCTGAAACAGATGATACACGATTTCATCATGTGCGATGAAGTCAGAGAACTTCTTGCCCTGTACGGGTTTACAGAAGACTGTTCGGATTTTGAAACGTATCTGGAACACTGCGCAGAGTACGCGAAAACACACATGGATTTCCGCAACAGGAAAGAACGCTTTCAGATTCGTGATGACAGTTTCGCAAAAGAACACCGCAGCGAGATTGAAGATATTGTCCGAAGACTCTGTATGGACGGGGAAGAGGAATATCTGAAAAAGGATATGGAAATCATCACCTCCATGTCATCTCCGTGTCTTCTGATCATGGGAGGCGGCGCCAAAGCCAATACCGGAAGAGCGGCTCTGGCATCGAGAATATACAGTCTGCGTCATATGCCGGTAAGAGCGCTCAGCGCAGAAAGAATCATGGAAACAGATTCAGCGATCACGGAATTTGATCATCTGACATCCTGTGTGCAGAAATCCTTTGCCATCCCTGAAAAAGGCATTGTGCATCCGGCAGACATTCTTCCTTCACTGCTTTCCGAAGAAGAGCGCAGAAAGCTCTCCAGAACATGTACATGGAATGAATATCCCGATATTCTTTCACTCTCCTGCCCTTCTTCCGATCCGGCAAGAAGAGCGAATACGTTCGACACAATTTCCTTTCTGGTTCAGAAAGAGCCGGAAATAAAGGAGAAGACACTGGTACTGATTTCCTCCTACAGATACCGTCTGTATACCGTTTTCTCAGCAGAACGGCATTTCGGAAACGCCCTGCAATTTTTCTTTACCGGAAAAGCTGCCGAAGTCAGGGACAAAGAGAACATCCTGGCATATGTGCAGGAGGTGCAGGCAGGCATCGTTTCCGCAAAACAGCTTTATGATCATCTCAGTTGGAAATGAAAAGCATCCCGGCACATGTGTACCAGGATGTCATGAACAGAGCTCAGGCTCTGTTTTTTATTCTTCTTTAAGTTTCATGCGATATTCTTCAGCAGCCGCAAGAAACTCTTCTTCACTCATTCCGCATTCTTGTGCGCAATCCGCAAGTGAAAGCTTTTCTTGCAGATAAAGCCTGATCATACTTTCCCGGCTTCCCTGTTCAATTCCCTGTTGAATTCCCTGTTGAATTCCCTGTTCAATTCCCTGTTGAATTCCTGTCTGCCTTTCCATTCGCATCCGTTCTTCCAAGTCCATGACTGCCCGCCTCCATACCGGATCATCATTCGCATTTTTAGCCGCAACCGACAATTTCTGCACATATGAGTCATCATTGACAACATTATCTCTGAAATACTCCAGTACAGGAATCAGATCCTCAGGCACATTCATTATTTCCGCAGAAAGATTAATGTATACCTGTTTCACACCATACGTCTCTGCCATCCTGCCTGGAGGATCCCATCTCATCTCTCCAGTGTGCAAACATATGTTATCACAAAAAAGGTCATTCGAAATTACGAATACAACTGTTACATTTGGAAGTTCCTCATACTTTGTATCAGGTTTCAGAAGTGAAATGTCAAGAGAAGATGCGTAATATCTCCCTCTTCTCAATGAAGTGACAGTGTACAAAGAGTTCATTTCAACGTTGTATACGCCTTCTTCATCCGTCGCAGTAATATCCAGCCGGACACCATGAGAATTCACTGAAGCTTTCAATCTCTTCTCTTGCTCAATGATCAGTTTTTTGAATGTTTTCTCCGGGAAGAGTCTCTG
>CACYXJ010000102.1 GCA_902778375.1 uncultured Erysipelotrichaceae bacterium
CGGCGACATTATCCAGAGATGCACATCCGATGTCGAACAGATCAAGATGTTCCTGGCTGAACAGCTGGTCATGCTGATCCGAAGCATCATGCTGATCCTGCTGGCGCTGGTCTTCA
Organism: uncultured Erysipelotrichaceae bacterium; assembly: GCA_902778375.1. Lineage (GTDB taxonomy): Bacteria > Bacillota_I > Bacilli_A > Erysipelotrichales > Erysipelotrichaceae > Bulleidia. The sequence goes on from CACYXJ010000102.1 coordinate 117, forward strand.
TGAGCAGCATCAACGGCCGTCTGACTGCTCTCTCATTTGCCTTTATTCCGATCATCATCGGCTACAGTTTCTATTTCCACCGCAAGATCGGCGCCCAGTTCCGCATCGTCGACGAGGAAGAGGGAAAACTGTCATCGATTGCCCAGGAGAACCTGACCGGTGTCAGAGTCGTGCGGGCTTTCGGCCGGGAGAAATATGAACGCGACCGTTTTGAGAAACAGAATCATTTCTATACCGATCTCTGGATCAGACTGCTGCAGCTGATGGCTGCTTTCTGGTCCACCGGCGATATCTTTTCCTACGGCCAGTATCTGGCAGTGATCCTGTTCGGATCGTATCTGTGCGTCACCAACCAGCTGACAGCCGGCAATTACGTCGCTTTTGTGTCCTACAACACGATGCTGACCTGGCCGGTCAGAGGACTTGGCAGGGTGATTGCCAATATGTCCAAGGCTGGTATTTCCGTCGACCGTCTGCGCTATATCATGAACAGCGAGGAAGAAAAGGATGTGCCTGATGCCGTGACACCTGACATGCATGCCGACATCAATTTCGACCATGTCAGCTTCGCCTATGAAAACGGCAGCGCGGAGATTCTCAACGACATTGATCTGACCGTCAAAGCCGGCACGACGCTTGGTATTCTCGGCGGAACCGGCTCCGGCAAATCGACTTTGATGTATCTGCTCGACAAACTGTATGACATTCCGGAAGGAAACGGAACGATCAGCGTCGGCGGTATCGATATCCGCAATATCAGGACTTCCTGGCTGCGTCAGAATATCGGCATGGTCCTGCAGGAACCGTATCTGTTCTCGCGAACGCTGTCGGAAAACATCCGTATCGCCAGACAGTCCTCCGACATGAAGGACATCCAGTATGCGGCAAGGATCGCTTCCCTGGAGGAAGCTGTCGATCATTTCAGCGAAGGATATGAAACCTATGTCGGAGAAAGAGGCGTCACGCTTTCCGGCGGCCAGAAACAGCGGACGGCGATTGCCCAGATGCTGATTAGGAAACCACCGGTCATGATCTTCGATGATTCTCTGTCGGCTGTTGACGCGGAAACCGACGCGAAGATCCGGGCGGCTCTGAAGGAAAATGTCGGGGATGCGACAGTGATCCTGATTGCCCACCGAATCACGACCCTGATGAATGCCGACCAGATCATCGTCATGGATCAGGGACGTATCGTCGAAAGAGGAACCCACGCGCAGCTGCTGGAACAGAACGGCATCTACCGCCGTATCTATGACCTGCAGATGCAGCAGAGCAATGTGGAAGAGGAGGCGGACCATGAGTGAGAAAACGAATGTGAAACTGCCTTTCTTCGGCATACCCAAAATCGTTCCCTACGCGAAGAAATATCAGAAGCGGATCATCAGTATGGTGACGATGGGAATCGTCGCCAGTCTGATCGACTCGATCTTCCCGCTGTTCAACCGATATGCGATCGACCACTTCATCGGTGAACAGACGCTAGATACCATCGGTATCTTCGTCGTCCTGTTCCTGCTGGTGCTGGCGGTCCAGGTCGTGCTGAACTATGTCAGTCTGTACTGGGCGGGAAAGACGGAGATGGATGTCGACCGCGACCTGCGCGATGCCTCGTTCAACCATCTGCAGGAACTGTCATTCGCCTATTTCAACCAGAACAACGTTGGCTACATTCACGCCAGAGTCATGAGCGACACCGGCAAGATCGGCGAACTGGTGGCTTGGCGTCTGATGGATATTGTCTGGAACGGATCCTATCTGCTGTTTGTCTTCGCAGTCATGCTGGGCATCAATGCCAGACTGACGATGTATATCGCGGCTCTGGTTCCGGTCGCTGTCATCGCTGTTTCCTATTTCCAGAAACATCTGGTGACGCTCAACCGCCGGATTCGCGAGATCAACTCCAAGATCACAAGCAATTTCAATGAAGGCATTACCGGCGCCAAATCGATCAAGACCCTGGTCGTGGAGGAAACGATCGGCAATGATTTCCGCAAGGATACCCTCGACATGCGCCGGACTTCCGTGCATGCGACAAGATATTCCGCGGTATTCTCGGCAACCTGGACGATGATGAGTTCGATTGCCCTGGCGCTGATTCTTTGGCAGGGCGGCAGACTGAATATGGAAGGCATTCTGCAGATCGGAACACTTTCCGTGTTCATGAGTTATGCCTTGGGCATGATGGAACCGATCACGATGATTATCGAAACGATCGCTGCCCTGATTGCCATCCAGGTCAATATCGAACGTTTTACCCGTCTGATGGAAACCGAGTCGGATGTGGCCGACAGTCCGGAAGTCATCGAAAAGTACGGCGACACGTTCAATCCGAAGACAGAAAACTGGGAACCGCTTGAAGGCGATGTGGAGTTCAGGGATGTCAGCTTCATGTATCCGGACGGCAACGAAATGGTTCTTGAACACTTCAATCTGAAAGTGCCGAAGGGAACCAATATCGCCATCGTCGGTGAGACAGGAGCCGGCAAGAGTACGCTGGTCAACCTCGTATGCCGTTTCTTCGAACCGACGGAAGGCCAGGTACTGATCGACGGCAGGGACGCCAGGGAGCGTTCCCAGCTGTGGCTTCATTCCAATATCGGCTACGTTCTGCAGACGCCGCATCTGTTCTCGGGAACGGTGAGGGATAACCTGCGTTACGGCAAGCCGGATGCCAGCGATGAAGAAATCATGAAAGCGCTGGATCTTGTTTCCGCAAGATCTGTTCTGGAGAAGATGGACAAGGGTCTTGACAGTGAAGTCGGTGAAGGCGGAGACCTGCTTTCCACCGGCGAGAAACAGCTGCTGTCCTTTGCCCGGGCGATTCTGGCTGATCCGCGGATCCTGGTACTGGATGAAGCGACAGCGTCGATCGATACCCTGACGGAAAAAGCAATCCAGGATGCGATCGCAACAGTCATCAAAGGCAGGACATCCTTTGTCATCGCCCACCGTCTGTCCACGATCGTTGACGCTGACGAGATCCTTGTTGTTAAGGACGGCAAGATCATTGAGCGCGGAACCCATAAGGAACTGATGCGGAAGAAAGGCTACTATTTCGATCTGTACACCCG
>CACYXJ010000103.1 GCA_902778375.1 uncultured Erysipelotrichaceae bacterium
TCTTCCAGCTCGGTAGGAACACCGGCACCGAATCCGTAATAAACTGTTTTTACACCGTAGATCCCGTCATCCTGTATCTCAAAGTAGTCTGTTACAGGACTCTTGTTGACAGAGTGAATGAATTCGATGGAGAACGTGTCTCCGATTTTCATTTCGTACTCTGCGTATCTGGTTCTGTCCTCCGGATTTTCCAGTATCAACAGACCTTTCGGAGGCTTTGTAAGTAAGAAATATGCGGCAGCCGTGACCGCAATCAGCAAGATCAGGGCTGCCGCTTTTGATACAATGTGACGGGTCCGTCGATCACTCGACTGTGATACCCTGTTCTTCATAGTACTTCTTTGCTCCGGCGTGGAAAGGTACGCTCATGCCCTTGACAGCGTCTTCAGCATTTAATGATTCGAATTTGGCATGGCCTTCAGCAAGAGCATCTTTGTTGTCAAACATCGTTTTCAGCAGTTCGTAAATGGCGTCTTCGCTGACTTCATTGGAGGCGACCAGGGTAGCACGGACGGAAACGGTCGTTGCATCGGCGTCGATTCCCGGATAGGTTCCTGCGGGAACGATGGATTCGGTATAGAAATCATAATCTTTCTGAAGGGCAGCAATGTGCTCGTCATCCAGCTGGACGAAACTGATCGGTTTTGATTCGGCAAGTTCTTCAACTGCGGTAGTAGGTGCGCCGGCTACGATGAAGGCCGCATCGATTTCGCCGTTTTCAAGGCCTTCAGCGGAATCACCAAAGGAAGCATTCACGACGGTGATGTCATCGAATGTGATTCCGTAGGCTTCCAGGATCTGTTTCGCGTTGAACTCAACACCGGAACCGGCATCACCTACAGAAACGGTCTTTCCTGTCAGATCCGCAACGGATTGAATTGCACTGTCGCATGTAATGATCTGAACGGTTTCGTCGTACAGACCGGCTACTGCGGAGAAGTTTTTAAAGGGTTCTTCGCCTTCGAAAAGACTGGTTCCGGTATAGGCGTAAAACATAACATCGTTCTGTACCGTGGCGAGATGTGCATCTCCTTCCTCGATCATCTCCAGGTTGGCTCTGGAAGCTCCGCTGGATTCCAGAGTGAGACTGGACTCTTTCAGCAGCGGATTGAGAACGTCCGTCATGGTTCCGCCTATTGCGTAATAGGTTCCCATCGGACCGCCTGTCACGAAGTACAGGTCATCCGCCATGACGCACATGGGTCCCAGCGATGAGAGGATCATCGAGCCGGAGATCAGTGCAGCAAGTTTTTTCTTGTTCATTTTTTTCCTCCTTTTCTGGTTAATGGTGACAGCGTTTACGGGTTCTCATTCATAGTATCAATTGTAACATATTCATGGTGCAATATCAACAGATAATATTACATATGCACACTTTTCAAATGACAAATTCAATAAGAATCAGTGAGAATAAAATGTTGATATTAGCGCTTGACTAAATCGGGAAAAAGTTATAACATGAATGAGATTTTGGCGAATCATTTACTATATGATGAAAGAAGGCATATTCCATGGCAACGCTTCTCGTAACTTCGATCGCCCTTCTGGCTGGTCTCTTGATGACCCGTGTTTTCAAGTACCTGAAACTGAATTTCCCGGATGTGACCGCATTCCTGATCGCAGGACTGCTGGTCGGGCCGTACTGTCTGGGACGGACAGGCATTGACGGTCTGGGCTTTTCCACCATGGCGGATGTGGATGGTCTGAGCGTGCTGACGAACACGGCGCTTGGTTTTATCGCATTTGCGATCGGCAATGAGTTCCGGCTTTCCCAGCTGAAGCAGACAGGAAAACAGGCTTTTGTGATCGGTATTTTTCAGGCATTGATGGCGGCGCTGCTCGTGGACGCTTCGATGATCCTGCTGCATTTCATTCTGGGGGAGGAAGTGCTTCCCCTTCCGGCAACGATCACCTTAGGTGCCATTGCTTCCGCAACAGCACCTGCGGCAACCTTGATGGTCGTCCGTCAGTACAAGGCAAAAGGTCCCGTGACGGATCTGCTGCTGCCGATCGTTGCATTGGATGACGCGGTAGGTCTGATCATCTTCGCGGTTTCCATCGGGATCGCCCAGGCGATGGAGGGCGGTACTCTGAACGTGATCTCCGTCATCGTCAATCCGCTGCTGGAGATCGTATGCTCGCTGATCCTTGGAGCTTTGATGGGGCTTTTGCTCACCGAGCTGGAAAAAATCTTTTTCTCGAACTCCAACCGTCTGTCCCTTTCGATCGCGTTTGTGATCATGACGATCGCACTGGCTTCGATCCGGATCGAGCTCGGCAGTGTGGAAATTTCATTTTCATCTCTGCTCGTCTGTATGATGCTCGGTACAGTCTTCTGTAATATGAGTGAGTTTTCCGCTGATATTATGGGAAGAGCGGATAAGTGGACCGCTCCGCTGTTCGCGACATTCTTTGTGGTAAGCGGTGCAGGGCTTGAGCTCAGCGTTTTCCGCTATCCTGCCATCATCATGATCGGTATCGTTTATATTGTGATCCGATGCCTGGGCAAGTTTTTCGGGGCGAGCCTCAGCAGCAGGGCGACGCATTGCAGCGAAACGGTGCAGAAGTACCTGGGTATCACTCTGTTCCCGCAGGCCGGCGTGGCTCTGGGCATGGTGGTGTCTGCGCAGTGTCTGGGGGATGAGTCTGCTTCTCTGATCCGGAATATCATTCTGTTCAGTGTGCTGGTCTATGAATTGATCGGTCCGATGCTTACCAAGATGGCTCTTACCAAGGCTGGCGAGATCGTGGAAGCATCCGCCGACAAGAAGAGCAGGGATCGTTTCCAACAGAAAAAAGCATGATAAGATCTTTCCGGTTCATCGAAAAGCCGGTCATTTGCAAGAACCTATTCTGATGGCGGACAGCCGGGAGGAATCTGTGAAATCTTATGAAAGGTGGACATATGGATAACGCTGCCGGGACGAAGAATTTCTGCAGGAAATGCCTCCTTCGGGATATGGGCACGCAGGAAGAGTTTTTCGGGAATCTTCGTAGATATATCGACCGGATTGAACCGGAACTGAAGGTGGAGGAATCCGTATATGAAAAACGGCTGGCTGAATGCCGGGACTGTGACATGCTTCTGAACGGAATGTGCCGGATCTGCGGGTGTT
>CACYXJ010000104.1 GCA_902778375.1 uncultured Erysipelotrichaceae bacterium
TTATCTGTATTCTGTATGAGTCACTTCAACCGGAAGTTACTGTACGAGTGATTTCCACTTTCAGCCCCTGAAAGTGGAAGTTAACTTTTCACTTCGCACGCTCTTTTTCTTTCCTTTCGTCCTGTTTCTGCATCTTGCAAAAAAATATGATTCTTCTATAATCAAGTTGTTGAAAACGTTATAAAGAAAAGACCAGTACCCGCAGTGCGAAGTCCAAGAGAGGGATCCCAAGGCTGAAAAGATCCTGTCCTAGCGGCGGCGAATTCACTTTTCCAGTGAGGCCAATCCCCTCCGGATGCTCCCGTTACGAGTCAACTGAGGTGCATGTCCGCATATTGGACATGAATCAGGATGGTACCGCGTGTCATGCGTTCCTGTGTTTTCGCAGGAACGTTTTTTGTTGGAGGAAAGAAAGAAATGGACAAGATCACAGAAGTACAGAATCAGGCTCTTGAAGCGATTGCCGCAGCTGCCGATCTCGATGCCCTGCAGCAGGCCAGGATCCGCTATCTTGGCAAGAAGGGCGACATTCAGGCACTGATGAGCGAAATGAAATCTCTGCCGAAAGAGGAGAAGCCGGCCTTCGGCCAGAAGGTCAATGTCTGCAAGCAGACTGTCAGCGAAGCATTGGAGAAGCGGCAGGCAGAACTGCAGAAGGAAGCTCTGGCGGCACGGCTGGTGGAAGAGAAGATCGATATCACGCTGCCGGGCACAAAGCACAGTATCGGCACGATGCACCCGCTGTTCATGATCCAGCAGGAAATCGAAGACCTCTTTATCGGCATGGGCTATAAAGTGGCGGAAGGTCCGGAAGTCGAACTGGATCACTACAACTTCGAACTTGCCAACATTCCGAAGGACCATCCGGCCCGCGACATGCAGGATACCTTCTATGTCGACCCCAACACGCTGCTGCGCACCCACACGACGGCGATGCAGATGCGCGAACTGGAAAAGGCGGAAGGCCAGACACCGATCAAGCTGATCTGCCCCGGCAAGGTGTACCGCAGAGATGACGACGATGCGACCCATTCCCATCAGTTCATGCAGTGTGAAGGTCTGGTCGTCGGCGAACATATCACCCTGGCCGACCTGAAGGGAACACTGGAACACATGGCCAACACGGTATTCGGAAACGGCAGACAGATCCGCTTCCGTCCGTCCTACTTCCCGTTCACGGAGCCGTCCGTCGAAGTCGATGTCTCCTGCCCGTTCTGCAACGGCAAGGGCTGCTCGGTCTGCAAGGGCTCGGGCTGGATCGAGATCCTCGGCGCCGGCATGGTTCATCCCCACGTACTGGAAATGAACGGCTTCGATTCCGAAAAGTGCACCGGCTTCGCCTTTGGTATCGGTCTTGAACGTATTGCCATGCTGAAATACGGTATCGACGATATCCGCAATTTCTATATCAACGACGTCAGATTCCTGAAGAATTTTGACCGTTTTGACTAAGGAGGGAAACGGAAATGAGATTAAGTTACAAATGGCTGAGCGAGTATGTCGATCTTTCCGGCATCACTCCTGAAGAACTGGCTGAAAAGATGACGACAGCCGGCCTTGAAGTGGAAGGCGTCGAACCGATGGCGCAGGGCACCAACCTGGTCATCGGCGAAGTCGTCGAATGCGAAGATATCCCGGAAACCCATCTGCATGCGACCGTGACAAGGATCGGACCGAACCCGGAAGATGTCACCAAGATCGTCTGCGGCGCCCCCAACTGCCGCAAGGGCCTCAAGGTCATTGCCGCTCTTCCCGGCGCCGAACTGCCGGGCGGCACCATTACCGCCAAACCGCTGCGCGGGTATGAATCCAACGGTATGCTGTGCGCCCTGTATGAACTGGGCGTGGATAAGAAAAACCTGACGGAATACCAGCTTTCCGGCATCGAGGAACTTCCTGCCGATGCTCCGGTCGGCGAAAGAAACGTCTTCGGGTATCTCGGTCTTGACGATACGATCCTCGACGTTTCCCTGACCCCCAACCGGGCGGACTGCTCCGCCATGTGGAACATGGCGAAGGAAGTCGGCGCCATCCTGCACCGCGAAGTCAGATGGCCGGATTATGAAGGCAAAGCCGACACCGGCACACCGACATCCTTCAGGGTCGCAAGCAATACCGATAAATGTCCGGCATTCACCGGCAAGGTCGTCAATCATGTCAAGGTCGGTCCTTCCCCGAAGTGGATGGTCAATTACCTGCACGCGGCAGGCATGAATTCCATCAACAACGTCGTCGACATCTCCAACTTCGTCATGCTGGAAACCGGCCAGCCCCTGCATTACTACAACCTGGCCAAACTGTCGGCAGGGGATATCACGGTCGTCGATGACCGCGAACTGACGATGACAGCACTGGACGGCGAACAGTTCGATATTAAAAAGGGTGACCTGCTGATCACGACCGGCGGCGAAGCCACCGGTATTGCCGGCATCATGGGCGGCGAGGAATCGATGATCGACGAAACGACAGAAGGAATTTTCATCGAAGCGGCAAACTTCAACGCTGTCAGCGTCCGCCGCACATCCATCCGCCTCAACCTGATCACCGAGGCAGCCCAGCGCTTCACCAAGGGAATCGAACCGCTGAGCATGAAGAAGGCTGTCGACCGTTCCGTGCAGCTGCTGGAAAAATACGCCGACGCATCCGGCTTCGAAGAGACGATCCTCTGCGGCGACCACAGCTATCAGCCGGTCGTCGTAAAGGAGACCCTGTCCCACTGCAACGACCTGCTCGGCACAGAGTTCACGATGGAACAGGTCACGGAAGCACTCAAGTGGCTGGATTTCAAGCCGGAAGTCAACGGTGACGAAATCATCTGCCATATTCCAAGCTACCGTACGGATATCGAAAGACCGGCGGATATCGACGAGGAAGTCATCCGTCTGATCGGCTTCGATTCGCTGAAGAGCACGCTGCCGTACAGTTGGGACTGGACATTCCTTTGAAGACGGCAGTTCCGATCAATACCGATATCACTTTACGATTAGGTAAACGCATGATGGCACGTGGTGAATTCACTATCCACCCCCGCAGTTTCACCCGCCCCACCCTCAGCTATACATTCCGCAGAAACGATGTTGA
>CACYXJ010000105.1 GCA_902778375.1 uncultured Erysipelotrichaceae bacterium
ATTTCCGGCTGTTTCTTTCAACAATGCCGAAGCGGTGGACAAACGGCAGATCGCACAGGGTATTGCAGACCCACTCGCTTCCTTTTTTCTCATACCAGACGATCGATGCTTCAGCCGAATCGTTCGGCGAATAGAATTTCCGGATGGCAAGCAGAGTGTCTTCCGCATCAGGATACGGCAGCAGTGTCATGACCCCGCCCGGACCTTCCCAGAGGGTGTCGGTCTTTCTGCCGTCAAGGGTAAATGCATAGCAGGGATCCTGCTTTTCGGCGGCCACGACCAGGTGGTCTTCGCCATCATATGTGAAACGGCATACGGCATAGCATTTGTTCAGACTGCCGATGACTTTCTTTTCTGCTCTCATGATCTGTTTCCTCTCCTGACGCTCTGATACAGCGCCTCCATCTGTCGTCTTTTGTCTTCATACTGCCGGCTCTTTCTCAGATCCGGCTTATATTCCGTCAGTTTCCGTTCAATGGAAAGATGTTTCCACGCTTCCGCCGCCGAGGCATATTCACCAAGTCCCGCCAGGGCCACAGTCAGACAGCCCAGTCCGGTCGCTTCCGGATCGTCGGTGCAGATGACCGGTCTTCCGTAAACATCCGCCTGCAGCTGGTTGAGAGCCGGGCTGGCGGTCATGCCGCCGCCGCAGTAGATATTGCGGATCGGCACTTCCCTTTCGAAATCGTTCAGATGACCGGCGATCTCCATGAAGATGCTTTCCATCGTACTCTTGAAGATTTCGCTGCGTCTTGTCGCGGTCGTGATATTGGCGAATACCGCCCGGGCTTCAGGATCCCAGTCAGGCGCTCCCCGGCCGCTGAAATACGGTACGACCAGACAGCTGCTGACAAAGTTCTCCTTACGGATCTCTTCTTCCAGTCTGCCGTAGTCGATGACTTCCATGCCGTACAGTTCCCGGGCGCACCATTCCAGTGCCGCTCCGCAGCTGAGTACGTTGGCTTCCATGATAAAGTGTCCGGCAATCGATGAACGGTTCCAGATCATCCGCTCCGGCAGTGTCGGAGGCAGCCTGTCGCAGGCCGCGGCGATGAATCCGCCGGTTCCCATGGTAATGGAAAGATCCCCTTCTTCCAGAATACCGTGACCGATGGCGGCACATTGCTGGTCGCCGCCGCAGTGCAGTACCGGAATACCGGCTTTCAGGCCGCTCAGTCCGGCATAGGTTTCAGTGATATGACCGGCTGTTTCCCCCGGCTCTTTCAGTTCACACAGCTTGTCTTCTTCCACTTCATAAAGACGCAGCAGTTCCGGATGCCATATGCCCTTCCGCAGGTCGAAAAGACCGGTACGGCTGGCATATGTCGTGTCGGATACGAATCTGCCGGTCATGCCGAAACATACATATTCGGGGATATTCAGGAATTTATGGACGCGCTGGTAGATTTCCGGCTGGTTCCTTCTGATCCATGTCATCTTGGATCCGGAAAAGACCGTACTGACTTCCGCTCCGGTCAGCTGGAACAGACGGGCATTATATACCGAAAGTTCGTTGCAGATGGAACGGTTACGGGTGTCCTGCCACATGATCGTCGGCAGCAGCGGATGACCGCTGATATCGACCGGTATGATGCTGGAACGCTGGGATGTGACAGCCACCGCTTCGACCAGATCGGCCGGATACGTCTGCAGCAGTTCCCGGATGATGGACAGGGTATTGTCCGCAAATTCCTGCGGATCTTCCTCGATGAGGCTGTCGCCGAGAAAAACAAGATGGTTGTCCCGGCGGCTCAAAGCGATCTTCTCTCCGTTCTTTTCGTAAAGGATACCGCGCATGCTGGTGGTGCCGATATCCAGAACAAGAATGCTCACGGTTCGTCCTTTCCTTACAGGACGGAGCGGAACGGAACATTGGCTTCGTAATCGAAGCAGTCGTCGAATCCGCGGTCGTGATGGTAGGCAAGTCTGTCCTTGTCCTGCGGATACATATATCTGCCGCCGACTTCCCAGAAGAACGGATGGAATCCGTAATCCAGTCTGTCTTTGCGCATGTTGTAAAGAACCTTAATTTCATTGACGTCAGCCATGAAGTTGGTCCAGACATCGTAGTGAATCGGAATGACGACCTTGCAACGCAGTGCTTCCGCCATACGCAGGATATCGGTGGCTTCCATCTTGTCCTGGATGCCGACCGGATTCAGGCCGAAGGAACCGAAGGCGACATCGATGTCAAAATCCTTGCCGTGCTTGGCAAAGTAAATAGAGTAATGGGAGTCGCCGCTGTGATAGATGTTTCCGCCCGGAGTCTTGACCAGGTAGTTGACTGCCTTGTCGTCCATGTCGGTCGGACACTTTCCGTAGAGGTCTTCTCTGTCCGGTCCCTGGGAATCCGTTGTGACGATGCAGGTGCGGTCAAAGGAATCCAGGGCAACGATCTCAAGGTCTTTGATCCTGATGACATCGCCCGGCTTGACGGTAATGCATCTGTCTTCCGGCACACCCCAGCTCAGCCAGTATTCCACCGACTTTTTCGGTCCGATGAACGGAACCGGGATTTCTTCGCCCTTCTCGTTGGTCGTCGTCATGCCGGACTGAATGACATGGGCGGCGAATTCGGCGCTCATGTGGTCCTGATGATAATGGGTCGCAAGGACGGCATCGACATGCTTTACCGCAAACGGATCGATGACAAACGGAACCGCTCTCAGGTTCGGCTGCATCTTCCTG
>CACYXJ010000106.1 GCA_902778375.1 uncultured Erysipelotrichaceae bacterium
CACATCTCTTACACTGCATGTTCTTTCTCCTGTATCTCTATTATACTCTGTTTTCCATCTGCCCGCAGTTTTTTCTAGGCGCTGTACTTGCGCTTGGCGATCGCCTCGGCGCAGCCGATGATGAAATCCAGATCCTCCTTGATATCGTCGAAGGACTCGGCGAGGACTGCCTCACCGCTGGTCAGACAGTCATGATACAGATCATATCCCTGTTCGATCAGTTCCTCCGTCTGGGCTGCCAGACCTTCCAGTGTCAGGGCGTCCTTTTCCACGCCTTCGCCATAGGTGCTGCGCAGCTCCTGTGCCGCTTTCAGCAGTTTGTCCCTGGACTGTTCCATCATTTCAATGTTTGCGAGCATTTCTTTGGCTGTTTTCATTGTCTTCCTCCTGATGTGAATTCCGCGATCAGTTCCGCGATTTTTGTTTTGTGCACGATATAGCTGCCATGGCCTTCTCCCGGCAGGATCCTGACTGTGGCATGAGGGATGTTGGCACCGATCTTCAGTGTCTCCTCTTCCCTGACCACGTCTTTGGCACCGGCCAGCACCAGTGTCCTGGCTTTGATCTGATGCAGCATCGCCGGATCGATATTCGGTTCTTCCAGCATCAGTTTCATCTTCGGGTCCTTATGCAGGAAATTGATCGTTCTGATCAGATAGCGCATCGGCGCGGCGACACCCTGGGGTGTGATATTGGTTCCGGAAATGATCATTTCCTCGATCCTGTCACATTTTACAGCCGCGTAAAGACCGATGATGCCGCCGTCACTGAAGCCATAGTAAACGACATGCTGCAGGTCGAGCGCTTCGATCAGTGCAACGACGTCGTCCGCCATGTCTTCGTAATGCAGTTCCGGCACGGTTTCGCTGCTGCCGTGCGAGCGGGAATCGATGGCATAGCAGGTAAATCTGTCCTTGAGCACCTCGACAGCCTCGTCAAAGATCGTATGGTCCTCGCTGTTGCCGTGGACCATGATCAGCGGTCTGCCGCTGCCGGTCTGTTCATAAAACAATCTGACTCCGTTGACTGTGATTTCCATATGAACACCTCCTGCAAGGATTATTATAATCAATTACTCTCCCATCCGGGCAAGGACTTCCAGCATTTCTTCCGGCAGTCTTCTTTTCGCTTCATCTTTGATTTCCTGCGGGATCCCGTAGTATGCTTCGGCAATACTGCCGGCAATGCAGGTCAGGGTGTCGCAGTCTCCGCCCAGCGATACGGCGGTGCGGATCACATCCTCGAAATCATTGCCTTCAAGAAATGCCGTGATTGCTTCCGGTACCGTTTCCTGACAGGATTCCACATGATGATAGTACGGCCGGATCTCATCGCATGTCCGGGAAAGGTCATAACCGAAATCACTGACGATCCGTTCTTTGATTTCTTCCTTGCTGTAATGGTGGCGGGCAAGCCAGATCGCTTCAGCTGTCGCCTGTGCCCCTTTGATTCCTTCCGGATGATCATGGCTGACGGACGCTGTCAGTCCGGCAACATGCCTTGTTCTTTCCAGAGAATCGTAAAGCCAGCCGGCGGCAGAGACACGCATAGCGCTGCCGTTTCCCCAGCTGCTGTAGGGCTTGGGATCATCGGTGAAGATCCAGTCAATGAATCTTGCGCCGTATCCAGCATCCGGATAAGCCCTGCCCCATTTCTGCATCCTGTCGATACATGCTTTCTGAATTGTTTCATCATCCGCATCCCTGCCGCAGGACAGCAGTGCCTCGGCAACAGCGATGCTCATGACGCTGTCGTCGGTAAACTGCGAATATTTTATGAACAGCGGAAATTCCTTGGTTTTTCTGCCGCGGTCGAATTCATAGGGAGCTCCGACCATATCTCCGATCAATGCACCTAACATATACATCACCTCCTGTTTCCGTTCTCATTATAGAAAAGCGCCGGGTTTCACCGGTCGCCTGACAAACGACATTTTATTCTTCTTCGGCAAACAGATGATGCAGGACCTGTTGCCGGTTGCTCAGAAACATCTCATAGATCCGGTAGCTGTCGGTCTCCTCATAGGCGCAGGGATGCACCCCTTCGTCATTGAAATACAGGATCTCAGCTTCCGGCAGGGAAAGAAAGATCGGCGAATGGGTGGCAATGACAAACTGGGCACCGTTCTTTGCACATTGATGGATCTTCAGCAGAAGACTCAGCTGCCCCTGAGCGGACAACGCCGCTTCCGGTTCATCCAGGAAATACAGTCCGCCGCCGGTGAAATTGTCCCTGGCCAGGGCAAGAAAGCTTTCACCGTGCGATTTCTCATGGAAATGCGCCTGGTAACCGGCAAGCTTGCTGTATTCCTCTTCCTGGGTCGCGACATTGTAAAAACTCTCCGCCCGCAGGAAATAACCGTGGACCGGACGGCGCACGCCGCGCACCAGCCCGACTGCCTGATACAGTTCCGAGTGGGTATCCCGGCTGCTGAATGCGTAATTGCGGGTGCCGCCTTCGGGGT
>CACYXJ010000107.1 GCA_902778375.1 uncultured Erysipelotrichaceae bacterium
TTTCCCGGAACAAGTACGCCAGAAAGCGCCTGACTGCCTCGGTGACGTAGCCGTGTCCCCAGTAACCGGAGCCGATCCCGTATCCGATCTCGCAGGCGCCGTCCTTTTCATCGAAGTAATTGACGATCCCGATGAGACGCCCGGTCTCCTTCAGCCGGATCGCAAACAGGTCCTGCCTTCCCGGGTAGGAAGAAAAGTCGAATTCCTCCAATGTCTCCGCATATCGGCAGATAAAAGTCTCCAGCACCTTTTTGTCGTGGGAGATGTTGATAAAATAGTCCTCTTTATCCGATTCTCGGATCGAATCGAGGATCAGTCGTTCCGTTTCCATTGGTCCCTTTTTCAAATGACAGTTCGATCTCATCGAGTCCGTTTCTGACAATTTGTCTTCTTCCCGTTTCAAAAAATCCCAGCCTCTCATACAGGCGTTTTGCCCCCGCATTGTTTTCGAGGATCCAAAGCGTCGGCGTATCTATGCACTGCTCCATGGCAAATTGCAGCAGCTCCGTTCCGTATCCCAGGTTTTGTCTTTCCGGAAGCACATACAGATCTTCGATCAGGCTTCCAGTTACGGAAACGATGCCCACCGGTTCGTCTGTAAGCAGCAGATAGATTCTGCTGCCCGTATCCAGCTTGCTTTTGAGATAACCTGCCTGACGCTCCGGCGTGTGAAGCTGAATAAAATCGAGCGAACAAAAGGCCTGGTGCGACGCCTGCCACGCTAAAGCGTGTACTGCCGCCGCATCTGACAGGTTCGACGGATCCACAGGAACGATCCTCCCTTGCCGCCTCAGCACCGGCTCATTGTCCGGGTTAAATGCTTTATTTTTCATCGTAAATTCCCATTCAAAAGGATCTACTTCCGATAGATCATAAAGAACTGCATCACATGTTTCCTGACCAGTTCCATGACTTCGTCCTCGCGCTCCGGTTCCCGATCGCACAGGTTGATCCAGACGGTGATCGGTGATGAGAACTGAGCTGCCATAATTTCAGGATCCTCATCTTTCAAAACACCTTCGCGGATCAGAAATCTCATCATTCCCGTAAAATAGTTCAAGACATCCCGGTAATTTTGCTTCGTCTGAAGCTCCGCCAGTTCTGCATTGCGGAACTGCTCGATCATGAGCATCTTCCTGCCCCTGCTGATGTGCGGGTCATGCAGGATGTAGCGCAGCTGTCCCTGAATGAGCTTTGCCACATCTTCTGTAGTCATGCCGGTCTTATCTTTTGTGAATTCCGGATTGTCCCAGTCAGCACGTACAAAGATCGAATGGTCAGCATATCCTTTCAGAACGGTTTCAATGACAGTATCCAGAATATCCTGCTTATTGGCAAAGTGGCTGTAAAGGGAGGCCTTACGGATCCCTACCGCATCGGCGAGCTGCGAGATACTGGTTGCTTCATATCCATTGACAGCGAACAGATCCAGCGCTGCCTCCAGTATTTCTTCCCGTGTGTTGCTCTTTTCCATACTTTTTGCCCTCTTTCCGAAATAGTAGCGATGCTGAATTACACCGCCTATTATACCTAACGTACGTTCGGTAGTCAATAGTCATTTTGAATATATGCTTCATGCCTACGGACAGGCATGTTGACGGTTGCAGGCGTCAACATAGAAAAAGAGGCCGGGGAACGAATGACTCCTCGACCTCTAAAGCTTTTTTAGGTTTGTATCCGATTCCTCTCGACAAACGGGAATTCACAATGTCAATGCTTTTTCAGTTTCAGCTATATCCTGTTCAATCAATGACATGAGCAAGAAAATCATTAAGAATTGCATCAAAACGATTTTCATCGTCCCACTGTTCATTGGCAGCAAGAATATAGAGTACACGATTTCTTACCAACGATTTCGGATGATTAAGTAAGGAGGCAAAATCATCAAAATATTCATACCACTTAACAGTATGTTCCGGGTGGATGCCAGAAGAATGTTCGGCACACCGCTGTTCTGGATCTGCCTCGGTATCGCCTTCGTGATTCCTGTCCTTGTGCTCGTGATGACTTCCGGCTTCGGTGGTGAGGGAAGAGCAATGATTACGAACACATGGCAGATCATCGGCTCGGAAAGTTCAAATCTCGGTACCATGATGGCCGGTATGGCCAGTGCCATGGGCGGCGGAGACGCTGCTGCAGCCGGAGCCGGCATGATGGATATGACGGCAATGATGAACATCAACCTCATGTACTTTATGATGGCAGTATTCGTCTGCCTCTTTACTGCAGAGGATTTCCGCAGCGGTTACGCAAAGAACCTGTTCACCGTCCGCGCTCGGAAAACCGACTATGTGGCGTCTAAGACCATCATCGGAATCATTGCAGGAGCGCTGTTCCTGATTGCCTTCTTTATCGGCGGCA
>CACYXJ010000108.1 GCA_902778375.1 uncultured Erysipelotrichaceae bacterium
TTGAACATGAATATATCAGTCTTAGCAATTAAAAAAAGAGGTGTAACCTCAAGGTGACTGATGAGTGATCATCAATTACCTATTCGTTACAGCCCCTTTCTTTTATAATGATGGCAATGAAAGAGAATGATAAAGATCATCAGACTGTTCTGACAGAAGCAGAGATCGACAAAGACGCGGATGCCTTTTTTGAACTGTATGAAAGCTATATTGAGGAAGAGGGCGATCCTTTGCGCATGGAGTATCTGGAAAGTGGAGAAGCATATCAGGATATCATGAAAGCTTTTTTACGCCGGGAAAGACCGTGCCGGCTTTTCTGGATCAGTGACAGAAGAGGTTTTATGATCATCCGTCATGAGGACGACTGTATCTGGCTGGCAGATCTGTATGTGATCAAAGAGGCGAGAGGAAACGGACTGGGAGAGAATGCGCTCAGGGAACTGATCAGTATGTTTCCCCGGCAGACAGTCCGTCTGACGCCTGCTGAAAAAGCGAAATCCCTGTATCGAAGATGCGGCTTTCGGGAAACAGAAGACGTATATGAAGATAACGGACATCGTATCTGGCAAAGGATGCCTGGGCACAGTTGACAGTGCTGCGGACATGGACTATGATTTAAATAGTCAAAAAGACTATTAGGAGGTGCGGACATGAACGAAGTGAATGCCCGGGGCCAGACGCTTGAAGAGTTTCTGGCAGCCTATGACGAAACACAATACAGAAGACCGAGCAATACCGTGGACATGATCCTGATGACGATCAGCGGCGGCAGTCTCAAGATCCTTCTGGTCAAGAGAAAGGATCATCCTTTCATTCACGACTGGGCACTGCCGGGCGGATTCATCAATTTTGATGAAGACATGGAAACGGCCGTACAGAGAGAACTTGCCGAGGAGACCAACATTACCGATCATACATATTTCAAACAGCTGTATACCTTCGGCAATGCCGACCGCGATCCCCGTACCCGGATCATCACGACGGCATATCTCTCGATGACACCGGAGGAAAACATCCGCAATACGGCAGCCGGCGACGACGCGGAAGAGACAGGATGGTTCACCATCAGCAAGATCACGGTCCATACCGGCGATGAAGGACGGGAATCGGTGATCCGCATGGATCTGCCGGAGAAGAACATCCATATGATCTATGATGTCACCGACAGCGTCAGATCCAATTATGTCGAGACCAGATCGGTACTCAATCCCGACAGCAACGCCAGACTGGCATGCGATCATATCAAGGCGATCAACATGGCGATGGACCAGCTGCAGCACCGGGCTGCCTCGACCGGCATCCTGTTCAACATGCTGCCGGAGGAATTCACCCTGCGCCAGGCTCAGACGGTCTATGAAGCGATCATAGGCCGTACGACAGACACCGGCAACTTCCGCCGGGATATACGGAAAATGCTGAAAGCGACCGGAAAGAAATGCGCGACCGGCGGCAAGGCTGCGGAACTGTTCCGCTTCAATCCGCTGTATTCCTTCCTGGAAGAGAAAATATAAATCATGCAAGGAGAAAAATCATGAGCGAAATCAAAGTTGAACCCTACGTTCCCGATGAAGACTATGACAATCCGGCGATGGTCACGGACTTCTACGAATTCACAATGGCGAATTCCCTGTTCATGCACGGCTACAAGGACGTCGTCATGGTATTTGACATGTTCTTCCGGAAGAATCCCGACAATCTCGGCTATTCGATCAGCTGCGGCCAGCACAAACTGGTCCGCTTCCTGCAGAACTACCATTTCAACGAGCGGGATATCGTCTGGCTGCGCACCAAGGGTATGAGCGAGGAATTCCTTGACTACCTGAGAACTTACCGCTGGAAGGGCGATGTTTACATGCTCAGGGAAGGAACCGTGTGCTATCCGCAGGTTCCGATGGTAAGAATCGAATGCGACATGGTCGGTGCAATCCTGATTGAAACCTATCTGCTGCAGACAATGAACTTCCATTCCCTGATCGCCACCAAGGCGACAAGGATCACCGGCCTGAACACCCACACGCCGCGCAATGTCATGGAATTCGGAACCAGACGTGCCCAGGGCGAATCTGCCGGCAACGACGGTGCCTATGCCTCGATCCTCGGCGGCTGCATCGGCACGGCAAACTGCCTGGCGGAGATGAAATTCGGACCGGATGTCAAGGCGGTCGGAACGATTGCCCATTCCTTCATCGAATTCTTCCCGAGCGAATTCGAGGCATTCAAGGCATATGCCGATACGTATCCGGACAATGTTTCACTGCTGCTGGATACCTACAGCATCTTCGAATCCGGCCTGCCGAATCTGATCAAGCTGGATGATTACCTGATCGAAAAGTATCCCGACAA
>CACYXJ010000109.1 GCA_902778375.1 uncultured Erysipelotrichaceae bacterium
TGAATTCGACGCCGTTCTCCTTGGCGATTTCCTCTGCTTTTGCCAGTTCTTCCGGTGTCATCAGGAACGGACGGATGGTTGCGTGCGGGCACGCGAATGCGCACTTGCCGCACTCGACGCACTTGCTGGCATCCCATGTCGGAACCTGGGCAGCGATGTTTCTCTTTTCACGGAAGGAAACGTTCTCCGGAATCGATCCGTCGAGGACGCCGTACTTCAGGAAAGAGGATACCGGCATGTCATAACCTTCCAGAGCGTTGATTCTCTGCAGGTTGTTGTCGAAGTATTCATCACCGGTCTTGACGATCAGGCTCTTGTCATAGGTCAGATCAGCCCATTCCGGCTTGACGGTTACTTCCACCAGACCGCTCTTGCCGCGGTCGATGGCAGCGATGTTGTTGTTGACGACATCTTCACCCTTACGGGCATAGGTGTGTCTTGCCGAATCCTTCATCAGGTCCATGGACTTGGCATACGGCATGATCTGCTCGTTGAGGGCGAAGAACGCACTCTGCAGGATCGTGTTGGTATGACGGCCCATGTGTGTTTCCTGAGCGATGGCGTTGGCGTTGATGATGTAGAACTTGGCATGCTTCTTTGCCAGGCCTGCCAGCATTCTGTTCGGCAGTCTGTTTTCGATCTCTTCAGCCGGGATCGTTGTGTTCAGCAGGAATGTTCCGCCTTCCTTGAGGTCGCGGACCATGTCGAACTTGAAGCAGTAGGATTCCAGCGAGCAGGAGATGAAGTCAGCCTTGTCGATGTAGTACGGGCTGTGGATCGGGCTCTTGCCGAATCTCAGATGCGAACGGGTGACGCCGCCGGCTTTTCTGGAGTCGTATGCAAAGTATGCCTGGGAATACAGATCGGTGTTGTTGCCGATGATCTTGACGGTGCTCTTGTTGGCACCGACAGTACCGTCGGAACCGAGACCGTAGAACAGGCAGCTTGTGTAGTCGCTGTCAACAGTGATGTCGACCGGAGCGACAGACAGGTTGGTGACATCGTCTTCGATGCCGATCGTGAATTCTTCCTTCGGTTCGTCTTTCTTCAGTTCTTCGAAGACGCCGTTGATATGGGACGGGTTGGTGTCCTTGGAAGACAGACCATAACGGCCGCCGACGATTGTCAGATCCTTATGCTTTCTCAGGGCATAGCAGACATCCAGGAACAGCGGTTCTCTTGCGCCCTGTTCCTTTGCTCTGTCGAGAACGGCAATCTTCTTGACGGTTGCCGGCAGAACATCTTCCAGATACTTCTGGGAGAACGGACGATACAGGTAAACCTTGATCAGACCGACCTTCTCGCCTCTTGCGACCAGAGTGTTGATCGTTTCGGTGACTGTGTCGGTAACAGAACCCATGGCGATGATAACGCGCTCGGCATCCGGAGCACCGACATAGACGAACGGTCTGTAGTCGCGGCCGGTATGTTCGCTGATTGCCTTGAAGTACTTGGCGGCGATATCCGGAACTGCGTTATAGTGTTCGTTCTGGGCTTCGGCAGCCTGGAAGTAAATGTCATCATTCTGGGAACCGCCGCGGGTAATTGCATTTCCGTGCGGGTTCAGAGCAGCAGCGCGGAAAGCTTCGAGCTTGTCCATCGGCAGCAGGCTCTTGAGGAAGTCATAGTCCATGACTTCGATCTTGTCTACTTCGTGGGATGTACGGAAACCATCGAAGAAGTGCATGACAGGTACGGAACCGTCAATCGCGATCAGATGAGCGGCGCCGGCCAGGTCCATACAGTCCTGAACGGAATGTGAGCACATCATGACGATTCCGGTCTGACGGCATGCATAAACGTCCTGATGATCACCGAAGATACTTAATGTGTGCGTTGCCAGGGAACGTGCTGCGACATGGATAACGCCGGGGAGCATTTCGCCCTTGAGCTTGTAGAGATTAGGGATCATGAGCAGCAGGCCCTGGGAAGCTGTGAATGTAGCAGCCAGGGAACCAGCCTGTAACGCACCGTGAATTGTGCCGGCAGCGCCGCCTTCAGCCTGCATTTCAACTACCTTGACCTTGTCGCCGAATACGTTGACACGGCCTGCAGTTGCCCAGTCATCAGTGTGCTCTGCCATCGGGGAAGATGGTGTAATCGGATAGATACCGGCTACTTCCGTGAACGCATACGCGGAATGGGCAGTAGCGGTATTACCATCCATAGCATCGAAAACTTTTTTGTTTTCTCTAGTCATAAGTCCTCCTATTAACCACAAATATTATACTCCGTGACATTATGAAAATACAGTGTTCCTGTTTCAAAAATCATGGAGAGAATCATATGTT
>CACYXJ010000110.1 GCA_902778375.1 uncultured Erysipelotrichaceae bacterium
CGAGGAATAAATAACGTCTGAGACCTTTTGCGAGAAAAGGAGAAAAATCATGGCCAATGAACACATTATTGCAAATCTGCTGGAGAATACGGTCGAAAAGTATCCGGATACTCCGGCTGTCCGTTGGATCGTAAAGAAACAGATTCCCGAAAAAACATATGCGGAGTTGAACAGTGACAGAAACAAAGTAGCTTCTGCTCTTCTGAAAAACGGTTTCGAAGGAAAGCAGATTGCGATGATCGGCAGCGGCGCCTATGAGTGGATTGCCACGTATCTCGGAATCGTAAGTGCGAAAATGACTGCAGTTCCTCTCGATCCGCTCCTTCCGCCGTTGGAGCTCTGCGATCTGATCAACCGCTCGGATTCAGAAGCCCTTTTCATTGCTCCGAAGCTTGCGTCGCTGATTGATACTGTTAAAGAAAATTGCCCGGCTGTTCGCCTTTATGTAATTCTTAATCAGGAGCCGTCGAAGGATCCCTCGATCCTCTCATTCAAAGAGTTCATAGCTGATGAGAGCGGGGAAGCGATACCTGATGAAAAGCGTCCTGAGCCGGATGACGTCAGTACTATTATTTTCACATCAGGTACGACAGGAAAGCCCAAGGGAGTTATGCTGAGTCAGCAAAACCTGTATGATGACGTAACAAATGTTATTGTCAATTTTGAGCCCGGCACAACAATGCTTTCAGTACTTCCGGTACATCACGCATACTGCCTCGTCATGGACTGGCTCAAAGGCTTTTCATCCGGAGCAACGCTGTATATCAATGATACCTTGCTTCACATGATCAGAAATATCGGAATCGTTAAGCCGCAGATCCTGCTTATGGTACCGCTTATGATCGAGACAATCGGCAAGCGTCTTGCAGCCGTAAATCCCGATGTTCCGAAGAGAGAGGTTGCAAAGCAGGTGCTTGGTGAGAACCTGGAGTACATTTTCTCCGGAGGTGCTCATCTTGATCCCGCTTATATCACATTATTCGAAGAGTACGGCATTAAAGTATGCGAAGGCTACGGTATGAGCGAATGCTCACCTACGATCAGCACAAACGGTCAGAACGGCAATAAGCCGGGTTCCGTAGGCAAAGTTCTTGCCAATATGCAGGTACGTTTTGTGGACGGCGAGATTCAGGTCAAGGGTTCCAATGTCATGAAAGGCTATTACAAGATGCCGAAGGAAACAGAAGAGGCATTCATGGACGGATGGCTTCGCACAGGAGACCTTGGACACATTGATGAGGACGGTTACCTTTATATCACAGGCCGTCTGAAGAATCTCATTATCCTCAGTAACGGTGAAAATGTGTCGCCGGAAGAAATCGAGAACGTAATGCTGACAGATGATCTCGTAGGCGAGGTCGTTATCGCCGGTGAAGAGAACGGACTTGCGGCACGTATTTATCCGGATCCCGACGTTGTCGAAGCCAGAGGACTTTCTCCGGAGGAAGTCGCGGCAGCCCTGCAGGGAATTCTGGATGCGTACAATAAGACGCAGCCTTCCTACCGTGCTATCACTTCCCTGAAAATCAGGAAGTATCCGTTCATAAAGAACTCTACAAAGAAGATCATCCGTGCAAAGATGGATATAGACGAAGCACCGGCTGAAGCTTAAGCACAAGTATTGCGCGATGAAGAATAAAGCCATTCCCACCGGCGGGCATGCTGTGGGAATGGCTTTTCTTAACAGGAGAAATTGCTGTAGGAATCGCTTTTGTTAACGGGAGAAAAATATGGGAAAATATCTGGAAAGAGCAAAAGAACTCAGAGCATCAAATGAACGTCATTATAACTGTACACAGGCTGTTGTGATGCCGTTTTCAGAGCTGCTCGGAATTGATGAAGAGACTGCATTCCGCCTGGGTTCCAATTTCGGCAGCGGCATGAGGACCGGTTCCGTATGCGGCGCTATTACCGGAGGTCTGATGGTCCTCGGAATGCTGGGAAAGGATAAGCCGTCTGATGCGTCAGGATTTATTCGCAGAATCCGCGACAACCATGAGGGAATGACTATGTGTGCGGATCTTCTTCGGGTCAACGCGCAGCGGGGCGGAAACAAAAAAGAGCATTGTGACGGGATGGTCTATGAATCCGTGGAAATTCTTGAAGAATTGCTCGGTTTATCGTAAGCAGAACCGACGTTTCGCTGACTGGTAATCATAAGTTTGAAAGTATACTTTCAAACAATCAACATTGTATCA
>CACYXJ010000111.1 GCA_902778375.1 uncultured Erysipelotrichaceae bacterium
CACAGCATCAATATCAGAGTCCAAAGCAATTGCTTGAAGGAAAGAAACAGCGGATAGCGCTTCTGATCGGGAGAGATGAACGACGTCATAAACATGCTCAAAGGCTGTTCGGCGTAGTCTGTCTTCTGCGCGAAGAACTGCCCTTCGCCATTCCAGCCAAACGTGCCGTCATGCCAGTTGACAAGATGCTTGCGGCCAAGATGACGGATCAGCTGCGTGAAGCTCAGGGAACGAAGACGCTTCTCTGCCATCTTCAGATCCGCACTGTTTCTTTCTGCCTTTGTTTTGAATGCAAGGGAATAATCATAATCCTCATCGGCGAAGACACCGTCAGTGGACGTATTCAGTCCCATCATCAGATAATGCGCGGAACTGACTGCCATCTGATCATCTGTTCTGATATTGAGGGAAGGAACCATGCAGTTCTGAAACAGCAGATGGAAGGACACAAACCCGACCACAAAGGCAAGAGAAGCTTTCAGGAAATTCATTCTGTCCTTTTCGGCAGAAAGTGAACAGAAGAAATATGTCATCATGCCGGCAATTGCCATAATGAATGCCTGCGGTTTGAGACGGAAGGATACCAGTGACAGAAATCCTGTCAGAAACCAGAGACAATACCGTATCATTCCTTCTTTTCTGAGACTGATCTGAAACATCCGCAATACTAATACCGGGAGTAAGATCGCCGCGGCATCGGTGTAGGGAATGATATGCCATGGCGAAAAGCCGAAGAAGAGAATGCTCAGGAAATATGCCGCAAAGGCTGCCGGTATGCTTTCCGTTTCCTCTTTGACAATGTGATATACAAGAAATGCCGCAATGCCGCTTTCAATGATCTGCACAACTGTCAGGAAGAACAGCCGCGGTGTATGAAACAGAAAGCCGCTGATTTTAAGAAGAAACGCGAAGATCCATACGATCAGAAGGTTATTCGGAAAGATGGAGAAGTAGCGCATGTTGATCATCTGCGGATTCCCGATCGCTTCCTGCCAGGAAGCGGAGAGAATCATCGACGCATCCCAGCCGGTGGAAAAATATGCAAGACGGCAGAAGACGGTATGCGCGATCAGATACAGAACCATAGTTCCGGCAAGAATGTGTTTTTCATGATGCACCAGAAACGATCTGATCTTTCTTTCATGTTTCCGGTATATCCTGGTGCCTGCGATTGTGATCAACAATGCAGCCAGTGTGTAGATGATCTGGGGCAGCGGAAATTCCTGGGCGTTGTACAGATCATTCGCCAGAAACCGCACCTGCAGAAGAAGAAATGTGGAAGCCGCCAGAAATGTGAAACAGATCCTGACGGTCCTGCTGTAAATACTATCCATGTAAAATACTGCCTTTCCGTATATATCCCGAAATCAGGGAATGTATGCAACTGATTATACAATACAAACGAAAGATGGATTCTTATCATTTTCTTATGGAGGTATTACAGGCGGCTGTGTTTCTTCCGGACGATCTTTCGTGTAAAATAGAGACAGGTAATCATTGCAGGAAGGAGACGTGGTTTTATGAAACAGGAAAATCATAAAACACTGGAAGAAATCCGCGGAGAGTTCCTGAAAAAAGCCGCGAAGGCTTTCGAGAAATAGTACATGGACATACGACAGTCCGGGGAATTACTTAGTGCCGAAAAGTGACATTTTCGGCTTTTTTTGTGTCCTGTCCGGACGGATGGAAGGCAGTACCTTCGCGATCAGATATTAAAGGTTATATAGATATGCGAACTATTTATTCAGAATTCAAGAAAATTGTGGCGGCGACTCCGGATGCCATGGCCGTGCAGGATGATTCCAGGGCTTTGACTTACGCACAGTTGAATGCGCTCGCCGATACGATCGCCTCAGGTTTTCCTACTCGTAATCCAGCTTTTGTCGGGATTGTGATGGACCACAGCGTGGAGATGATTGCCTCCATCCTTGCCGTGCTGAAGACCGGGGCGGCATATGTTCCGGCAGAACCGTCGTTCCCCATCGAGCGTATCCGTTATATGATGAAGGAGAGTGACGTGGACTTTATCATCACGCACAGGAAGTATGTGGAT
>CACYXJ010000112.1 GCA_902778375.1 uncultured Erysipelotrichaceae bacterium
CCCTTTCTTTGCCATATACAAAAATCCTCCTGTACTGTCATTGTACAAGAGGATTTTTACCGGTTTTTTATAGCTGTCCATTTTCAATGGGGCAGTTCATTTCGTGCGGCCTTGGAGATACAAAGTACTGTTATTTGACAGTGACGGATGTGATATGCGGGTTCATTCCTTCATACCAGTAAAGGAAGCCTTCCATATCGATGACATCGCCGACCTTCAGGTTTTCAACAGCATTGTATACTTCGGAATTGCTGTCGGTCAGATAGGATTCGACTGTGAATGTGTATTTCTTTCCATTCAGGGAAGCATCGAAATACAGGTCGTCGCCTTCTGTTCCGGAGTTGTCCCAGTTGTAATAGAACGCAGCACCGTCGCCCTTGTCCTCAACTGTCAGACCTGCGAAGCTGACTTTCATGTTCATGTATTTGACAAGATCGTCTGTTCCCAGGAAGGATGTCACATCGGTAGCCGGAGCAACCCAGCTGCCATTTCCAAGTTCAAATGTTCCATCCGCGATTTCGATGACGCCGGTTCCTTCCGGCCACTGTGTCTTTGTGCCGGTGACTTTGATCAGCTGGCCGTCTGTCAGCTTCTTGAAGTCATCTTCGGAACAGGACAGGTTGTAGAACAGATAGCCGCCGTCCTTGTCCTGGGCATACACTGTGGCTGTATCCTGCCACCAGGACTGCTTGCCCTGAACAAACGCTTCGACTGTGACTTCCTCGCCCATCTCGGCTGCCATGAAGTCAGCATAGGTCATAACGCCTTCCGACTTTTCAACGTCAGCTGTCTGATCTGTTGTATCAGCCGGTTTTTCTTCCTGCTTGGCACCGCATCCGGCAGCAAACAGCATAGCGAGTGTTAAAACTGAAGCAAATACCTTTTTCATTTCTTTCTCTCCTTGTGTAGCGCTGCTACATTTCCATTATAGACGTTTTTTTGTTCAACTGTTGTTATTACGACGTAATTTTGCCTGTTCGTAGCCGTAATAGGCGCCCATCAGCACCCAGATCACTGCCAGTGAAATCATCAGTGCTTTTGAAGCAGCCGGCAGTTCTCCCAGTTCGGTCTTTCCGGCGGCTGCGCTTCCCAGATTGTCGAGATGGTACAGCGAGGTAACATCAGCGAAAAGATTGTCGAGATAGGCATCGTCAATCGTTTCTTTGCGGCGCACGGATTTGGTGACGGATTCGATCATCTGGCCGGCCGCGTCACGCACCGAAGTGGAGCCGTTGAACACCGGTGTGACAAAGGTGTACCGGGTATTGTCCATCAGCAGCTTCGAAGCTTTGATCTTGACATCATAGTGTTCGTTGTTGTCGCTGCCGGCAAGGGACAGATATTCCTGATAGGCATCCGTGTTCTGCGCCTTCAGCGTGACCGGCACATAGCCTTCCGTTTCGGCGTAGGCGATCTGCACGTCGTTGCTGAGAAGATATTGGGCAAACAGCCAGGAAGCCAGAACTTCCTGCGGATCATGTTTGTTGAAGACACATACCGACGGTCCCTGGGAAATCATCTTCGGATGGGCGGGATCGAACTGCGGCACCGTCATGACTTCCGTTTCAAATTCGACGAAGCGGTCGGCACTGATATCGGAAAGCGGTGCATATGTTCCCATCCAGGTGGAACCGGCGGTGGAGTCGATTGCGAACAGACACTGGCCGGCATTCAGGAAGTTGGCCGGATAACTGGAGATCTTGAAGGTCGAAAAGGCTCCGGTCTTCACATGATCCGCCACCGTAAACAGAATCTTTCTGGTGTCATCATTAAACAGCTCGATCTTCCCGTCCTCCGTAGAATATCCGGCATCCTGCTGGGCAAGCATCTGGATCATCATATTGTCTGTGGACTTATAGATAAACGGGATCATATACTTCTGACCATTGATCAGATAGTTTCCCTGCGCATCCTTTTCGGCAGCCGCCTCCGACACTTCCCACACAAAATCCCAGGTCAGCACCTCCGGGATGGTATATCCCAGCTTTTCCACAAAAGTTTTATTGATATAGC